>PBXH01000053.1 GCA_002727535.1 Gammaproteobacteria bacterium | reverse complement strand
CTTTAACAATTCAAAAGGTTACGGTTTTATTGCACCTGAAGACGGTTCTAAAGATGTATTCGTACACATTAGTGCACTTCAAAAAAGTGGACTAGAAACTCTAGATGAAAATGACAATGTGGAATTTTCAGTAGAAGAATATAACGGAAGAATGGGCGTTGGTGAAATAAAATTAGTTTAACTATCTAATCAACAATATTTAACTTTCCAGTACCTGCCATGCCTGAATGGACTGTGCAGAAGTAGTACATAGTGTCATTGACTAAATCATCTGGAACTTGCCACGTGAGAGTATCTGTATTGATTGTTACTCCATCATTATAAATATCACCGCCTGAGTGTGTCCCATCATTCATATCACTTATACGAAAGGGGTGGCCATCAAAAGCGGAGATATCAAATTCGTATACAGATCCTCTTTTAAGAGTTAGTTCTTTATTTGCCTCTCCATCGATATAGAACTTGTTACCATTACTAGTGCTTACGACAGTTACTGTATATGTGCTTTCGGGATTTGGGGGTAGCTCTGGCAAGATAGAGTCATCACAATTAGCTTCCTCTCCTTTTATGAAATCAAATTCATCTTGATCAAAGTAAAGATTATTAATGTATTTAATTTCAACCCATTTTTTTAAATAGGTGCAATGAAAACTAGTGTTGTTGGGCATCCAGTCTACTGGATCATAACTGCTTTTTGATTGATTTGATGCTGCTCCTACTGCAAGAAATTCATGCGATGTCTCAGGCAAAGTCCCAGGAAATTTATCTCCTGTATTTGCAAAATATCTTTTCTCAGTTGATGTCCAAGCAAAGGCACCACTATTATGTGCTTCAAACAGAGCAACAACATGATCAATCTGCACATCTGATGCACTGTAATAATAAGTGTCATCATATGGGTCATACCACTTACCAGTAAGAATAAGGCATCCATCTTCTCTATAAACTAGTGGATTAGAGGCATCATCATCAACGTGTTGAGCTATCAAAATTTCATGCCTATTTGATAGGCAATCATTATCAGTATCATCCCAGGTTGGGTATTGCGCATCTCTATCATATTCATCTGCATTGACAGTCCCAATGTAAATATCCCTATTAAAAAGAGTTGATGGTGTCGGTGCTGGCGTTGGCGCTGGCGTTGGCGCTGGTGTCGGTGCTGGTGTCGGTGCTGGCTCAGGTGCAGAAGAACCGCCTCCTCCTCCACAAGCAGCTACAAAGGCTATAGTAAATAAAATTGATAGTAACTTATTAATGCCCATAAAAAACATTTTACTTCATAGAAATAAAATAACTACTTATTGAAATAATTTTTATGCATAGTATTCGAAAACATTTACAATATGCTCATGGATGGACTTTACGTATTACTAGCAAGCCTAGCCTTTTTTACTATCTATATTTTTCTTGAAGCAAGACCAAAAGGGATTTCTATTAAAAATCTATTTAAAAAGGATAAAGAATAGGTTTGGCTAAAGTACACTTTCATTATTCAACTATGAATGCAGGGAAATCAACCTCCCTCTTACAATCAAATCACAACTACGAAGTACGAGGATTAAAAACTTACCTTTTTACACCTAAGGCAGATGCAGATATGTATCACGGCGCTATACATTCTCGTTTAGGTTTAGAAAAAAAAGCGAATATATTTGAAGAATCTTTTGAATTTGATAAGTATTTTCTTGATAAAAAAGATGAAAAAATAGCCTGTATATTGGTTGATGAAGCTCAATTTTTAACAAACAAACAAGTAAAAGAATTGTGTTTAGTCTGCGACAAATTAAATATACCTGTCATGTGTTATGGCATTAGAACAGACTTCAGGGGCGATCTATTTTCAGGTAGTGCAGCTTTATTGGCATATGCCGATACTCTGGTTGAACTAAAGACTATCTGTGAGTATGAAGGCTGTGCAAGAAAAGCAACCATGATAGCTAGATATACAGATGGCAAGATAGTCACAGAAGGCCAACAGATAGATATTGGTGGCGACAAATATAAGGTTTTTTGCAGAAAGCACTACAGAAAATTAACTAATCTTATCTAAACAAATAAGCCAGCAACTAATCCGGTTAGGCATGAAGCTAAAGTAGCTCCTACTAAAGCTTTACCAGATACTTGTATTAGGTCTGGTATCCTTTCAGGTGCCATAGAACCTATTCCAGATATCAATATTCCTACACTTGAAAAGTTAGCAAAACCACAGAGAGCATAAAGAACGATTACCTTTGTTCTATCTGAAAATAATGCTGGATCTAAACTTCCTAATTGTATGTAGGCAACAAATTCATTAGTAGCAATCTTTATGCCAAGTAATTCAGCAGCACCAGAAACTTCTGACCAAGGCACACCCATTAACCAACTAATAGGAGTGAAAATGTAACCTAGTATTTTCTGTAAAGATAGATCTGTAGACAGCAAACCAAGAATCCCATCTACTATTGATACAAGAGCTAAAACTGAGATTAGAATAGCAGCAACATTTACAGCTATGCTTAAACCATCTTTAGTTCCTTTGGTGATAGCATCCATTGATCCTGAATATATTTTTTCTTCTTTTATGTCCTCTATTTGATGCGTGATCTCTTCAGATGGATACATTATTTCGGCATACATTATTGCTCCTGGCACAGATAATATGGAAGCTGTTAAGAAGTGTTGTACTGTATTTATGCCTTCAAATTGATTAACCAATACCTCAGATAAAGCAATCATTATTGATCCAGAAATTGTAGCCATACCAGCTGTCATCAAAATTAATAATTCTTTTTTACTCATTTTTGATAGATAAGGTCTTACAAATAATGGGGCCTCTACCTGGCCAACAAAAATATTAGCTGCAGCCCCAAAAGATATTGGTCCACCTAATCCAAAGAGTTTTTCGCAAACGTAAGAAAAACCTTTAATTACTAATGGCAGTATTCTCCAATGCCATAACAGAGCACTAATGCTTGCCATTACGATTATTAAAGGAAGAACATTCAAAGCGAAAACAAAGGGATTATTCTCAAATAAACTTCCGAATACAAAAGTAGTCCCTTCAGCAGTTGCAGACGATAGTTTTGCAACACCTGCACTAATTACTTCAAAAAAACCTGCGACATAAGGGTTAAGCAGAATAAAAGCAAATAGAACCATAGCACCCATAGCAGCGACAATATTTTTAACTTTTATAGCCTTATAGTTATTAGAAAGTGGTACAGCAATGGCTGTAAGTATTATGGCGCCTAATATAATTTGTAAGTAATACATTTATTTAAGTTTAATATCTTGAACTCGTTTGTCTAAAAATATTTCAGCTGTTAGATCCCCTTCTTTATTTAAAACAATCTCTGGCCTTGGATGTAAAAAGAATGGAATGCTATATCTTGCTTTATTTTCATTGCCCTTCGCAATTACTCTATGAGGAGTGCTTGTAAGCTTCTCGTTTGACATAATTTCAAGCATATCTCCTATATTGCAAATTATTTCACCTACATCACAACTACATTCTACCCAATTACCTTGTTTATCTTGAGCCTCTAGACCTGCTTCATTACCACCGATTAAAAGAGTAATAAGGTTTACATCACTGTGAGCTCTAGCTCGATGCTCATTACCTCCTTCTGTTGCAGGATAATGAATTAATCTAAGAATTGAATTGCCATCAACAGCTGAATCAACTAAATCAGCATTGTAATCTATATCAAAGTTACTAAAAGCTTTAAGCACTTCAGAACCCATTTTTTCAAATTCACTATACAAAGTATCCAGTACATCAAAATCTTCAACTTCATCCATGTATAGATTAGGCATTAAAGTTTTATTGGTGGTTGAACCCTGATGCCAAAACTCTTTTTGATCGGCAACTTTCTCGTTTAATGCAGTCTCTATTCCATAAGGAGTGTACCCTCTAGCGCCATTAGATCCTTTTACGTGATACTTATATTTTGTTTCGTAAGGAAGGCTAAATATATCTTCAGCCACTGAAAATACTTTCTCAATTAGATTTTTATCAATGGAATGGTCATTAATGATAAAAAAGCCATTATTTTCTAATGTTCTTGTTAGAAACTCTAATACATCTGAATTTCTATCTTTTAGATCATTGAATGAAATAGTAGGAATTTTTTGCATTCCACATTATACCTGTTATTTATTTTGAGTAAAAAAAAAGGGTAGCCGAAGCTACCCTTTTAAATATCGAATTACTATTAGAAACTTAGTTTAAACCCGAGCATCATCTTCCATGATGAGACAAATCTAGCACCGTTTCTGTAACGTAGATGTCCATCATCAAAGTTTGAGTAAACGTATGCACCATCAACGATGTCTACGTCCATACTCTTTGTTACACCAAGATAACCAGCGTCATAAATTTGACCGTTATCTTCGTCTAATAGGTTTCCAAAGTTATAGATATCAAGGAACAGCTCTGCCTTAGTATCACCTAACAAGTTTCCTTGAGGTAAAGCTAGTTCTTGAGTGATCTTAAGATCCATTCTTGTTATCCAAGGAGCCATAAAGCCATTAGCCGGAGCTACTTGACCTTTATAAGAACTTAAATACTTATCTACATAAGCATAGAATGCATCTCCTGTATCATCACTAAATGATACTAGAGGATCTCCTGGACCAGTTGGAACGTACCATAGGTCTCTTTCATCTCTATAACCATCGCCTATGATATTGTCGTCATAGGTATAACTAAATCTTCTTCCAGATTCTCTCTTCCAGAATAAGTAAAATCTAGTTGGGTTCTCAGCACCAAAGATTTCTGCTGTGTAATCTAAAGTTCCAACCCATCTTTCATCTCTTCCCCATAGAGAAGGTTTTGTACAAAGATTTGGATAGAACTGGTTATTACATGTTGCATACTTACCATAGTTTGAACCTTGAGTAGATGAACCTGCTGCGAATACATCTCTTGCATCAGTATTTGAGTAAGAAACATACATTTTTAGCTTGTCATCTAAGAAAGATTTTGACAACTTGTGAGACCATGATCTTGTTTGACCTTTGTCTGTCCAAGTTGTGTGAAGATCTCCTTCACTATTGTTATAGTAAGTTCTACCATCTGGTAGAGTACCTGCAACATTACCTTCTAATGCTGGGTCGATATAAGCAAAAGCTCTATCAACATCATCATGATTAAATTCAACTCCATAGAACCAACCATTTGCTAGGTCAATATCAAATGCAAGAGCAAATCTCCATGATGAAGGAAGACCAAAATCAGAGTCTAGTGAATTAACATCACCACCAGCTGAAGATGAAAGTCTTGTAGCTCTACTCTGATCATTAGAATTAGGATCAAACATAACACCGTCGATAGGTTGTCCACTAAATGTGAAAGCTTCAAATTCAGCTTTATTGACTCCACCATCATTACTCCATGAGTTTGAAACCCAAACGCTTGGTAATCTACCTACAAATAGACCATAACCACCACGCATTTGAACAGATTCTATAGGCAGCCAATCATATGTTCTACCACCTAAGAAGTAATCCATAAACATGTCAGTAGCATCATAATCCCAACCAAATCTTGGTTGAACTACTTGGTCATCAATTCCAACGTCAGTTCTGTAGCCTGTAGCTGCAAAATAATCAGCGTTAGCATTAGGCGTATTATTAGTTGTAGTGTTATCAACTCTAACACCCATTAAAAGATTTAATTTATCGTTTACTCTCCAATCATCTTGGAAATACATAGTCTCTTTCTCAAGTACCCAATTAACAGCATCACCGTTAATGACACCACCAACACCACCTTCTAATAGGTAGTAAGTAGGAGTACCTGCTTCAAATTGATCTATGCCTGAGAAACCATAACAACCACCACCACAAACTCTAAATGAGTTATAAATGTCATCTTCAGTCATTTCATAACCAAAGCTTAGGTCGTGATTAGCACTAAGTGCATAAAAACCTTTAAATGAGAATGCTTCTGATTCAACCTTAAGTTCATTGTTGTATCTGAATTGATCTTGTCCAATTCTTAGAGTTTCGTACTGACCAGATCTTGCTGAACCCCAAATAGTTCTAAATGGGTTAGTACAGTTTGAACTTCCAGTACAACTTCCATCTGCATTATTTATAGCAATAGCCACTGATGGGAAGTTATCTCCTCTATAAGGATCTTGATTATCTGTTTGTGTTCTAGTTGACATAACTATCTGAGTAGAAAACTTATCACTCCAGTTACTGAATAACTTTGAAGTCATTACTTCTACACCTTGCTTATCGTCGTACCATTGGCTGTCTAGTGAGAAACCATAAGGTGGTTGCCCTCTTACTTTAACCAAGTTTGACGTAGTATCGATGTAAGAAACTTCAACTTCATGATCATCATTCAGAAGCCAGTTCAACTTAACAAACGTATTCTCTGAAACATTGTTTTGTTCTGTATCGTAAGTACCTGGATCAAAACCATATAAGCTTTGAGCTGATGCTCTAACCCTATCCACTAGAGCTTGAGTTACATAGTAAGCTTCTAGTGTTGCTCCACTTCCATCAGGTCCATAAAAAGCTGGATAAACTTGCTCAAACTTTTCATAGTTAAAGTAGAAGAAAACGTTATCTTTCACTACTGGACCGCCAAGACTGAAGCCCATTGTATCTTCTGTAAAGACACCTGGTTCATTTCCATTTGCGTCATCCCCAACCATGTCTTCATTTCTGTTATAAACATAGAAGTCACCTTCAAGTTCATTTGTTCCAGATTTTGTAACAGCATTCACACTACCACTAACAAAGCCTCCTCTAGAAGCATCAAATGGAGCAATATCAACTGAAATCTGCTTAACAGTTTCAATTGAGAATGAGTTTCTCAATGTTGGTTGACCACTATCATTAAGACCAAATGCATCATTAACAGAAACACCGTCAATGGTAATATCATTTGTTCTAGGGTTACTACCCATAACTGATAGTGAGAAGAAGTCTTCAGATTGATCTACAGCAACCCTTGGGTCTAATGCTGCAACATCTTGAATACCTCTATCTGATGATGGCATGCCATCAATTACATCTTCACCAAATACAGTTCCATTCCCAAATCTAATGGTACTTTCAAGAGCGGAGGCGCTAACAACAACTTCTTCAAATTCTGCTGCTAGAAAAACGTCAACACTGGATACTTCACTAAACTTAGTGTAAACAGCTGTTGCGCTTGCATCAGAATAACCTGCTTTAGTTACCGTTACGCTGTAAGGACCGCCGGGTGCTAAGTTATTAAAACTAAACTCACCATCTGCTCCTGTAAGTGCATTACTGGTAGAACCATTTGGTACATATACTACGACTACTGCAGCCCCTGAAACAGGACCTGAAGAATCGGTCACGTATCCCTTGATACCTGATCGGACATCAACTTGGGATATCGCATAAAACGAAAATATCGCTAGACTGAGCGATAAAAGAATTTTTTTCATATAGTTACCTCAAAATTCGATATTTCTATATTCTATAACTAAACATGAAGAAGTTTTAACGGTTATGTGAAATATATGTGAATTATTTTTTTTCTTCGATCAGATCAAAATCTAGATAATCTTTTAAAACCTTTGGAATATGGACTCCTACACCGTTTTCGTAAAAATTCTCAATAATTGCTAAAAGAGTTCTTCCAACTGCTAATGCGGAACCATTCAATGTGTGAGGATAAAATTTCTTCTTACCATCCTTAATTCTTACATTGATTCTCCTAGACTGAAAATCTCTAAAGTTAGAACAAGATGATATTTCTCTAAAGCAATTTTGACTTGGGAGCCATACTTCTATATCAATTGTTTTAGCGGCTGAGAAGCCTAGATCTGCGGTACATAGGACCACATGACGATAGGATAATTCTAATTTATCGAGTATTTTAGAAGCATCGGAAAGAAGCTCATCAAGACTTTCATCTGATTTAGACGGATCCGTAAATTTAACAATTTCAATTTTTTCAAATTGGTGTTGTCGAATCATGCCTCTTGTGTCTTTTCCATAACTTCCTGCTTCAGCTCTAAAACATGGTGTATGGGCAGTTAATTTAATTGGCAGCTCAGATGCATCTACCACTTCATCTCTAAGCAGATTTGTAAGCGGAACTTCTGCTGTAGGAATTAAATATTTGCCTTCACCAACTTTAAACTGGTCTTCTTCAAATTTAGGCAACTGTCCTGTTCCTATTAATGAATCGGAATTTACTATTAAAGGCACATATATTTCTTCGTAACCATTATTTTTAGCTTCATCCAACATAAATTGAATTAGAGCTCTTTGGAGCTCAGCTAATTTGCCTTTTAAGACCACAAATCTTGAGCCACTTAATTTATTCGCTAGATCAAAATCAAGTAAACCTAATTTTTCGCCGATTTCAACATGATCCAACCCATCCTTCATTTGCGTAAAAATCTTTTTATTAATTTCTTTGTTGTCTGATTCATCTTGTCCGATAGGAACATCTTTATCTGGTAAATTAGGTATTTGTAAAATAATTAAATCAAGATCAGATTTAAGGAGGTCAAACTCACTTTGAAGTGAATCAATTTTTTTACTTAAATTTTCTGACTTACCTTTTAATTCTTGTATATCTTCACCTTTAGCAGTTAATGCGCCTATTTCTTTAGATAAGTTATTTTTTTGACTTTTCAGCTGATCTAATTCAGCTTGAATTGCATTTTTTTGTGTGCTTCTATTTAGCAAATCTTCAAGGTCTATATCACAACCTTTTGCAGAGAGACCCTTTTTATAAGATTCTAAATTTTCTTTTAAATCTATTAAATCAATCATTAGTAATTATTTCGTATCCATCAGGGGGCACATAGGTAATATTAGATGATTCATGAAGAAAATTCTCAAAATTAATTAAAAATTTATTATTTTGAAAATCCATTATATGCATCTCATATAAAAGATCATTTTTAAAAATTATAATCGCTTCGCTTATGCGCTCATCATTAATATCTAATTTGTAGCATTTAGATTTACATGAAAGTTCTACATAATCATATTTATTAAGTAGTAATTTTTTAATAAGAAAAGAATCATCATCGTCGTATATCATCACTTGTTTAAAATCATCATCTTGAATAAATAATTTGTCTTTTAATCCAGCTAAGACTTGTTTGCTAGGATGTTTAGTTAAGTAAACAAAATCTCCGTCTACATAAGACATAGAGCCTTTTGAAACTATTGAGTCAGCATCAATAATAATGATATCTGTAGTAAATTTTTGATTCTTTAGGAGTAGATCAGAAAGATCTTGAGACCATATGAAGGAAGATATAAATAATAAAATAATTCTCATTAAAGAACTTCTCTTGAGCCATTAGAATTCATTGGAGAAACTATTCCATTTTCTTCCATTGTTTCTATGAGTCTCGCTGCACGATTGTATCCAATTCTAAATTTTCTTTGAACTGAAGAAATAGAAGCTCTTCTAGTTTCAATAACAAATTCAACAGCTTCGTTATATAGGTCATCATCGATTTCAGAGTCTTCTGATAATTCTTGCACCTCAATAGATTTGATGACTTCTTCTATATAGCTAGGTTTTCCTGTTTCCCTTAAATATTTAGCAATTTTTTGTACTTCATCATCACTTACAAATGCACCATGTATTCTTTTAGGTATGGATGTACCAGGCTCAACAAAAAGCATATCGCCTTTACCCAGCAATTGTTCAGCTCCTCCTTGGTCTAAGATAGTTCGTGAATCAATTTTTGATGAAACAAGAAAGGAAATTCTTGATGGTATATTTGCTTTTATTAATCCAGTAATTACATCTACAGAAGGCCTTTGCGTAGAAACGACTAAATGCATTCCTGATGCTCTAGCTTTTTGTGCAAGACGTGATATTAATTGCTCAACCTTTTTACCAGCAACCATCATTAAGTCTGCTAACTCATCGATTACTATGACGATATAAGGTAATGGCTCAATTTCACCATCATTAATTTCTAGTAGTTTTTCTTTTATGTCTTGAGAAATTGAATTAAGTTTGAGTACTTTTTGATTATAACTTTCTAGACTTCTCACACCTAAAGCAGACATTAACTTATACCTTTTATCCATTTCCTTAACACACCAATTAAGGCCATTTGCTGCCTTTTGCATATCTGTAACAACAGGGGTTATTAAATGGGGTATATCGTCATAAACTGATAACTCAAGCATCTTAGGGTCTATCAATAGGAGTCTTAAATCTTCAGGTGAATTATTTCTTAATAAATTTAGAAGAACAGAATTTACTCCAACAGATTTACCTGAACCTGTAGTTCCAGCAATTAATAAATGCGGAAGTTGTTGTAAGTCAATTTTTGAACTCTCCCCAGCAATATCTTTTCCTATGCAGAATTCAAGAGGCTTAAGTGACTCTTTAGAGTGTTCGTGTAATGCTGAATACAAAGTAACAACTTTTCTTTTTGGATTTGGAATTTCTATTCCTATTGAAGATTTTCCCTCTATAACCTCTACAACTCTTACGCTCTTTACTGCTAAAGACCTAGCAAGATCATTAGCAATATTTGTAACTTGGCTGGCTTTAGTGCCTGGAGCTAAATTGATTTCAAAACGTGTAATTACAGGACCTGGTAATGTGTCCTCTACCTTTCCTTCTATACCAAATTCCTCTAATTTAATGACTAGATTGCTTGATAAATCTTCTAAATATTCTTTTGTAACATCGGCAGATTCATCAATTTTTTGGTCAAGGAGATCTAGAAAATCTTTTTGTTCTTTTATTTGCACTTCAGGTTCAGAAGCTAAAGGTTTTTTTGTTTCAGTCTTAGAAGGCGTTTTTGACTTTACAACTTCTTTGATAACGGATTTTTTCTCGGGAACTTTATCCTTTTTTTGAACTTTTTTACCACTACGTGAACTTATAAACTTAATAGCATCAAAAAATACAAAGTACTGTAAGGCAAGAAAGAAAATAATTGATATAGCTCCAAGCCAAAAAACATCTAAATATACCTCAAAAGAACTTATTAAGTTCTCTCCTGCTAACCCTCCACTTCCATCAGGTACAGAACCAACTGGATAGGGTGATTGAAGAGGATGAGTTATCTGAATCTCAGGATACATTGTGCCAAAAAAAGCTCCATAAAACATTGCAAGAGGAAAAACTGAAATCATGCTAATTAAAAACCTGTTAAAAAGATTAATGCGTTCAAAAATATCGGATGAAGATTTTGAAATAAATAACATTATTCCAAAATAAGATAAGACTAAGGCAAAATAATAAGATGCATAACCTAGATGTAATAAAAGTGTTGATGAAAACAATGCTCCTAGGTAACCAAGACTATTGGTATAACCTCTATCATTATCGAAAGTTTGCACATTATCATATGCTGTAAATGTAAATAAACTTACAAATAGAAATAAAGAAAAAATTACTAGAGCAATACCAGAAAACTCTCTATAGATTCTATCAATTGACATGCTAAGATATTGTAACTAAAAAACCACAAGTACTCTTGTTTTTAGGTAAAAAACTATGGAACAACAATTAGTAATTTTAGGTTCAGGTCCAGCGGGTTATACAGCAGCTGTTTATGCCGCTAGAGCAAATTTAAAACCACTCCTGATAACTGGTTTGGAAGTTGGCGGCCAACTAACAACTACAACAGAAGTTGAAAATTGGCCTGGTGATTTTGAAGATCTTCAAGGCCCTGATCTCATGGTTCGCATGAAGAAACATGCAGAAAAATACAATGTAGATATTCGTACTGATTATGTTAAAAGCGTTGATTTTTCTAGCCACCCATTGGTTTTGCATGGAGAAAAAGATACTTACGAAACAAAAAGTTTAATTATTGCGACTGGAGCTAGCGCAAAGTACCTAGGCCTAGATAGCGAAGCAGCCTTTCTTGGTAGAGGTGTTAGTGCATGCGCTACATGTGATGGATTTTTTTATAAAGATCAAGAAGTTGCAGTTGTAGGCGGTGGAAATACTGCTTTAGAGGAAGCTTTATATTTAAGCAATATCTGCTCAAAAGTACACTTAATTCATAGAAGAGATGAATTTAGAGGGGAAAAAATTTTACAAGATAGAGTTTTTAAAAAAGTTGAAGAAGGAAAAATATCATTAATTCTAAACTCTACACTAAAAGAAGTTACTGGAGGCGATGCAGTTTCAGGAATAGTTATTCTTAATAATGATGGTAGTGAAAGCAATTTATCAGTAGAAGGAGTTTTTATAGCTATAGGACACACACCTAATACAGATATTTTTAAGGATAAATTAGACATGAAAGATGGCTATATTGTCACTAAAACAGGTTTTGACATAGGTTCTACTGCAACTTCAATTTCAGGTGTTTTTGCAGCTGGAGATGTAGCAGACTATAACTACAGACAAGCAGTAACTAGCGCTGGTTTTGGATGTATGGCTGCATTAGATGTTGAACACTATCTATCAAATCTAGATTAACGAGTTGTAACTAATCCACCATCACAAGTAACAGTTTCACCAACTGTGTATGCACCAGCTCTTGAACATAAATAAATGCATAATCCTGCCATGTCTTGTGGAGTGCCTATTCTTTTTCTAGGATTCATTTCTGCAATAAAACCATAATCAAAATTAACTGCTTTTCCTAACATGTGACTATCAAAAGGACCTGGCGCAATAGCATTTACGATAATATTTCTTTCAACTAATGTTTTAGCTAGATGTTTGGTTAAATGAATAATACCTGATTTAGATGCTGAATAAGCATAAGTGTCAGACATATTAGAAACCCCTATTCCATCGATGGAGGCTATATTTATAATCCTTGAGGGATCTTCAGAATTTCCTCTTTTTTCAAGCATTTTTGCAAATTTCTGAGTTAAGAAAAAGGGACTTTTAAGATTTATATCTACAACTTTATCCCAACCATCAACTGGATATTCATCAAAAGGCGCTCCCCACGCAGCTCCAGCATTATTAATTAGAAAATCAATACCTTCCGGTTCTTTATCAGCTAAGAATTCAACAAGGCTATTAATGCCTTCTTCTTTTGATAGATCAGAGCAAAAAGGTATGCATTCAGCATTATATTCTTTACTAAGTTCTTCAGCTTTAGTAATTAGAGCTTCTTCTTTTCTTGCAGTTATATATACCTTTGCACCGTTCGCTAGAAATCCAGAAGTTATCATTTCGCCTATACCTCTAGAACCACCAGTAACAACAGCTATTTTGTCTTTTATATTAAAGAGATCTTTTATATCTAGACTCACAAAGAACTCACATAAATAGTAGCTGCTAAAACACAGCAGATTATTATAACTAAGGCAACTAATGCATCTGAAGACGAATCCTCAGAATTCTCTTTTGATTTATAAAATTGATCTTCACTCATTATTTAATTCCCCTTTAGCAACCAAAGGATTTGCATATTGCATCATTATATATTCTAACTCTTTGTTCGTCATTGAAGTTCTTAAATCATTAAAGTAATTACTAGCTCTTGGAAAGTCACCATCATCGACTTGTTCATAGAGATATTTGAAAGCATACATATTAGATTCCCAAATTTTATAATTGCTAAGAATCGATCTATCTATTTCTTTAGCTAACTCATCAGGAGAAAAACTACCCTTAATTTGTTCTCCTAAGCTTAAATGTACGAAACCTTTAGGCTCCATGATGCCTTTAAAAATATGCTTTATATCATCTTCCTCCTGTTTGTTTTCTTCCCCTACCTTCTGTTTAGCCTTTTCTTTAGCTAAAGGATCAAATTCATATGAAACTGAACATGGAATAAGGTTGTAATATTTTGTTAAATTTTCAAAGTCAATATTTTTTCTTAAAGCTATATGTAGCATTTTTAAGACAGCAGGATCCGTCTTATCAATTCCATCTTTTGCTCTTCCCTGTCTTTGTGCAATCCAAACATGCTTTCCAGAATCTAATACATCTTTAATGAAATTTGATGCTTTAAATAAATTGTTATAAATATCTTTTTTTGATTCACCTTTTCTTGAGATAACAAAACTTTTATTTAGTCTTAATAAGTCGCCCATCCACTTTATGCTTACTAAATTATCTCCAATAGCATTATGCGTTGTATCAAGACCAATAGAGTCAATGGCATGATTACATAGCGCAGAATCAAGTGTAATGTCTCTATGATTGCCTATAAAAAGATAGGGTTTGCTTATATCAAGTTGATCTACACCTGTAAAATTAAATTCGTCCATTGTCTTATCAATTACGCTTCTTAGAACGATTTTTACTTGATCTTGAAAAGCCTTAATCGTATCAATATTTCGAACTTTTGATTTAAAAAGCTGTAAAGCTAAGAATTTAGAACCTGGGATAGACAGAAATTTAGAAGTCGAAGAATTTAAATTATCCTTAATAAATGTTAAAAATTGCTCATCTTTTAGAAGATCTTCTAAAACAGATTTAACGTCTTTGTCGCTATAAGGCTCTATGCGAGTCATATTAATAAATATAAAATTTTATTATGGAAGATGATAAAACACTTATTAGAAATATCGTAATCTTTTTTGGTGTGATCGGGCTTATTGTTTTGATACTTTTGGTTGGCTCAACTTTTGTTTAGCCTGGAGGCCAATCTAAGCTCCTGCCCCCTAAAAGATGTACATGTATATGGAATACGCTTTGTCCGGCGCCAGCACCATTATTGATAATTAATCTATAGTTATTTTCTAGGCTATGGTCATGGGCTATTTTTTTAGATACATGCAATAGGTGCCCTAAGAGATTTATATCTTTCTCAGAAGCATCGGAAACTTTCTCAATTTCTTTTATTGGAATAATAAGTATGTGTACTGGGGCTTGTGGATTGATATCTTCAATCGCAAAGCAAAGGTCATCTTCATAAACAATTTTTCCAGGTATATCGCCCTTTCTTATTTTAGTAAATAGTGAATCTTCCATTAAATTACAAATCTGAAAAGCCTAATAAACAAATAGACGCATATTATGGTTAATAACAAAGCAGAAAATTTAACTAAAAAGCTTCTAAAGAAGCCATTTGGTTTTTCTGTAAAAAAATAATAGACCAAAAGAACAACTAAAATTATTAAAAGTATTAAGCTCAAATATCCAATCATATTAAAAAAGGTTAGCTATATATTCCCATAATACAACCAAAAGCACTAACCCCGATGCCCAAACGGTACAAGCAATTAAATCAAATATAAGGAACCGCTTATAATCAAGTCTAAATGTGCCGACAAAGAAAGGTGCAAAAGGTCTTATGCTTGGAGTCATCCGTCCAAGTAAAATAGCTCCAAATTCATACTTATCAAACCAGTTTTTAGTTTTTTCAACCCTGTCTTTATGTCTTTCAAAAAAATTCCAATTCATAATTTTTGTTCCAAAGATTCTGCCCATTAAATAGCTAGACTGATCTCCAGAAAAAGAACCTATATAAGCGAAGATGGTTATCAAATAAATATTAGAAATGCCTTCTAAATATAAGAAAACAGCAAGTAAATATAGAAATAAACTAGGAAATAATACTCCGCTAAGAACAAAAGATTCGAGAAAACCTAAAAGAGTAAGTAATAAAGGGGCTAGAACTGGATTTTCTGAACTAAATGTTTTTAGTCTGTCGAGCCAGGATTCATCACTTTTTTTTTAAGCACTTGATCCATATCAACGATCTTAAAATTTTGATTATCAGGTGAATTGTATCCATCCTG
>PBXH01000052.1 GCA_002727535.1 Gammaproteobacteria bacterium | reverse complement strand
TTGTTTTATAATTTCTAATTGTTTTTTAAAGTCATTCATAAGCTTTTTAATATAATATCAGAACATGTACACAGGCTCGCATTTAAAATTAATTCTTACCATCTTAATAGTTCCTGCTATTTTTATTCTGCTTATTGCAACTGATGCAGAAACCAGAGACTTCGAGAATGAATTGGAACTTACGGTCGAAGAAATTTCTTTAGAATCTGCTGATTATGATCTTTCTATACCTGAAGAAACTAAAATAATCGTTAAATCTGGCGACACCTTTTATTCAACTCTAATAAATTATGGAGTTAGTTCTGTACTAATAAATAAAATGGCTCTAGATAAAAGGCTTAGAGAATTTATACGCTTCAGAGTTAATGACCGAATATATATAAGAGTTGAAGGGAAACAAGTAGAAATGAGACGTTTTAGTAATGATGATTATTTTTTAGATGTGTTAACAATAGAAAATGACGAATATAAATTCTCAAGAAAAAGAGATGATCTAGAAAAGGTTGTGCAGTATAGAGAATTTATTATTACTGACTCTCTGTATGCTTCAGGAAAAAAATCTAATGTTCCTGATTCTGTGCTTGGTGATTTAATTTATATCTTTGGATGGGACATAGATTATGCATATGACATAAGAAATGGAGACAAAGTTAGGATACTTTATGAAGATATCTACTCTGATTCAAATGGCAAATTAATAGCTACTGGAGATATATTGGCTGCAGAATTTATAAATAGAGGAGAGAAAATCGCTGTTATTAGATTTAGCCAAAGAGGAAGAAAAGATTATTACACCACAGATAGCACCAATGTAAGAAAAGCATTTTTAAGAACTCCTATAGAATTTGCTAGGATTAGTTCGCATTATAATCCAAATAGAAAACACCCTATCCTGAATACTATAAGAGCTCATAAAGGTACAGATTATGCAGCAAAAACTGGCACAGAGGTGGTGACAACTGGAGACGGCATAGTAAAAGAGGCTAAATTTTCTCGTTCGTATGGAAACTATATAGATATAGTGCATTACAACAAATATTTAACTAGATATGCACATTTAAAAGATTTTGCTAGGGGAATTAAAAAAGGCTCTAAAGTAATTCAAGGGCAAACAATTGGTTATGTTGGATCTACAGGATTGGCGACTGGTCCTCATTTACATTATGAGTTTCATATAAATGGAAAGCACACTGATCCAGTAAAAGTAGAGCCGCCAAATGCACAATCAATAAATGCCTACAATAGAAAATTATTTGATATGTTAGTAAAAGAAAGAACAGAAATAATTGCTAACATAACAAGCATATAATGAAAAACCTATTCATAGGGATAATGTCAGGAACAAGTCGAGATTCCTTGGATGCTTGTTTAGTTGATTTTACTGATCATTTTCAAATAATTTCTACAGAAACTTTAAGCTTCAGCGCTAACTATAAGACCTCTACCGAAATAACTGAAATTAATACTGAGATTACCAACAAAAGTATAGAGATTATAAAAAACTTATTAAATAAAGCGGACATAAAAGAAAGTGAGATCTTTGGCGTAGGTTTTTCAGGTCAAACTATTTCTCACAATGAAGAGCATAGTCTGCAGGCTGGAGACCCAAAAAAAATTGCTAGATCTACAGGAATTAATGTTTTTTCAGATTTTAGAAATAAAAATATTGCTGAAGGTGGACGCGGAGCTCCGTTAATTCCTGATTTTCATCAATATATTTTTTCTGAAACTGGAAAACGAAAATTAATTGTAAATATAGGTGGCATCTCTAATGGAACATATTTAAATGGCACAAAAATAGCTTCTGCTTCTGACATAGGTCCAGGTAATTGCCTGTTAGATCTCGTAATGACGAACTTAAAACTCGGAGACTATGATAAAGATGGAGAACTAGCATCCAAAGGAGTAGTCAACCAATCAATTAAAGAAGAATTAATGTTCAATTTTAGCAATATGTCATATCCAAGAGCTGATGATATAACTGCCTATACTGCGCCTTTTATGGAAAAATTTGTTGAATATAAAAAAATTTCTGTAAACGATCTTTTGAGAACATTAGTAGAAATTACAGCAGCAAAAATCGCAGAATATTTTGAATACTGCGATAACCCAGATGAAATAATTTTCCATGGAGGTGGAATACTCAATAAAACTTTAATGGAAAGCATTACTAAAAATATAAAAAAGAATATTAAGACAACTGATCATATTGTGCCCTCTAAGTATATGGAATGCTCAGCATTTGCTTATCTCGCCTTTATGGATAAAGGGGTTTTATTTAAATAGAGAATGAGGCACCGCAACCGCAAGTGCTAGATGCATTTGGATTTTCAACTGTAAATTTAGCGCCCATCAAATCCTCTTTAAAATCAATTTTTGACCCTAATAAGTAAGGGTATGATAGCTGATCTAAAATAATTGAGACGCCGCCCTCAAAATCAAGAAGTGAATCTTCGTCTTTATCAAAATCATCAAATTTAAATCCATACTGAAATCCTGAACAACCTCCGCCTGTAACATAAACTCTAAAGTATTTTCCTTTCTCTGATTCTTTGAGTACAGAAAGCTTATTCAGTGCATCTTTGGTAAGCTGAAATGGGGTTGCTTTATTAGTTTTTAATTCCATAAATTAATGTATGGACATAATTCTAACAAAAATACTTAATGTCTTATAATTCTTAAATCAATGGCAAAAAATATTCTAATAATTTACTCAAGCATTGATGGTCATACCATTAGTATTTGTAAACATATCTCAAAAAGTCTAGAAGAGAGTCACTTTCCAAAACTAATGAACTTAGAGAATATAAAGAAATCTGATATAGAGGGGGCTGAAAAAATATTGATTGGAGCTAGCATAAGATATGGAGATCATAGCAAAGAGCTTTATAACTTTATAGAAATTCACAAAGAATTAATTGAACACAAAGAAAATGCTTTTTTTAGTGTTAATGCAGTTGCAAGAAAACCTGAAAAAAATAAACCAGAGACTAATCCATATATAAATAAATTTTTAAAGCGTACAGGCTGGAAGCCAAATAAAATAGCAGTTTTTGCTGGAAGAATAGATTACCCAAAATACAATTTTTTTGATAAGCATATGATTAGACTGATTATGTGGATTACTAATGGGCCAACAGATTTAAACAAAACATATGAATTTACAAATTGGAACGATGTTGATGAATTTGCAAAAAAAATTCTTTGATTGCTCTGCACAAAAATATGCTTAAAAACAATAAATCCGGCATTTACGCTATCACGCCAACCTATATTTTTAAAAATGAGCTATTAGATGCGGTTGAAGCTACGTTAGAGTCAGAGATAAAACTTATTCAATACCGGTTTAAAAATGATATTTCTTTTGAAGAGAGATATGAAACGGCAAAGAAAATTCACTCTATCTGTAATGAAAAAAACGTAACTCTAGTAATAAATAATGATCATAGAATAGCTGAGTTAATTGGATGTGGTCTTCATATAGGGCAGGATGTAAAAGATACATGTTTTCTTAAGGAGAAAAAAAATATTAGTTTTATAGGATTGAGTTGCAAAGATAAACTAAAACAGCAAGAAAGAGAGGATGCAAAACTATTCTCCTATTATTCATTTGGACCAATGTTTGAATCAAAAACTAAAATAAATACTTCTGGACCAATAGATATTGCAAAAATCTCATCAGAGATGCACAAAGAAAAATTAAATATAGCAATTGGTGGAATAAGCGAAATAAATTTAAGATTAATAAAGCAAAGTAAATTTGATATGGCGGCTATCTGCGATGGCATTTATAATGACCCAAAAAAAATTAAAGCAAATTGCCAAAAATTAGTAGAAATCTGGAATGAAAACTAAAAACTCAGACAAACTTTTTGAGAAATCTAAAAATCATATTGCTGGTGGAGTAAATTCACCAGTAAGAGCATTCAAAAGTGTAGGAGGATCTCCAATATTTTTTAGAAAATCTAGAGAATGTTATTTATATGATGAAGATGGTAATAAATATCTTGATTTTGTAGGGTCTTGGGGACCAATGATTCTTGGTCACTCTAACAAAAAAATTACCGAAGCAATAAAAAAACAATCTAGTAAAGGAATAAGTTTTGGAGCGCCTACAAAAAATGAATTAGAAATTGCAAAACTTATAAAATCTTATGTTCCAAGTATAGAGAAGCTAAGAATGGTTAATTCTGGCACAGAAGCAACAATGAGTTGTATAAGACTTGCAAGAGGGACAACAAAAAGAAACATAATCATTAAATTTATTGGTTGTTATCATGGTCATGTAGATTCTCTTTTAGTAAAAGCTGGTTCTGGTCTAGCTACTCTGGGGGTTCCTGACTCTCCTGGAATTCCAGAAGAACTTTCTAAACTTACTATCACTATTCCATATAACGATAAAAATGCGGTGAAAGAAGCTTTCAATAAGCATGCCCAAGATATTGCTGCCGTAATAGTTGAGCCAATAGCTGGAAATATGGGCTTTATTGAACCTGATAAAGATTTTCTTCAAGATTTGAGACAGATTTGTACGAAAAATAAGTCAATATTAATTTTTGATGAGGTAATGACAGGGTTTCGTGTAGCAAGAGGTGGAGCACAAGAATTATTTAATATAGATCCTGACTTAACTGCACTAGGAAAAATTGTTGGAGGCGGATTGCCTGTAGGAGTATATGGAGGCAAAAAAGAAATTATGAATAATATTGCTCCAGATGGTCCCATCTATCAAGCAGGAACTTTATCAGGAAATCCAATTGCAGTAAGTGCAGGTACAGCTCTACTTAAACAATTAAAAGATCAAAAGATTTATGAAAAACTGGAAAAAAACTCAAAGGTATTTCTACAGATCATAAAAGATTATTGTGAACAAAATAAAATTCCTTTCTCATTTAATGTAAGAGGAGGAATGTTTGGTTTCTTCTTTAGCGAAAATCTTCCTAAAAATTTCGATGAAGTTGAAAATACTGACATAGAGTTATTCAAGAAGTTTTTTCGCGGAATGTTAGCTGAAAATATATATTTACCTCCTTCAGCTTATGAAAGTTGTTTCATATCGACCGAACATAATGAGGATAAATTAATTAAAGCAGCCAAAACAGCAATAAAGGTTTTAGGTAATATAAAAAATGAAATTTGATATTTTAGGTATAGGAAATGCTCTTGTTGATGAAACATTTTATGTTGAAAGAGATTTTGTAGATTCAGTTGGGCTAAACTTTAATTCTTTTAAGCCCTTTTCATATAAAGAACAAGAAAAAATAATATCTTCTATACCAGAAAAACAGTCACCTGAAATAATGTGTGGCGGCTCAACAACTAATAGCTTGGCAGCAGCTTCCAATCTTGGGTCTAAGTGTGGGTTGATATGCCAATTAGGTGATGATGAAAGAGGCGTAGTCTATGAAAAAAATTTAAAAGACAACGGAATAGAGCCTCTTAATAACTTCCATCATAAAGATATAAAAACAGGAAGATGTCTAGTTTTTATTACTCCCAATAGCGAAAGAACTATGGGAACCTTTCTTGGTGCTTCAGAAAGATTAATTGATGATTCTAAATTTATTGCTTACGCAAATAATTCAAAAATAATTTTTTCTGAAGGCTATCAATTTACTTCAGATGAGAACTATCTCGCCTTCCTAAATATATTAAAAGGTTGTTCAACAGATATAAAATTTGCTCTGAGCTTGTCTGACCCTGGTGTTGTTAATGCTTTTAGAAAAAGATTTGAGGAAGTTATAAACATCAGAAACATTGATTATCTTTTTTGCAATCAAGAAGAAGCCATAGCATTAACAGGATCTAATTTTGCAGAAGATTTACAAAAAGTGGCTAAAAATTATGTAGTAACCAATGGTTCGAATAATTCAATCATTCAAGAAAATAATAGCCTTCATGAAATAGGAGCATATAAAGTTGAAGCAATAGACTCAAATGGTGCTGGAGATATTTTTGCTGGAGCAGCTCTATATAAAGTAATAAAAGGGGATAGTTTTTTTGAAGCATGTAAATTTGGTAACTATGCATCATCAATAATCGTACAAGAAAAAAGTCCGCGCTTGACTAAAGAAGGTTATAAAAGTCTTGCAGATAACTATAAAAAATCTTTGTGAATCCAGAAATTTTTAGTGCAAATAAATTTAACTTTGAAACAGATTCTTTGTCAAAGAATGCTCTATCAGTAATTTCAAGACTCCATAAGAAAAAATTCAAAGCTTATATAGTTGGTGGAGGTATAAGAGACTTAATAGAAGGAATAATCCCAAAAGATTTCGATATTGTTACAGATTGTGAGCCTAAACAAATTAGAAAATTATTTAAAAACTCAAGAATAATTGGTCGAAGGTTTAAGCTTGTACATATAACTTTCCCAAATGAAGTTATAGAAGTCACTACTTTCAGATCTGGTGAAGATCCTCAATCTGATTCAATTCAGATTAATGATAAAGGTCGAATAATTCGAGATAACAAGTGGGGAACACAAGAGGAAGATGCTTTAAGAAGAGATTTAACAATAAACTCTATTTACTATGATCCATTTTCTGAAGAAATAGTTGATTACACAGGTGGAATAAAAGATTTAGAAAATAAGAAGATAAAACTAATTGGAGATGCTGAAAAAAGAATAGTTGAAGATCCAGTTAGGATTCTAAGAGTAATAAGATTTGCTGCAAAGCTTAACTTTGAGATAGATTTGGAAATAAAAAATGCAATTACAAAACATAAGAATCAATTACTGGAGATGTCTTCAGCACGTATATATGAGGAAATAATTAAAATGTTTTTAACTGGCCATGCTCAAAAAACTTATCAATTATTACAAGAATATGATTTATTTGATCTACTTTTCCCGCATATAGAAAATAGCAAAGAAGATTTTAATGAATTTTATGAAAATGCCTTTAAAAATACAGATCAAAGAATAGAAGAAAATAAAAAATTAAACACTGGTTTCTTGTTTGCAACATTACTATGGCCAAAAATTTATCTTAAATCTGGAATATCTGAACGCATAAAATATAAAAGTTTCTATCGAAATATAGCTTCAGTGCTGCAAAAACAACAAAACATAACTGCTATACCAAGAAGATATAGTAGTTTTATAAGAGATATTTGGATGAATCAGATTAGATTTAAAAAAATGAGTAAAAAATCAATTAATTTTACAAATAGCATGAGATTTCGAGCTTCATATGACTTCCTACTCTTAAGAAATTCTCTTGAGAAAAATTTAGAAACTGTCATTAACTGGTGGACAGACTTTAAAACTGCGAACTATGATAAAAAAGTGAAACTTTTGAATGAATATAGGAAAGGGTTAAATGAAAAAAAATAATATGCCTAGGTATATTGCTATAGAGGGGCCAATCGGAGTAGGGAAAACTACTCTAGCAAGAAAAATATCTCATGAGTTTGGTTACGATCTCTGTCTGGAAGATCCAGATGATAACCCATTTCTACAATCTTTCTACGAGAATAGCCAAAAATACGCATTTGCTACACAAATACATTTTGTCATGCAAAGATCACAACAAATTAATACATATTTTTCAGATGATTTGATTGAAAGAAATATTGTTTCAGATTTTATTTTCCAGAAAGAAGATTTATTTGCAGAATTAAATCTAAGTTTTGATGAATTAAAAATTTTTAAACAAATTAAGTCAAAATTTTATGATTCTTACCCTAAGCCTGATCTTTTAATTTATTTACAAGCAACACCAAAAAGGGTTTATGAAAGAGTTAAAAAACGTGGCCGCTCTTATGAAGATCAAATATCTTTAGATTATCTAGAACAGATATGTGAAAAATATTCAGAATTCTTTTTTAATTATTCAGAATCTCCTTTATTAGTTCTTAATGTAGATGATGTTGATTTTGTTACAAGTCAAATAGATTATGAGAAAGTTAGAGATTGCTTACAGAGAGATATAGTAGGTAAAGAGTTCGTTAATTTATCGCCAAGCTTCTTTTAGTGAAAATAGATATTACAGAATTAAAACAAACAGATTCTTTTGCAGAAATGATTGCTGCCTATATTCAATCTTCTAATGAGTTGAACGTCTTTTATTTAAATGGAAATTTAGGATCGGGGAAGACAACCCTTGTTCGACATATCTTAATGCATATGGGCTGGGAAGGGTCTGTTAAAAGCCCGACTTTTAGTATCTTAGAAGAATACAAAATTAATAATCATGATATCTTTCATGCTGATTTGTATAGGCTAGAAGGAGAAAATGATTTTGATATGCTCGGTCTAGAAATAAATAAAGATAATAAGGCAGCAATATTTATTGAATGGGCAGATAAAATTGCTCCTTTTGATATAGAAAATGAAATTTTTCTTTCTTTATCCCTAAATACTAATGAAAGGTGTGTTGAAATAAAAACTAAATGTAAAAAGTTCCTAAACTGTATTGATGGGGTCAATATCAACAACCCAATTTGATATTTCTTTCTTTTTCTTTTCAAAATGCTCTACAAATTCATTAATTGTCTCAAGCATAATTTCTTTTTTTGAACTCTGAATAATACAAAACATTCTGTGTTTATATCCAACTTTTGTAATTGGGGATTCAAATGGCCCATATACTTCAAGATGCTCTTTTGAAAGATATTTCTTTGCTTTAATTAAAAAATTACTTAACTTAGCTTGATTTACATCTTCTGCTTTTAAATAAATAACATCAATATAGGGAGACAAATCAAGCTTTTTTCGTTCTTTTAATATTTCATTTGCTACTAATTCATAATCTCCAGTTTGAATAAGATTGAAC
The DNA here is from genome assembly GCA_002727535.1 of Gammaproteobacteria bacterium. Taxonomy (GTDB): domain Bacteria; phylum Pseudomonadota; class Gammaproteobacteria; order Magnimaribacterales; family TMED112; genus TMED112. The sequence continues at coordinate 2,378 of PBXH01000052.1, read as the reverse complement.
ATGGGATGATCAGCAACGCGTGACTGCAAATAGACTTTATTATCTATTCCTGTTCTGCCAGCCCTTCCTGCAACTTGAATTAATAGTTGAGCTGTCTGCTCTTGAAGATGTATGTCAGCTCCAAATAATCCAAAATCTAGATTCATAACGATAATCAAAGCAATTTTTTTAAAATCATGACCTTTCGCTAAAAGTTGAGTACCAATAAGAATTCTTGGCTCAAGATCTTTTAAAGTTTTTGCACTCTTTTCTCTTCTTCCTTTTCCAGCAACTGAATCTCTATCAATTCGAGTAACCTGAGTATTTGGTAAAATACTTTTAATAGCTTCTTCAACTTGTTGAGTTCCAACACCTTTGGAATTGAAATCTTTAGCGCCACAACTTGGACAATTATCTGGTATAGCCCATGCACTCTCACATCTATGACACTTAAGCCTTCCAACACCTTTATGCAGCACTAATGAAGTTTCACAACAATTACTTTTCGCAATCCAACCACAAGAGTTACACAAAAAAACAGGTGCATAGCCTCTTCTATTTAAAAGAATTAATGTTTGATTACCTTTTTCATCATTCTTCTTTATCTCATCTATCAATTCATGTGAAATTCCGCCTACCAAGTTCTTTTTATTTATTGGATGCACTTTAATTTGTGGCATATCACTATTGAAAATTCTTTTCTTCAGCAAGAAACAATGCATTTTATTATCTTTAGCATTCTGTAAAGTGCTTAAAGAAGGAGTCGCTGAGGAATATATAATATTAGCAGTGCCTCCAAAAATAATCTTTGCTATATTCCTAGCATCATACCTAAATCCATCTTGCTGCTTATAAGATTGGTCATGTTCTTCATCAAAAATAATTGCTTCAAGATTTTTAATAGGTAAAAAAATAGCGGATCTGGTTCCTATGATTATTTTGGGCTTTTCATCTTGTGCTGCTAACCATATCTTATATCTCTGAAGCTCAGTAAGCCCAGAATGATAAAGATAAACTGAATCATTAAAATTTTTTTTGAATTCATCATATATTTGCGGAGTCAAAAATATTTCTGGAACTAAAACTAAAGCACTTTTTCCTTCTAAAAGTAATGATTTTATGTAATGTTTGTAGATTTCAGTTTTGCCTGAAGAGGTCACTCCAAATAAAAGTGATTCACCATTAATTTTTTTTATTCCTTCTAAGCAAGACTTTTGATCTAAGGTAAGTTCATAAAAATTATTTTCATTAATATTTACATCAGATACATTTACTACATATTTATTTAAATCTAATTGAGTTTTCGCTTTTCTCAGTAAAGTTGGTAAAAAGGCTTCGAAAACAATACCAATAGGATGCATATAATGTTCTGCTATTCTTTCTATTGTTTTTACTTGGAAGTCATTGAAGATCGGGGTTTCATCAAGAACTTGTAATATATCCTTAATCTTATATTGGCCACAAAAATCAATATCATCTGCAGTTACAACTCCTACAAGCTTCCGTTTACCAAACTCAATTAGTACTCTTTTTCCTAAAAGGGATTCACCAGTATTATTCTTATATGTGAAAGTAGAACGCAAAGGTAAGGGTACTGCTACATTAACAAAATTCATCAATTTATTGTAATAGAAAATTTATTTGATATTATTTCACACTCATTTAGAAGATATGAAGAAAGATTTACATCCAAAGTATCAGAAAATTAAGGCTACATGTAGCTGTGGTAATGTAATAGAAGTTAATTCCACACTTACATCTGATATAAGTATAGAAATATGCTCAAATTGTCACCCATTTTATACGGGTCAACAAAAGATTGTTGATACTGGTGGCAGGGTTCAAAGATTTGAGAAAAAATTTGGCAAATCTTCTTAACTGATCCCTGTGCTTCCAAATCCTTCAGAGCCTCTTTCAGTGGTTTCGAATTCTTCAACAAGATCTAGTTCTACTTGATCCACTCTGATTACAACTAATTGTGCGACTCTTTCACCAGGATTTATTTCTATTGATTCAGAAGATCTATTCCACAGAGAGATGCTGAGAGGACCTTGATAGTCTGAATCAATCAATCCCATAAGATTGCCACATACCAAACCCTTTTTTGCGCCTAAACCTGATCTTGGAATCACTATTCCAGCAAAGTCTGGATCTTCGATATAAATAGATATACCTGATGGAATTATTGTTGATTCATTTGGGCTCAAAGTAATAGAGTTTTCGCAACAAGCAATTAGATCTAATCCAGCAGATCCTTTTGTTTGGTATTTAGGTGCCTTATATTCGGTGCCTATTCTAGGGTCTAGAATTTTATACTTTAGTTTCATGTGTAGAAGATTAATTATTGCATAAAATGCATTACTATTTTATTATCATCCGTTCTTATGAGTAAGGTGTGT
>PBXH01000051.1 GCA_002727535.1 Gammaproteobacteria bacterium | reverse complement strand
TTACGAGATTCTCAAAACCTAAAACTCGGTTTGAGAACATTGGATCAGTAAAATTTATTAACATAATAGTCCTCCTTTAAAGCAACTTGTTAATGTTTTCGTTGGCCTCACCTGAGCACCAACTCTTAATAATTTAATGATTGATTTTTAAAAATCAAGAACTTTTTCATCTAAATGTAACCTTTACTACTCTTTTAATTGATTTATTTTAATATAATGAGTAGCATAGGTTACATTATGAGCAGAGACCATAAAAATCTAGCAATAATGCTTACAGTCAAACGTAAAGAAGCAGAATTAACTCAAGCAAATTTAGCTGAGGCCGTTCAAGTATCCAGAAAGAGCATCAATGCGATAGAAAATGGAGTGTATGTTCCCTCCACAGTATTAGCATTAAAGATTGCTACTGTGTTAAATTGTACAGTTGAAGAAATATTTAAATTGCATGATGGAACTTTTCCATTGTTGATGAGGTCAAATAAGCATGAATAAAAAAATACAGTCAATAATTCTAATATCTATTTTAGCTCTTGGTGGTTGTGCTACTGGAGGTTTTTCTCCAGATGTTGTCTCAAGAGATGCTGCAGGTAAAAGCCAATATGTTCAGTCTGGAACAATTGTTTCTATTAAAAAAGTAACAATTGAAGGAGATAGAGACAGCGGAAATATCTTTGGTTCCATTATTGGTGCAATAGTAGGCTCAAATATTGGTGGTGAGAATGATGAAACTACACAAGAAGTAGGGGCAGTAGTAGGTACAGCTGTTGGTTCTGTCGTAGGCCAAGAAGTAAGCGAAGGGATTTCAAGAAGAGAAGGCTTAGAGATAATAGTAAAGCTTGATTCCAATGAAAGAGAAGTTTCTGTCGTACAAGAAGTATCAACAGATCCAGATTATGCGTTTCGTGTCGGTGATGAAGTTAGAATTGTAAGATCATCTGGAAAGAGCAGAGTAGTGCCTTATAATTAGATGATTGGATTCAGTAAACCTTTGGAATAAAGCTTTAGATATTCTCTCGAGAAGAGAACATTCTTCTTATGAGCTTAAAACTAAATTAAAAAAGTTTGAGCCTGATGAAAAAGATTTAAATGAGCTTATTGAAAAACTGAAAGCATCAAATTTTATTGATGATGAAAGATTTGCTGCATTATTTATCAAATCAAAAGCCCAATCAGGATACGGCCCATCTTACATAGCTCAATATTTAGCAAAAAAAGGAATTTCATCCGACCTCTACGATATAAATTCACTAGACATTGACTGGCAATCCATATGCAAAGATCAATTTGATAAAAAAAGACAAGATAAAGAGATAAATTTTAAAGAAAAAGAAAAGATTTTAAGATTTTTAGCCTATAGAGGTTTTAGTTATGAAATAATAAAAAGCGCTCTAAAAGAATACGACTAATGGCTTTAGCTAATAAATATAGACCAAACTCATTTTCCGAAGTAATAGGACAGGAAAATACTGTTATTGCTTTAAGAAACATAATAAAAAATCAATCTTTTCATAATGGGTATATATTTTCTGGAACAAGAGGGGTAGGTAAAACTACGTTGGGCCGATTATTTGCAAAGGCCCTAAACTGTACAAATTATGATGTTGAAAAAGGTGAAACCTGCAATGTCTGCAATAATTGTGTAGAAGTACAAAAAAATTCTCACTTAGATCTCATTGAAATTGATGCTGCTTCTAGGACAGGCGTTGATGACATGAGAGAGCTATTAGACTCAGTTCAATATAGGCCATCACAAGGAAAGTATAAGGTTTATTTAATAGATGAAGTTCATATGCTATCTTCGCAGAGCTTCAATGCAATGCTAAAAACATTAGAAGAACCACCAGGCCATGTAATATTTATGCTTGCAACGACAGAAGCAAATAAAATTCCTAAGACCATTGTTTCTCGATGTCTTCAATTTAATCTGAAATTAGTATCCGATGAATTGATAGCTGAGAATTTAAAAAGAGTTTTTACCAATGAAGAAGTTACCACTGATGATAAGTCTGTCGACTTATTGGTAGAATTGGCTAAAGGATCAGTTAGAGATTCACTTACTTTAGCAGATCAGGCAATCTCACACTGCGATGGTAATCTTACAGAACCAGAGATATCAAAATTACATGGCGTATTAGATATTTCATCAACAACAAAATTATTCGAAGCCATCTTTGAGAACTCCGTAGACGATGTAATCAATGAAATAAGGCGATACAAATCATTAGATGTTAACTACGACATACTTTTTGATAGAGCTTTAAGTTTTTTACATTCCAAAATGATTGATGGGCTTCTATCTGATGAAGAGTCTGCTCAAGATCTGCATTTGTATTATCAATTCTTTACCAATGGCTTGATAGATGCAAAGCAGACTGGAAATAAAAGAGATTGTTTTGATATAGCTGTTCTTAGATGCCTTACATTTTCTGAAGATTCAAAAAATTCATTAAAAAAAAAAGCCCAAATTAGCTAAAAAACAAGAACTAGAAAAACCACAAACTGAAAAGCAAGAGCTCAATGAAACCTCAAGCAATGAGGTTATAAAGCCTTTAGATGAAGCTAGCGAGGAAAAACATGACGTTAAAATTACTCCAGACAACTGGCTTGAAATTTTTAATAGGCTTGATCTTTCTGGGCCTTCAAGAGCATTCTTTTCTAACTTACAACTTCAAAAAGTTGAGGAGCAAAAGTTTTTCTTTAGGGGCACTAATTTATTCGTTGAAAGGATAAGTGAAGGAGATATTAATAACTTAATAGAGTCCTTAAAAAGATTAGGGTATGAAGGCTACACTATAGAATTTGAATCTACTGAATCAGTTAATAACACACCGTCACAAGATTGGATTAAAAAAAGAGAAATAGATATTCAAGAATTTAAAAAAGAGATAATAAGTAGTGAGTTGTTAGTAAATTTTAAAGAAAATTTTGGCGAAGAAATAACAGAGGATAGAATTACTATTACTGATCATGAAGAATGAAAATAGTTTATTAGCTCAATTAATACAATCTTTTAAAATTCTTCCTGGCATTGGTGAAAAATCAGCCCAAAGGATGGCATTCTATTTATTAGAAAAAAATAGAGAAGGTGGTAACAATCTAGCAAGATTAATCTCTAATTCCATGGAAAAGATTAGAAATTGTTCTACTTGTCGAAATTTAACAGAGGAAATAGAGTGCGATATTTGCTCAAGTGAAAAAAGAGACAAAAGTCTCTTATGTGTCGTTGAAAATCCTACAGATGTAATAGCAATAGAGAGCTCAGGAAGTTTTAAAGGAAAATATTTTGTCTTAATGGGAAGGCTTTCACCAATAGATGGTGTGACACCTGAAGATCTAGGTATACCTATGTTAATCAATAGGATTATTAATTCAGATATAAAGGAAATAATCATCGCCACAAGTCCAACTGTAGAGGGTGATGCAACATCATTCTATATAAAAGATCAGATCAAGAATGAAAATATATTAATATCAAGAATTGCTTATGGTGTTCCAATGGGAGGAGAATTGGAATATGTTGATAACACAACCTTAAGTAGAGCAATACAAGGAAGAAGAGAGCTAGATTAATGACTATAAAATCAGACAAATGGATAATAGAACAATCAAAAAACAATGATTTAATAAAACCTTTTGAAGCCTCTCAAATAAGAGAAGTTGATGGCGAAAAAATTGTTTCTTACGGAGTTTCAAGTTATGGATATGATGTTAGATGTGCAAATGAATTTAAAATATTTACAAACACACATTCTTCCATAGTAGATCCAAAAAACTTTGATGAAAAAAGCTTTATCGATCTCATTGCTGATGAGTGTATTATTCCTCCTAATTCATTTGCTTTAGCCAGGACAGTCGAATATTTTAAGATACCGCGTTCAGTACTTACCTTGTGTCTAGGGAAATCAACTTATGCTAGGTGTGGAATTATAGTGAACGTAACTCCTCTTGAACCAGAATGGGAAGGCCATGTAACCTTAGAGTTTTCAAACACAACCAATCTTCCTGCAAAAATTTATGCTAATGAAGGAGTTGCTCAAATGATTTTCTTTCAATCAGATGAAATTTGTTTAACAAGCTATAAAGATAGGGGTGGAAAATATCAAGGACAAAAAGGTGTCACTTTGCCAAAAACTTAGGCATATCTTTGAGTATTAGCGAATTAACTTCTCCACTTCTTAGCTCAACAAAACTTTTAATTATCATGAAGTCTAATTCAGGTGAAATGAAATAAATAATCTTGCCAGCATCCAATGCTGTTGCACTAATTTTTATGCATTCAAAAGATCCAAAATCTGTTTGAACTATTTCAGTACCAAGAGTTTTATAGCTTCTTTCCACAACATCCCCTTCATCATTATCGATAACCAATAATTTAAAATTTTTGATATCGTTTTTTGCATTTACTCTCATTTGCAAATCACTGCCTAATTGATCAAGAATTGGCCGGTTTTCTTCAATTCTAAAATTTAACTCTTTTGATGTAGTTAAATTGTTCTCAAACTGGACCTTAAAATAACTGGGATCAGCACCTGGCACATTATTTTTAACTTCAGTTAATATGGAGCTAACATTTCCTCCATCAATTGATAGAGATGAATTCTGAGAATATTTGAAAACAATTAAAGGCCTGAGTACAAAACTTGAAGAGATTTTATCGTCAGGCTCGATTATAAAGTCTCTTTTCATATTGAAATTACCAAATTCATGATGAGAAAATGTAAATTCAGCTTTCCAGCTTTTTAAATCCTCAGCTGAGATAAAAAATGATATTAGTATTAAAAAAAATGGCTTCTTCATCATATTAGATTTGAAATAGTTTCCGGGTAAATTTTATTCTCTATTTCTTTAACCTTATTAGTAAGACTTTCTATAGTGTCATTTAGTTCAATTTCAAATGACTCCTGTCTTATTATTGGTCCAGCATCTAATTCACTTATGACGTAGTGTATTGTAGTTCCATGCATCTTATCTTTTGCTTGAAGTGCCTTTTTATGTGTATCCAATCCAGGATATTTTGGCAGCAATGAAGGGTGAATATTAATTATTTGTCCTTCCCAGTCATCAACTAATGATTTAGATATTATTCTCATATAGCCAGCTAGTATTATGTAATCAGGATTAATTTGATCTAAGAAAATAGATATGTTTTTATCAAAATCTTCTCTAGAGTTAAAATCTTTATGATCAATAATTTTGCATTCTGTTTCATATTTATCACATATTTCAATTCCTTTGGCATTTGGATTGTTAGTGAAAGCACCTATCACCTCATAATCATAATTTTTTTGTTCTCTAAGAATTGATTCAAGGTTTGTTCCAGTGCCTGAAAAGAAAACTACTATTTTCATACAAAATTAAAGTCAACTTTATTTCTATCAGAAACAAAACCAATTTCTATTAACTCTGAATTTATTTCCATGGCCTTCTTTGCATTTTCTTTATCAAGGACTATACAAAAACCAACACCACAGTTAAAAACATTAAACATCTCATCTTCAGATATATTTCCAAGCTCTTTAATTTCATTAAATATTTCTGGCATCACCCATTTAGATTTATCAATACAAATGGTCTTTCCATTGGCAATTCTTGATAAATTTTCATTTAAACCACCACCTGTTATATGTGCCATTCCTTTAATTTTAGAAATCTCTTTAAGTAATAGAATTTCATTTACATATATTCTTGTAGGAATTAATAATTTTTCCATAAATGAATTATCGATAATCTTATCTTTAATAACTTCATTAATTAGTGAATATCCATTTGAATGAAAACCAGAAGAGGGCAAACCTAAAACAATATCACCCGACTCAATAGATGATCCATCAATTATTTTATTTCTATTATTGACGCCCATAGAGAAACCAACAAGATCAAAATTATTTTCGTTATAGTGGTTAGGCATTTCAGCAGTCTCTCCACCAATTAATTCACAGCCCGCCAACTTACAACCCTCTACTATTCCTGAAATAATTTCTTTCCCCTTCGATCTATCAAGTTTTGAGCAACCATAATAATCTAGAAAGGCGACTGGTTTTGCGCCGCTTGAAATTAAATCATTAACACACATAGCAACAAGATCGATGCCTATTGTTTTTAAGTTATCAAGCATTAACCCAATTTTTATTTTTGTACCAACTCCATCACACGCTAAAGCATAAACAGGATCTGAAAATTCAGAAGGTGTTTCTACATATCCAGAAAAGCCACCAATATCACTTAGGGAATAAGATGTGATAGGTTTTTTAGTGAGATTCTTTATATCCTCAATAAATTTTTGACCTTCATCAATATCTACGCCAATGTCTTTGTATTTATTTTTGTTTTTTGTCATAAAATAGTTAATCTTAAATTATGTTTTCTAAGAAAATATTTAATTCAGTTGCAATTATACTGTCTTTTATCTCATTGAGTTTCAACTCTACAGCACAGATTTCAGATAATTTTATTTTGCTATATGAAAGTTATAGCAAGCTTAATCAGATTGAAGAAATAATTCAGAATTCAGATAAAAAGATCATGAGAAAATATGGTGTAAATGAAAATTATGTATTAGAGCGTGAAATTAACCTTGAGGCAACCAAGCATTTCATTGGTTATCAAATAAAAAAATTCAATGATCAAAGATTAATAGAACTAAAATTTAGTAAAGATTCTATAGAAGATTTTTTCTTAGCTAATTCGATTCCTTTTTTAAGTTTTCAAGGTAAAGCAAAAATTTTTATAGGTGCAAATGATTCATTTTTTTTGGAATCAAATCTTTTTATTTATGAAAGTGAAGCTTTTCAAAATGAATTAATTGATTCAAGACTTTTATCATCATTAAATCAAAACATAGCAATAGACTACGAATTTTTGGAAGATTATCCAGTATCTAGCTACGAGCAACAAGAATTGCTAAATAGAATAGGAGAATCTGAAAATGGCGATTGGCTAATAATGCTGATTGATAGATTTGATCTAAATAAATGGAGCATAAAATTTCCTAAAACCTCCACAATATATATCGAAGATAAAATAGAGTTTCAAAACTTCTTATTAGATCAAATATTAGGTGAAGTGCTTAAGATTAATGATGAGATTTCTAAAAACAATTACTTGGTAACTTTTGATACAGAACTTTCATTAGATGAGATAACAGAACTAATTGAAACTTTATCAGTAAGTACTGATATTTTGCATTTTAGAGTTAAGAAGATATCCAGCGAAGGAATTGAAATCGAATATGAGACTTATTTAGATAAGGTGAAAGCTACAGAGTTCTTTAAAAAATTAGGTGGTATTACAATTTAATGGAAAATATAACCACAAGGAATCAGCTTTATTTTGATTTTGGCCGCGATTATGATGCAAGTTTAGAAAATTTCTTTTTCTCAAATAAAAATCAAGTATTAAAAAATGAATTAAAAGAGCTAATACATTCTGAACAAAAAAAAGATATATTTATTTCCGGAATATATGGTTCTGGAAAGACATTTTTATTAAATTCTCTTTTAAATCATAAAGAAAATACATCGAAATCGAATATATATATTGACCTAGCAAAACTTGATGGAACTAAAGATTATTTTACTGACCTCAATCAATTTGATCTAATTTGCCTAGACAATATCGATAAAATTAATAAAGAAATGGAAATACAAACATTTAATTTAATAAATGAATGTAAAGATACTTCTACTAATTTAATTTTTGCATCTAATCTAAATCCTTCTCAGCTTTCTTGCTTACCTGATTTAATTTCACGATTAAAACAGATGAATTATTTTTATATTAATGAGATTGGAGATGAAGAAGTGCTTGATTGCATAAAATTTGTAGTTAATAAACTCGACCTTGGTTTCTCTGATGACGTAATGGAATTTATATCTAAAAGAATAAGAAGAGATTTTTACTCAATAAAGACAACAATTCAAGATCTTGAAAAGTTTCTCTACTCAGAAAAAAAAGAGCCAACCAAAAAATCAGTTAGCTCTTTCTTTAAAGGATATAAAGCTTAGTCGACTATTTCACATTCAAAGCAATAGATTTTAATATTTTTATATATATCTTCTGCAGTGAAGTGATTATTTTCTTTTGCATCAAATAAGTTCTTAATAAAATCAAATTGAAACATATAATCTGCAGCTGGAGCTGGAGGAATTACATGTTCAACTTTATAGTCTTCAAGTTCAGCACTTTCAGCTACATATTTAATAGCATCATCAAGCGTTCCTAGTTCATCTACAAGGTCTATTTCAAGTGCCATTTCTCCTGAATAGACTCTACCCTTGGCTATTTCCCTTACTTTCTCGATTGGTATGCCTCTATCGTTAGAAACTTGAGAGGTAAATTTATCGTATGTTGAATAAATTCCAGCCCTCATCAAATTTTCAAATTCTTCTGGCCAGTCCATGGCAGTTAGATCAAAAGCACCCCACTTAGTTGTGGAATAGCCATCATAATTTATGCCCATCCAATCAAATATTTTTTCAAAACTGAATAAAGTTCCATAGACACCAATAGATCCTGTAATAGTATCTGGTTCAGCATAAATTTTATCAGCGAGAGAAGAAATCCAATATCCACCAGATGCAGCTAAAGTTCCCATTGAGACAACTACAGGTATTCCTTTTTCTTGAGCTTTTTCAATTTCCCATCTCATGTAATCAGAATCGACAACTGAACCACCTGGGGAATTAACTCTTAAAACAATTGCCTTTGTATCTTCATCTTCATGAGCTTCTTTAAGCATTTTAACTATGCCATCTGATCCGGCTTGACCATAAACTACTGGACCACCCATGATTGTACCTTCAACAGTCACAACCTTAATTTCATTTTTACTTTTTGATGGCATATCTTCTTCGAGACTTGCTAAATAGCTACGGTAATAAACCGCATTTAATGCTTCATCATCATCTTCAGCAGTACCAAATTTTTCTTTCATTCGATCATCAAAAGCATCGGATTCTTCGATTACATCGACAACACCCCAAACTAAAGAAGCCTCAAGTGGATTGACTGAACCATCAATGATTTGTTTGTAAGATTCATCAGCGAGCCATTGCAAATCTATTTCTCTATTTTCAAAAACAAAATTCTTCCATTTGTTCCAAAGAGGATCATAGAAGGCTAAATTTGCTTTAGCTTCATCACTCATTCTATCGCTGGTATAAGGCTCCGGCCCGGTTTTAAAGTCACCAGCGGCAAAAATTCTTGGAGTTATTAAAAATTTTTCAAAGAAGTTTTTTAAATATTGTCTAGCGCCACCAAAACCATTAATCGATATTCCAGAATATGTAGGGACGCTAATTTCAGTAGCCGTCGAAGCTAAAAGATAAGTTCCATCAGTTAAAAAATCACTTCTGACAACTATTTCTTTTCCTGCATCAACTGCTTCCTTCATTTTCTTAGCAATTGGTAATGCATAAACAATACTTACACCTAGACCTGATGGATCAAAAATCATAGCATCGACTCTCTCATCATTCTTAAAGTCTTCAAAGTATTCAAGCATATCCTGATATGGGTAATAGATTGTTCCATTTTGTGAAGGTATTACACCATCTAAATCTTGCCACCATTGTGCTGGAGCAGGAGTAGGCGGTTGATCAACAACAACTCCTTGAGGACTAAATACAACTACCTTTCCTGTAGGATCAACTTCATTTGATTCCTGCCATAAAGGACTGATCAAGCTTATAACAATATTTATTGCTATAAATAAAAATATACCTGTAGCCAAAGTAAATCTGACCGCTTTCCAAAAGTAATCTCTTCCTACGACTATATAGCCCCATGCAGCAACTAAAAATTTACCGATCTTATGAAGAAAACCTTCGTTTGTTTTTTCTTTTTTCTTTACCATAAATTACCTCTTTGAATTAGAGAGTACATAATGCCTTAAAAGCACACCTTCGGCAAATATAATTTGTTCATATATAATGTTTTTCTTATATTTTTTTGCATGAGAATTATATTAACTACATTAATCATATTTCTTACTTCTTGTCAGAAGGCAGGGGATTTAGAAATTTCTCAAGGTGGTTTTTTATCATCCAAAGAGTTAAGTGAAGAAGTTATTGTATTGAATATATGGGCAGATTGGTGTCCACCATGCATCAAAGAAATGCCTTACTTCAACAAATTGGATGAACACCCTGAAATAACTGTTCTTGGTTTTCATTTTGACCAATTTGATTTATTAGATGAATTGGAATTACTCGATTTAATTGAAAAACTGGGGATGGAATTTGCAAATTTAAAAACTGATCCTAGAGATGTGTGGGGTATAGAGATTCCAGGACATGTACCAACAATAATGATTATTAAAGATAATGAGGTAGTAAAAACCATGATTACTCCTCAAACCTATGAATCATTATTGGAGGCAGTCGATATTTAATTAGTTACCTTAGATTTAACTGTACCTTTAGCAAGTCTAGTTTCTAAAATATCATCTTCATTAGCTTGTCCAGCATCACTGAGAATCTTTCCATCATTTGTAAATGTTATTGAATAACCACGACCAAGTATTTGTTCAGGGTTTATAACATTTAACTTTTCTTTTAGAACTTTAAGTAAGTTAATTTTTTCAGCGAATAAAGCGTTAAATTTTGCTTTTAGCTCGATTAAGTTTGAATCAAGCCTCATATACTGCTCTTGTAATCTTTGAGTTGGTGAACGTAAAAGTCTTTGAAGTGTTGCTAATTTTTCTGATAGCTGATTTATTTTTTGCTTAACCTCTTTGGTTAATGATTGTTTAAGAAACTCAAAATTTTCGTGTAATTTGCTGGAACCTTCACTAACGATCTCCGCAGCTGCAGTTGGAGTGGCTGCTCTAATATTTGCAATAAAATCTGTTAAAGTAAAATCCGTTTCATGTCCCACGCCACTTATGACTGGAATGTCATATTCTGCAAGGTATCTACATAACCCCTCATCATTAAAGCTCCAAAGATCTTCAATTGAGCCACCACCTCGACAAAGAATAACTGCATCAATAATATTTTTTTTGTGAAAATCATCAATTCTTTCAAGTGATTGTTGTATTGATCTAGCCGATCCGTCTCCTTGCACTTTTGCTGGTACAACAAGGATTTCAATATGAGGCGATCTTCTTTGTAAGGTAGAAATTACATCTCTGATAGCGGCCCCATGAGCAGAGGTAACAACTGCAACTCTACTTATAATTTCAGGTATGTGATCAGGATTCTTTTTATTAAATAAACCTTCACTACTTAATTTATTTTTAAGTTGTTCATATTTACGCATTAATTCACCAAAACCAGCAAGCTCCATTTTGCTTACTTTCATTTGATATCTTCCTGCTTTCTGATAGATGCCAAGCTTCCCTTGTAAAATTACTTGATCTCCTTCTTTAGGTTTAAATCCAAGATTCATATTCTGAAATTTAAACATTGTGCAACTAAGCACAGAATTTGAATCTTTTATTGAAAAATACCAATGGCCAGTAGTTCCATATTCAACAAAGTTTGATATCTCGCCCGCAACCCATAGAGGAGGGAATGCTTCATTGATAAAATCATCTGCTGTTTTGTTTACTTCTGAAACAGACAGAATCTCTCTCTGATCGCCTGTAGTTTGATTGGAGTAGTCTTCCATATAAAATTATTATATTCTATTCTCTTCGCGAGTTTAGCTCAGTTGGTTAGAGCACCTGCTTTACACGCAGGGGGTCGTAGGTTCGAATCCTACAACTCGCACCATT
>PBXH01000050.1 GCA_002727535.1 Gammaproteobacteria bacterium | reverse complement strand
TAACGTAAATCGTTCATCTTCGAAAGAAGACGGAAGTAGGTGAAAGCTGAAGGAACGCGACCGTTAAACCCAGTCGAGTTTAACTTCTATTGCTGCAATAAAAATGCACAAAAAAATTATATTAACTTCTATTTAGGAGAAAAAATGAGTGATATTAAAACGTATGAATACGTCTGGTTAGACGGTTATAAGCCAGAACCTTCTATCAGAAGCAAAATTAAAGCTACTGATCTTAGAGGTACTGATAAAGGTGAATTAAATGATGATATGCCGCCAAGATGGTCTTTTGATGGTTCTTCCACGCAGCAAGCGGAAGGAGGCAGTTCTGACTGTTTATTGGTTCCTGTGCAAATGTATGAGAATCCTACAGCTCCAGATCATTTAGTTATGTGTCAGGTACTAGCAGCAGATGGGTCAATTCATCCATCAAATACTAGAGATGCTGCAAATGCTGTAGTCTCGGATGAATGGTGGTTTGGTTTTGAGCAAGAGTATTTCTTTACTAATCCTGATGGATCTCCATTAGGTTGGGAGGATGGTGAGCCAAGACCTCAAGGTGATTACTATTGTGGAGTTGGAGCAGACAATGTAGCAGGTAGAGAAATTTCTGAAGTTCATTTACAAGCTTGTATTGAAGCAGGAATAAATCTGACTGGAACTAATGCAGAAGTTGCTCTTGGCCAATGGGAATATCAATGCTTTGGAAAAGGCATAAAAGCTGCTGATGATTTATGGATGAGCAGATATCTTCTATATAAAATCGCTGAAGAATATGGTGTAGGAGTGAATATTCATCCAAAACCAAAAACGGGTGATTGGAATGGATCAGGAATGCACGCAAATTTTTCTAATGAAGAGATGCGAACTAATGGCTCTGAAAAATTATTTCATTCAATCTGCGATAAGCTAGGTGAAGTTCATGATGAGGGGATTGCCTCTTATGGTTCTGATAATGATATGAGGTTAACAGGCCTTCATGAAACTCAAAAGATCACAGAATTTTCATATGGAATAAGTGATAGAGGTGCGAGCATTCGTATTCCTGTTTATACAGTAGAACATGACTGGAATGGCTATTTAGAAGATAGAAGACCTGCTTCTAATGCTGATCCATATAAAATATTGTCGCATATAGTTGGGACTCTAACTAAATAAATAGTTATGTATCTTAGAATTTAGTTTTTTGCTTATATGTTTCTGCATCTTCTAAATATCTTTACCCCTATAAGACCTTCTATGCAGTTTAGAAGAAAAATTTAGATGCTAAAGAAGAAAATAGAAGCATGTTCTAAATTCTAGTTTTGATAGCCTCCTATTTAATCAGTGGGAGGCTTTCTTCTTCCCAAGAAATTAGACCATTTCTTAATAGATAAACTTCTTCAATTCCCATTTTTTGTAATTCAACGCCAGCTGAACCTGCATCTAGTCCATTTTCTGAAATTACAACAATGGCTTTACCTTTATTTAGTAAATGCTCTTGTTTTTGAAAATTGTCTTTTTGAATATTGATAGATCCGTGTATATATCCCTTTTCAAATGAATCTCTATCTCTTATATCAACAAATATAGCTTTATCCCCATTAATTAGTTCTACAGCTTCGCTTGGGCCAATTTTTTTTCCACCTTTATTACTCTCATACATCCACCACATAATGAGTGTTACAAGCAAAGGAAGTGATAAATACCACCTTGAAATTAAAAAATCGAAGAAATCCATATAAAAAAACTGCTCTAAGCTTATACAATATAAAGATTATTTTAAAGAACAAATGAATTCAAATTATTTAGTCCTAGTTAGACATGGTCAGAGTGAGTGGAATGAAAAAAATCTATTTACAGGCTGGAAAGATCCTGGCCTAACTCAGAAGGGTGTTGAAGAAGCAAAAAAAGCAGGTCATCAGCTTAATAAATTAGGCCTAAATTTTGACATTATGCATACTTCTGCACTTATAAGAGCTCAATTAACTGGTCAAATTATTTTCGATATATTGGAGCAAGGCAATTTAGAAATAATAGAAAACCAAGCTTTAAATGAAAGAGATTATGGAGAACTAACAGGGCTAAATAAGGATGAGGCAAGAGAAAAATTTGGTGTAGATCAAGTTCAGATATGGAGAAGGTCCTATGATACTCCACCACCTGGAGGTGAAAGCCTTAAAGACACTTACAATAGAGTAATTCCTTATTTTGAGAGTGAAATACTTCCTCTAATGAAAGATAAAAACGTACTTATCTCAGCACATGGAAATTCATTAAGAGCATTAGTTAAGTATTTAGACAAAATTTCTGAAGAAGACATCATAAAACTCGAGATAGCAACTGGAGAACCTATATTTTATAAATTCACTGATGGAAAGTTCGTTAAAGAATCATATAGGGAATAAAATCTCAAATTGGTACCAACTTCATGGTCGACACAATCTGCCATGGCGCAAAAATGTTACGCCGTATCGAGTCTGGATTTCAGAAATAATGTTACAACAAACACAAGTAAATACTGCAATTGATTATTTCAATAAATTCATGGTGAAATTCCCTGATTTAAAAAGCATAAAGGGAGCTCAAGAAGATGAAATATATGGGCTTTGGAGCGGTTTAGGTTATTACAGAAGAGCTAGTTATATCTTTAAAGCTAAAGAAATAATTCATAAAGATTTTCATGGGCAAATGCCAGATGATTTTGACTCTTTGTTAAGTCTCCCTGGTATTGGCAAATCAACTGCAGGAGCCATATTGTCAATTGCATTTAATAAGCCATACCCAATACTAGATGCAAATGTAAAAAAAGTAGTGGCTCGCATATTTCACAAAAAAAAGTTTGAAGAGAAAGAATTTTGGAGTTTATCTGAGAGTTTAATAGATAAAAAAGATATATTTTCATATCAACAAGGCGTTATGGATATAGGAGCTCAATTATGTATGCCCAAAAAACCTCAATGCGATCTATGTCCAATACATGATGATTGCAAATCCAATAAGCTAAAATCCTATGTAGTTCTTGAGAAAAAGAAACCTAAGAGAAAGGAGGTCTTTCTTCAATTTAACTTATTCTCTCAAGGAGAAAGATATTTTCTTAGTAAAAGTGATGAGCTTGGTTTTTGGAAAAACCTTTGGATTCCTCCTGTTGAAGTCGTTGAAAAGTGCGATTTCGATACAGTGCACAATCTGTCACACAGATCATTAAAGATTGCTTTTAATGAACATGAAAATAAACAGCCAAATGTTCAAGGAAAATGGTTTTCTAAAGAAGAATTAAAAACTATTGGTATTCCAAAACCAATTTCTGATAAATTATTACTTAATGGCTAAAGTTTTCTGTAAAAAATTTCAAAAAGAGCTAGATGCAATGATGTTTCCTCCTCTGCCTGGAGATAAGGGAGAGGAATTAAAGCAAAATTATTCTCAAACTGCTTGGGATGAATGGATTAAGCTACAAACTATGTTGATCAATGAGCGCCGTTTAGACTTATCAGACAAAGAAAATCGTAAATGGTTGAGTGAACAAATGATGTTATTTTTAGAGAACAAAGATTACAACAAACCAGATGGTTTTGTCCCTCTCAAAGATTAGGCCCTTAAGCTAGAAGAAGAAATATCATATCTAAAACTTTCTTCATCAACTTGTTTAAATCTATTTTTTATATGTTCTGGAATATTTAGATCTTCTAGAGTAATGAACTTTCCATCAGTCTCTCTACCAAAGACTAAAAAGTTGTTGTTATTAGAATTAAAAATATCTAGTTCTTCTAGCATTTGATCTCTATTTTGATAAAACTTCTCATCGAAAGCTCGTATCAAGGTATCTGCACCTAAAACAAAAGTTGAGTCTGGAAAAAGTTTAGATTTTTCTGTAAATTTTCCTGCTCTTGTAATAATCCAATAAGAATTAGTAAATTGTTTTGCTACAGAAATAGCTGATTCATAACTTAATTGAGGTTTATCAGCATTCTGAATGCAGACTTCAAAGAAAACATTTTTTTGAAGTAATTTTTCTGTGTAATCTCTTATTGCGATATGTCCTTCATGCAATGGATTAAAAGAACCAGGAAAAATAACTTCGGGTTTGCTCTCTGATGAAGAAATTAAATCTATCTTTTCTTCAGTTAAGTCTTGCCAATTTTTTTCTATTATTTCCATTTAATTAATTTTATAATTACCCATTCTAAAACGTACACGCCCAGATAGCTCAGTTGGTAGAGCAAAGGACTGAAAATCCTTGTGTCGGTGGTTCGATTCCACCTCTGGGCACCATTCTTATAAGGTTACTTCAAAATTCCAGTTGTGACACACTTTAATACACTGCTTTCTTTCAATATTTATGTATAGATTTAATACACTACTTTTGGCATACTAGGACTGAAAATCCTTGTGTTGGTATTTCAATTCTAACTTTAGGCACTATTAAAAGGTTATGCAAAAATTAAAAATTCATCTTGCCACCTACACATCAAAAATGATGGTATTTCTTCTCAATATTTATATGAAATACCAAGCTAGAAAAAAATTAAAAAGTTAACTATGAATTACATCAATACCAAATTTTTATTGAATGAAAGACCAAAAGGTATGCCAAGCGATAGTTGTTGGGTGTTAAAGACAGAAAATATAACTGATTTAAAAAATAATGAGATCCTAATTGAGGCTGAGTATTTATCGATTGACCCTTACATGCGTGGACGCATGAATGATGGTCTCTCATATGCAGCGCCTGTAAATTTGGGAGATGTTATGGTTGGGGAAAGTGTTGGGCGAGTGATTGAATCTAAATCTAAAAATTATAGTGTTGGCGATTTAGTTACTGTGCACCAGGGTTGGCAAACTTATATAGGAGTTAAAGACTCTGACCCTACAATAATTAAGGTTCCCGAAAGCGATTTACCAAGTAGTGTTTTTCTAGGAACATTAGGTATGCCTGGAAGGACAGCTTATTTTGGACTTAACCATGTAGGGAAACCAAAAGCTGGTGAAACCTTAGTTGTTTCTGCTGCCTCAGGTGCAGTTGGCAGTGTTGTTGGTCAGCTAGGTAAACTTATGGGCTGCAAAGTCATTGGTATAGCTGGTGGGCAAGAAAAGTCACAATATGTTGTTAATGAGCTTGGATTTGATCAATGCATTGACTATAAAAATGATAATGTTGCTCATCAACTCAAAGATTACTGCCCAAATGGTATTGATGTTTACTTTGAAAATGTCGGAGGGGATATTACAAGAAGCATAGTTAAGCATCTAAATAAAGGTGCCAGAGTGCCTGTATGTGGGTTTATTTCAAAATACAATTCTACAGACATAACTTCTGAAGAAACTCCATTTCATGTTTTAGGAGCTTTAAACCCCAAGCCAGAACATAGATTCTTTGTGGTAACAGAGTGGATGAATAAATTTGTCGAAGCCACATCGATTCTTCACGATCATGTTAAACAAGGCAATATTAAATATCGAGAAACCATTACTGAAGGTTTTGAAAATGCTCCACAAGCTTTAAGAGATGTCTTAAGTGGTAAAAACTTTGGCAAACAAATAGTTAAAATTTAGATAGCCATTATTTATTGTCGACTCTGAAAAAACAACAAAACACCAATTATTAAACTTTTCTATAATTTAAATTTAGCCAATCAAGGATTAGCTTATTTGTTTCAAGGGGCTTTTCCATCGCCATCCAATGACCAGTTGGCAAACTTTTTTCAGTAAGGTTTGTGCAAGCCATTGCATTGTGTGAATTAGTTTCTGGAGTTAGCACAGAATCATTTTCACCTGCAATAAAGAGT
>PBXH01000049.1 GCA_002727535.1 Gammaproteobacteria bacterium | reverse complement strand
ATTGAAGTTAAGTCATTTTCAATTGATTTGGTTTTCAAAGAAAGAACCCTTAAAGAATATATTCATTTAAGAGAAGCTTTTTCTAGCTTTTCTTCTCGAGCACCGCCTAAATAACTGATTCTTTTATAAGTTTAAGTTTTTTAAGGAGGTAATAATGAAAAAACAAACACAATTAATAATTTTATTTTTTTTCTTGGGCTTTATTAATGCTCAAGACGTAGAAGAGGTTGTTGTAACATCCTCATTAACAGACCAATCTCAAATTGAAGATGCGGTTCATATAGTTTCAAAAGACGAGCTAACTAATAAAGGTACAGCAAGTCTTGGAGAAGCGCTGGACAATCTTTTGGGAGTTGCAAATGCTGATTATGGTGCTGCTGTTGGGCAGCCAGTCATCAGAGGCATGTCAGGATCTAGAGTAAAGGTTCTTAGTAATGGAATGGTAGTAAGAGACGTTTCTTCTCTGGGACCTGATCATCCTAATAATATTGATCTTAGCAATGCTCAACAAGTTGAAGTTGTTAGAGGACCTTCTTCACTTCTTTATTCAAATGGCACCATTGGTGGAATAATAAATGTTGTTGACAATACAATTGCAAGAACAGATTTTGTTGGAACCAATGGTAATTTTAGCCATGAAATTCAAGAAGTTAACAGCGGAGAAGTAACCGGTTTCAATCTTCAAACAAATCAGTCTGGAGTAAATATTAGTTTTGGTTTACTGGATGCTGTTTTTGATAATTATGAGATTCCTGGAGGCTCTATAATGCATGATGAAGATCATGATGAGCACGAAGATGAAGAGCATGAGATGGGCGCCGAAACTGTATTAGCAAACTCAGATTATGAGGTTCAAAATGCTAGATTTGGTGTTTCAACAACTGGAGATTGGGGTTATGTAGGCTTTTCTCTCGTAAACAGAGAAGGCATGAATGGTATCCCATATCATGGTGAAGAGCATGGTGGTCATGAAGAAGATGAAGATCATGATGAAGATGAAGATCATGATGAGCATGAAGGTCATGATGAGCATGAAGGTGAAAGAATATTTGCCAACCACACATCAGATATCTTTACTCTCGAAGGCTCATATAACCTTAATGGTGAGCTTGTCAAAGGCATCGATTTCTTTATGAGATCTTCTGATTACTCATTAACTGAGCAACATGCTGAAGAAGAGCATCATGAAGAAGGTCATGATGAAGATCATGATGAAGATCATGATGAGCATGGACATGAAGAAGGACCAACTACTTTTGAAAATGAAGCAACTGAGTTTGGTGTAACCTTAGACTTGTCTAATGAAAACCTTTCTCAAAAGGTAGCTTTTAATGTTGCTGAAGAAGATATGTCAATAATTGGCGAAGAAGCTTTCATGAATCCTGTAAATAGCGAAGAGTTCACTGTTGGGTATTATCTAAATACACAATTTAGAGAACTTAATGTTGATTTTGGAATGCGTTTTGATGACATCACCAGAAGCGGTTCAGTTACTGAAGAGCATCATGATGAAGATGAGCATGAAGAGGAAGAAGAGCATGGAGAAATGGAATCCTATGATCTTGATTTTCAAACAGCAAGCTATGCCTTACAAGTATCACAAGATTGGTCAGATGACCTTACAGTAAGTCTTGGTTTTTCAAATGTTGAGAGAGCTCCAGGAGCACAAGAGTTGTTCATGAACGGACCTCACTTAGCCACTGGAAGATTTGAGGTTGGTGATGTAAATCTAACTTCTGAAGTTTCTAATAATGTAGATTTTTCATTAGATTATGAGAGAGATGGTATGTTCGCAAAAGCTAGTTTTTATGCAAATACTGTCGATAACTATATCTATCTTATGGATGAGACAGAAGAAGATCATGAAGATCATGAAGATGAAGATCATGAAGATCATCATGGAGACATGATTCTTGCAAATTATCTTCAGCAAGATGCAGAATTCACTGGTAATGAAATAGTTGTAGGTAGAACTATGGATCTTAGAAATGGTAATTTAACCGTTTCTTTAGGTCGTGATTCTGTAACAGGTAAATTCAATGCTGATAGCGCTGAAGAGTCTTATGTACCAAGAATGACGCCTGTAAGAACGTTCTTTGATGTTAATTATGATTCCCCAGATTATTCTGCAGGAGTCTCATTTAAGGATGTTAAATCGCAATATAAAACAGCTATTGGAGAAACAGCAACAGATGGTTTTCTTCTAGTTGATATGAATGTTGCTAAGGAATTTGTGCTTAGCCAAGACGTAGGAATGACTGTTTCATTTTTTGCTAAGAATCTTATGGATGAAAGAGCAAGAAATCACACTTCCTTCGTGAAGAATCAAGTTCCACTTGCTGGTAGAAATATTGGCTTCAAATTTAATATAACTTTTTAATATTATTACCTGATTTAACTAGGGCTTCGGCCCTAGTTATTAGGTTATAATTAACCCAAATGCATGTAAGGGTTTTTTTACTTTTATTTTTTTCTATATTTGTTCTAACTCAAGAAGTAGAAGAAGTTATAACTACAGGCTCTCTGATAAAAGATATAGAAGCTAATTCTTTACCTGTTGAACTCATTACAAAAGAGGATTTTGATGATCTCAACATTAATAGTGTTGCAGAAATTAGTAAATATCTATCTAGTTCATCAGGCTCACATTTTCAAACAAATGCATTAGATGGTGTAGACCAAGGAATGTCAAATATAACCCTTCGAGGTCTTGATCATGCTTCTACATTAGTTTTAATTAATTCTAAAAGACAAACTTTTTCTGGCACCACATCACAAGAAGGGGAAGGTTATATTGATATGAATATCATCCCTGTAATTGCTTTTGAAAAAGTTGAAATCTTAAAAGAAGGAGCGACCTCTCTATATGGATCTGATTCGGTAGCTGGAGTAATAAACTTTTTTACTTACAAAGAATTTGATGGTTTTAAATTAAAGTTTGGTGAACAAAACACTACCAATTATGAAAGTAAAGAGACAAATGTAGGATTTCTTTATGGCGCTAAAAATTGGAATATAGATTTAGTGATAGCTTACGATCAGCTTGAGAAAAAACCTCTTTCTGCTAATGAAATACCAAGAATAGCTGAGTTAGGTTTAAGCCCTTTGGGAAATACGTTTATTGTTTCAGCAGATGATGAAATTGCAGAGGGTCTTTATGCTGGAAATTATACAGAGAATCAAATAGTCCCAGATCCAAATTGTGTAGAAAATGGCGGTATATTGTCCGGTGGATATTGTAGATTTTTGTATGGGACAAGATTTAATATTGTTAATGATGAAGATCATCAAAAATTTTATCTTAGCTTATCTAATAAAAATCATGAATTTACCTCTATATCATCAAATATTAAAGTAAATGATAATCCACAATCTCCTTCATATCCTGCACTATCTTTTCTAACCAGATCAATACAACCAGGAGAGGCAGGCAGCCCATTTAATGTGCCAGTTAGATGGTATGGCCGTCCTTTGGGTGGGTTATTCCCTTCTCCATTATCTCCAAAAGATATTACCCAACATCATATAAATTACACCTATATGACGACTCTAGATGATTACGATATTGAATTTTCTATAACTAATAGTGAACATGAAAATAAACACAATAGACCAGATTTTATTAATTCTAGATTCTTAGATGCTATTCAAGGAAATGGAGGACCAAATGGCGATTTACTATGGAACGTTTTTAATCCAAGAGAAAACAGTAGAGAGTTAACAAGCTATTTACAGGGAGCAGAGAAATCTAACAAGAAAGGCGGACTAACGACTTTAGATTTTCTTGTTAGCTCGAAATACTCTGACATATCTTTCGTAGCCGGAGCTCAGATAAGTAATGAACAATTAAATATAACTTTTAATGAGATCGCACAAGTTGAATCTGATGAAGATGGAAAACTAACAAAAACTGCAGATTTATTTTTTCTTGGTGGAGGTCGAAATATATCTAAGAGTAGAGATAAATTCGCATTATTTGTTGAGGCAGAAAGAGAATTTTTTAATGTTTTAGATTTAAGATTAGCAATGCGATATGAAGATTATAGTAATGATTCTTCATTTGATCCTAAACTTTCATTAAGATATCAGCCTAGCGAAAAAGTAGCCTTTAGGTTTTCACGAGGAACCTCTTTTACTATGCCATCTATGGCACAGATGTTTCCTAGTGATGTGAATCTAGGAAGTGTTCTAGATGGTGATAATGGTGGAGTATATGTGCGTCAAGCTAAAATAGGCAACCCAGATCTTAAACCAGCCACATCCACTAATACTAATCTTGGTTTTATCTTTAATGATAATATTCAAAAATTTACTCTTGATTATTGGGAAATTGATTTTGAAGACAGAATAATTTTGCAAAGTCCACAAGCTCTATTAGACCAAGATCCAAATGGCTCAAGTATTACAAGAAATGATATTGGAGATCTTATTGGAGTAACTACAACTTACTTTAATGAAGAATCTACAATCGTTAGCGGTATAGATTTTGAATATAAAAGATTCTTTAATCTAAAAAATTATGGAGAACTAGATTTAACGATAAGAGGAACTAATTTAATTGAATTTTTAACTCCAGATCGTAATGATGTGACATGCTTAGCATTAGATTGTATCCAGCTAATAGATCGTGTAGGTAAATTCAATTTTGATTCTAATACTCATGCTTTACCAGAAAACCGTATTAACGCTTTCATAAAATGGAAATTTAATAATTATATTTTTGGTATAAACACAAGATATATTGATGGCTATACAAACGATACACCTATTCCACAAGTTTCTATTGATAGAGGTTACAGCAATAAAGTTGATTCATCTTTCTTATTAGATTTTTCTGTAGATTTACCTTTATCAGATTTATTTACAATCGATACAATTGATGGAGATTATGAATTAAAAACTAATTTTGCAATAATTAATTTATTTGATGAGGATGCCCCTAGATTATATGATGCTCCTGATTTTAGTTTTGATACTAGGGTACATGATCCAAGAGGTAGAATGCTTAGCATACAATTTGAATTAGCCAAAAAATGAAAAACTTACTTAAATATTCATTAATATTTTTTAGCACTTTAATTTCAGCTGAAGTTAAAGAGCACCAAGGTATTCTTGCCACTCTATATGTTCAAGATTCTGCTGAATATTACGCTAATTCCATTAATGTATATAGATCTGCAATTGATAAGTTACCCTCTGTTTTATCTGATAAGAGTGTTTCTGCTGCAATAGAGCAGAGAGGAGATTTTCAAGATAAACCTCCTGCAGTAATTCTGGATGTAGATCAAACTGTTCTTGATAATATCGCTTATCAGTCAAGGTTAATTAAGACTAGGACTTATTATCCAGAAGGTTGGGATGAATGGTGCATGGAAGAGCAAGCCGATTATATACCTGGTGTAAAAGATTTCTTAGATTATGCAACTGAATTAGGGGTTGCAATATTTTTTGTTACCAATAGAACAGCAAATCTTGAAGAAGCCACAAAAAACAATCTTGAGGATCTTGGCTTTGTTTTTAAAGAGAAGAGAGATCAGCTTTTAATGAAGGGAGAAAAAAATTGGGGCTCTAATAAAAACTCAAGAAGATCTTTAATTGCTAAAGATTACAGAATAGTAATGATGTTTGGAGATAATCTTGGAGATTTTATTGACGGCAGTGACAATAAAAATTCTTCAGACCATAGAATGGCAGTAACCAAAAAATACAAACAGATGTGGGGCCATTATTGGTTTATGCTGCCAAACCCTAATTATGGCGATTGGGAAAATTCTATAATTGACTTTAAATATAACATTCCAAAAGAAGAACAACTTCAAATCAAAATAGATGCTTTAGACACCAAATGAAGTCACTATTAAAATATTTCGATAGAAATACGATATTCTCAGGATTATTCTTTTTCTTTGTTCTATTTTCTCTATTTATAATGCGACCTTTTAGAGGCGCAATTACTGCACAGATTGGAACAGCAGATCTAACTTATTTCTTGTTTATTGTTGTCCTAGTTATGTTGTTTGCTAATCAAATTTATTCTGCTTTAGTTTCAAGAATTAAAGAATCAAGACTGGTTTTCTATGTCTATATTTTTTTTATATTCAATCTAATTATTTTTGCTGTATTGAATTACTATTTGCCAGAGAATTATGCATTAGGAGCTACTTTTTATGTTTGGTATAACATTTTTAATTTCTTTGTAGTTTCAGTTTTTTGGGCACGAACAGTTAATTCTTTTGACTATAAAGAAGGTAAAAAATATTTTGGAATAATAAGTGCATTTGGTTCATTTGGGGCATGGGTTGCCACACAGACGGTTTTACTATTTTTATCTGATAAATTCTTTCTTGCCATGATCTTAGGGTGTTTAAGTCTTATGTTGGCTATTTATTTTTCAACTAAAACTACTACGACCCATACGAATCCACTCCAAGAAAAGAAAGATACTTTCTTCCGTGATCTAACTGAACAATTCAGACAAATAAAATCAAACACCTTAGTCAGGCAATTATTGTCTTATGTTTTTATTTGGACTTGTTTATCTACAGCTTTATATTTTTTTAGTATTGAAATTGTCAGCAGTGTAAGCTCAGACAGGGCTGTACAAACAGAATTATTTGCTCAGGCTGACGCTATAGCTATACCACTCACTCTTTTTACTCAGATATTCTTAACTAGATTCTTCTTACAAAGCAAATTCTTTGGTGTTAGTTTTGTGCTTATTTTCTATGGCGCTATATATGGAATAGGTTTCATTCTAATGTTTGGATATTTCTCTGGATTATTATTAAGTAGTTCAGGAGCTTTACTATTTCTTATTATCCAAGCTTTAGTTCGACCTTATGAATATGCAATAAATAAACCTGCCAGAGAAACTGTCTATACAACACTTGAAAAATCTGAAAAATATAAATCAACAGTATTCATTGATACTTTTATGAATAGATTTGGAGATGCATCAGGAGGCTTATTGTTTAATTCATTGTTATTTGTAGGATTATCAATATCTATTGCTCCTTTAGCTATAATCCCTCTTGCAGTTTACCTATCCACAGTTGGTAATAAGATTGCAACAGGTGTCAAGAAAGCGAAATCTTTGTAATAGTTGCAAAAAAATCTTGAATATTTTTTTTTAGTACATAAAATATCTTCTTTTGTAAATTATGCTTACTAAACAGAAAATTTTAAAAGCTCCAAAAAAGAACTATATGAATAAGGAGCAATTGGAATTCTTCCAATTACATCTTGAAGATCTTAAAAAAGAAACTTTATCGCACATCAAAGATGCAAAAGAAAGATTAAGCAATCCTCCATCCTGTAGCGATGAAGTGGATAGAGCGCAACATGAAATTGATTCGATGTTATTTTTAAGGATAGTAGAGAGAGAATCTAAATTACTTCCAAAAATAGATAAAGCAATCATGAGAATTAAATCTGGTGATTATGGTTATTGTGTTGAAACTGGAGAACCAATTGGTATTGAAAGATTAATTTCAAGACCAACAGCAGAGTTTTGTGCAGAAGTTAAAACTGTAAACGAAGAAAAAGAAAAACATTTCGTCGACTAATTCTTAAAGTCGAACAAAATCACTATTTTGCTTATAATTATTTGAATATGAGTTTATTAAACAAAGCAGTTGGTTCAATTTCAGAAACAAGAATGGGGATATTATCTGAATGGTCATTAAGATTAGCGCTAGCTTTTTTATTTTTTAGTCATGGGCTGCCAAAAATAGAATCACTTATTTCAGCTCCTGGTGAACCCTTTGGTTATGTGGTGCCAATGGCTTTTTTTGGTGGTTTTCCATTAATTTCTAGTTATCTAGTAACAGCTGCAGAGTTAGTCATTATTCCTTTATTTGTTCTTGTCGGTGGACTTAAGTTTATTGGACCAAATGCTAGAGCACTCTCTACTTTAGGTGGGTTAATTGGTGCTTGCACTATGCTCATTATAATTTTTGTTTTTCATTTTGGTGTTAAGGGAGAGGGTATATTAGACGTTAAATATCAATTATCTCTTTTAGCCATGTCGCTCTACTTTTTATTTAAGTAGTTGTAATTTGCATCATACATATTTATTATTTGTTTTCTTGTGGGGCTATAGCTCAGCTGGGAGAGCACCTGCTTTGCACGCAGGGGGTCAGGAGTTCGAATCTCCTTAGCT
>PBXH01000048.1 GCA_002727535.1 Gammaproteobacteria bacterium | reverse complement strand
GAGGCAGGAATATACCAAGTTGGTTGTAGAGTACGGGCACGTATTTATCCAAGAACATTTCAAGCACTTGCACGGCCGCAGCGATGACCCCAATGTAGGTAATTAGCTCAACAAATTCTAAGTTAGATTCTGGAAGACCTGCCCAAGCTAGGGCTCCTTCTTTTAGAACATAAGTGTATATAAGATTGTTAAGAGGTACGGTTAAAGTAAGCACCACAATAACAGCAATACCTAAACCAAAGGCAGCTTTAACTTGTTTGGAAATAGCAAAGAAAGTACACATACCAAGGAAAAGAGATAGAGCTATATTTTCAATAAAAACTGTCTTAACAAAGAGACTCATCAGATCAGCCATCAGTAGCCTCCTTTTTTACGGTTAAAGGTTTAAAAGTGTGAGCTTTAAGTGGGTTTTCATTTTCTTCAACTTGGCTCTTGCTGTAAGTTCTAATTGCCCAAATCATGAGACCAATAATAATGAAGGAGCTTGGTGGCAATAGTAAGAAGTTATTAACTGGATACCATGATGGCATTACTGGAATTCCAAAAAATTCACCAGCACCAAATAGCTCTCTAATGAAGGCCACAACTATTAAAATAAAGCTATAACCAAAACCATTGCCCAAACCATCTAGGAAACTTCTGATAGGCGGATTTTTCATAGCGTAAGCTTCTGCTCTACCCATAACAATACAGTTGGTTATTATCAAACCAACAAAGACAGATAATTGTTTGCTAATTTCGTAAACATAAGCTTTTAAAACTTCATCAACGATAATAACCAAAGATGAAATTATCGTCATTTGCACAATAATTCTAATGTTGTCAGGAATGTAGTGTCTGATAATTGAAACAAAGAAGTTTGAGAAGGCTACTACAGTGGTTAAAGCAGCACACATCACTAATGTGACATCCATTTTCACAGTGACTGCTAAAGCCGAACAAATACCAAGAATTTGAAGCGCAATAGGGTTATTTTCCACTATGGGATCAAAGAGTAATTTACGTGCTTCTTTACCGGTTAATTTCATGAATTTTTAACATGCTCCTTTAGCTTATTTAGCGCTGGCCCATATGCCTCATCACCAAGCCAATAATTTATCATGTTGGACACTCCATTGCTGGTTAACGTAGCACCAGATAGACCATCAATTTGATATTCATCTTTTGCAATGCCCTTCACTACTCGAAGTTCGACTCCTCCATCTTGGTTGTAGATTAATTTGCCCTTCCAAATAGCTTTCCAATCTTCATTCTCTACTTCACCGCCTAATCCTGGAGTTTCCTTATGGTCATAAAATTCAATACCATTTACTGAATTTAGATCTGAATCCAAAGACAAATAGCCGTACAAAGTTCCCCATAGACCATAGCCTCTTATAGGCAGCACCACTCTCTCTACTTCTTTGCTCTCACTAATCCATGCATATATTGGACCCACATGTTCTCTACGTTTTAGAATGGCAATATCCTTTTCTTTAGGAACTATTCCAGACAGATCTGGTTTCAAAACAGCTTTTAAATGATCATATTTTTCTTCCACTGAAACAAATTCATTTGACCTAAAATCCACATACAGTGTGGTAATTTTTTTAAATTCATTCTCAACGCTGCCTTCTACTATTTCAATGCCTGCTGCAGATATAATTTTGTTCTTCTTTTCATTCTCAACGTTTGCTATTTGCTCTGCCCTTACTACCACAGCAGTAATGGAAACGACAACTGCACAAGCAATACAAACCAATAAAGGAATTACTAAATTTCTCATGAGTTATACCTCTGCATCCTCTTACTTGTTTGTCTAGAAGTAACGGCAAAATCTATTGCTGGAGCAAGTAAATTTGCGAATAGAATTGCCAACATCATGCCCTCAGGAAACGCGGGATTTACTACCCTTATCAGAACAGCAATAACACCAATTGATAAACCATAAATCCATCTTCCCATATTGGTGCTTGCAGCAGTAACGGGCTCCGTTGCCATAAAAATTAAACCAAAAGCAAAACCACCAATAGTTAAGTGCCAATACCAAGGAACACTAAACATCGGATTTGTTTCAGAACCAACAAAGTTTAAGAAAGAGCTCATCACCATCATGCCAATTAAAGTTCCGAAAATAATTCTCCAAGAAGCAATTTTGGTATAAACCAAATAAGCTCCAGCTAAAAGAATTAAAAACGTCGAAGTTTCACCTATAGAACCTGGTACAAAACCAAAGAAAGTTTGTTCCCATGTAAAGGCAGAACTCATTCCAGCTATACCTTCTGCAGCGCCTATTCCTAGAGCTGTAGCGCCGGAATAACCATCAATTGCCCCATTGTCTACTAAACCAGAAACCCAGACCATATCGCCGGATAATTCAGTTGGATAAGCAAAATATATGAAAGCTCTTCCCGTTAGTGCTGGATTAAGGAAATTCTTTCCAGTCCCACCGAAAAGTTCTTTACCAACAACAATACCAAAGGCTATCCCACTAGCTGCTTGCCACAGTGGTATATCTGGCGGACAACTAAGAGAAAACAGTACAGTTGAGACAAAGGCTCCTTCATTTATTTCATGTCTTCTTATCGTGGCAAATATTGCTTCACATGCTATGCCAACCACAAATACGGTTGCGTATATTGGTAGAAAATAAACCAATCCAAACCAAAACCTATGTAAATGATTATTGGCATCAGTTCCTACCAGCTGAACAAGCCAGTCATGCCAGTCTCCAGTTGAAGAGAATCCTCCTCTATCAAGATAATCTAAACCCCAGTAACCAATGTTATACATGCCCCAAAACATGGCAGGAAATGTCGCTAACCAAACCACCACCATAACTCTTTGAACATCCAACCTATCTCTAATATGTGTTTTGCCAGCAGTAGCTACTTTTGTAGAAAAAAAGAAGTTTTGCACGACCTCATATAGGTAGAAATACCTATTTTCTTTAGCAGGTCTATTTTTATCAAAAAACTTTTCTAAAAACTTCATGATGTTTCTTCCTTCCAAATCATTTCCATACAATCATTAAATAAGGCCACATAATCATATTTACTAGGGCAAACATAAGAAAATATAGCCATATCTTCCGCTACAAGATCAAAGATACCTAATTCTCTTAAAGCCACTAAATCTCCAATTGCTAATGATTTCAAAAATAAAGTTGGATCTATATCAAAGGGATTAACTTCATCAAATACACCTATAGGAACAATTGCTCTATATCCACCATTGATATTGGTATCAAATGAGAATTTTTTAGGCTTTAAAACACTCGAAAAAAAGACGTTTGAATTACTATGATCTTTGAAACCTAACTTTAACCAGTTAAAAAACGTTGCTTTTCTATCATCAGATACTAAAGACAATTGATTGGAGTATCTGCCTAAAAAATCTGAATAATTATCGCCATGGCTACCATACAAGAGGCTGCCAGATACTCTTCTTGAATTGTCTTTAGTATTGCCAGCAGAAAGTTCTTCAAGACTAGCTCCAGGCACTGTTTTAACTAATTTTGGTTCAATGCATGCTGGACCGCAAACACTGACATATTTTTCATAACATATTTTCCCAGTATTCATGGCTTTGCCTACTCGCAAAACATCTTGCCAGCCTATAGTCCAAGTCTTTTCACTTTTTTTCATTGGATGAATATGCTGGATATGAAGAGAGCTGTTGCCTGATGGAAACTTGCCCTCAACAATTCTTTGGCTTAAATCAAATTTATGAAAATAGCCAAATGGCAAATACTTTGATCCACATAAAATTGTTTTGTTGGTAGCTATTTTCTGTATGGTTTCAATGCCTTTAATAAAGTCATCTAGATTATTTATTATTAGATCAGTCGGCTCCAATTCTAGAGAATCTGTTTTGCAAGCATTAATGAAAATATGATCGGGTTTTGCATCAATATTAGGCACCCTATTAAAAGGTCTTTCCCTAAAACTATCCCATAAGCCAGCAGCATTTAAATCCTTTGAAACGTTACCTGATCTTCTAAATGTGACAGGAGTTTCAGTTGCATTTTTATCGTTTTCTAGGATTACAGATACTAGAGCTCTTTTTTCTCCTCTATTGATAGAGCTAACACTACCGCTGACTGGAGATCTAACAAAAAAACCTGGATTGGTTTTATCTTCAAAAAGAGGGTCTCCTTTGGTAACAGAATCACCTTCTTGAACAAGAAATTTAGGTTTTAATGAAAAATAATCCTCGGCAAGAATTCCTACAAACTTTGGAACAATATGATCAAATTCTTTATTTTTTACAGAGCCATGAAGAGGTATTTTAAGACCTCTTCTTACTTTAATCTTTTTCATCTACTGTTTTGGGTATCTAACTAAATTAATGCCAAGAGCTTTATTTAACAGCCTTGCAACTTGTCTGGAATAACCATACTCATTATCGTACCAGCAGTAAATAGTTATATTGTTAAAATTGCTAATTGTTGCTTGAGAATCAAAAACACAAGCAAATTCATTGCTATAAAAATCAGATGAAACAGCATCTAAAGAATTTGAATAATCGATGGTAGTTCTTAGATTTGAATGAAATGCTGCACTTCTAAAGCATTGATTTAAATCTTCAACTGATACCCCTTTTTTAACGTTAAGGTGCATGATGGCAAGACTTACATTTGGTGTTGGAACTCTAATCGCATTAGCGGTTAATTTGCCCTTAAGCTCTGGCAGAACACCAGAAATTGCTTTTGCAGCTCCCGTATCCGTTATAACTAGATTTAATGCTGCACTTCGCCCTCTTCTATCAGCTGAGTGATAGTTATCTATTAAGTTTTGATCATTGGTATAAGCATGTACAGTCTCAATATGGCCACTTAAAATTTTAAAATTATCATCAACCACTTTGAGTGCTGGAACGATAGCATTTGTTGTACAAGATGCAGCCCCTAAAATCTTGTCGTCTTCACTGACTTTATGATCATTTATACCATATACAATATTTTTAATTTTGCCTTTTCCTGGTGCAGTCAGAACAACTCTTTCAACTGATGGGTTTTTGACATGCTCCATCAAGCTATCTTCATCCCTCCAAACACCAGTATTGTCAATTACAGTCGCCTTTTTAATGTCATATTTTTTGTAATCTACTTTTCTTGGATCATTGGCATAAATAAATACAATTTCATTACCATTAACTATCAATGAGTTATTTTTCCTTTCCACTCTGATTGTTCCTGGAAATGTGCCGTGAACGCTATCATTTCTAAGCAAACTTGCTCTTTTAATCAAGTCTTCAGGATTATCTGAATCTCTGACAACTACCGCTCTTACACGCCAATTTACTCCAGGACCTGTTTCATTTACAAGAATTCTAGTTAGAATTCTGCCAATTCTTCCAAAACCGTATAAAACAATGTCTTTAGGTCGCAAAGGGTGGGATCTTTTGGTTCTTATTTGTTCTTCAAGCATATTTTTAACATGCTCTACAGGATCCAATTCATCATTATCTAGAAGACGAACCACCACTTCTCCAACATCAATCTCACAAGGCATCAGTTTCATTTTTGAGATCTGTTCGATCACAGGATATGTTTCAAGCTCACTTAATTCATTTCCTTCTACTTCACGCACAAATCTGTGAAGTTTCATTATCTCTATTGCGGAACAATTGATTAGAGGGCGACCATACATCAGCAATCTAACCCCATTGCGATAAAGTTTACCAATCATTGGGACCATGGATTCAGCAAGAGCTTCTCTCCACTTCCAGTCACCAAAATGGTCATCAACCTTTGGTCTGCGTCTTTTGTCGGGATTAAATCTTTTAACCAAAATTAACTTTCTATATATTTGTTTAAGTAATACGTATCGTTACCAAATAAATGCACAATAACCATCATTCTTTTTAAATAATGACCTATTGACATTTCTTCTGTACAGCCCATTCCACCATGCATTTGCACAGCTTCTTCTGCCACTGATTTTCCAGCAAGAGCAACTTGATTCTTTAAACCATAGATAAGTTTTCGTTTTTCGTCTGCTTCGTGAGTTGCAAGAACTTTTAATAGAAAAGATTTTGTAAATTCAGTCTCCATAAACATATCAACCATTCTATGTTGTAGTGCTTGGAATTTTGAAAGAGGCTGTCCAAATTGCTCTCTTTGCTTAGTGTACTCAATTGTTAGTTGGTAACATTTTTCCATAGCACCTACTGCTTCTGAAGACACGCAGACTAATGCATCAAGAATTGTTTCTTCGAGAATATTTAGAGCAGAACCAACAGAAAATACTGCTTCAGCTTTACAATTTTCAAACTTAACATCCCCAGAAACAAAACCATCATATGTTTTATAGCTAGTGCATTTTAAGCCCTCAGCATCTTTTGATACCAACGCAAAAGCATGATCCTTTTCATGTTTACCAAAAACAACGAAATAGTTAGCATTTTGTGCATTTAGTACTGTTGTTTTGAGTCCATTGACAGTACCATCAGAGCTTATTTCACAATCGACATTAGCTAAGTTAAAACCCTTTTCAGGCTCATAATTAGCCAGTGATACTTGCGATTCTCCAGCAATAATACCTTCGATATGCTTAGCTTTATCTTCAAGGTCAGAGCGCTTTAAAACCCCTCCTCCTAGAACAACATTGGCTAGATATGGTTCAACCACTATTGCTTTGCCGAATTCCTCAAACATAAGACTTAAATCAACATCATTACCGTCTAAACCACCATGTTCTTCAGCAAAAGGTATAGCCAACCAACCAAGTTCAGCAAAAAGCTTCCAATGCTCTTCATTGTGACCTTTTTCTGATTCAACGCTTCTCATTCTGGTTTCAAAGTCATAATCTGACATGCAGAATTTTGAGACACTATCTCTTAGTAAGTTTTGTTCGTCTGAATAACTTAATTTCATCTCATACCCCCCATTAAAGACCTAGAATAGCCTTTGCAATAATATTCTTCTGAATCTCATTAGTTCCACCATAAATAGTTACTTTTCTAAAGTTTAAATATTTAGGTGCGGAAAGCTGAGCGTCTTTTGGTGCTGTAACTTCAATATCTGAAAAGCCATACGGTCCTCCATAAGGCATAGCATCATGACCAGCAATTTCTACAGCTAAACTTGAAAGTCTTTGTTGTAGATCTGTGCCTTTGATTTTCAATAAAGATGATTCAGCACCTGGAGGATTTCCTTCTCTTTGAGCTGCTAAACCTCTAAGTTCTGTCATTTCTAGAGCATCTAGATCTAAATTGAATTGTGCAACTTTAGCCTTAAAAGTAGGATCTTCAGATAATGGATGATCGCCATGAAATGTTTTTTCAGCCTTCTTGGCTAATCTATTTATAGCTCTTCTCATTTGCGGTGCTCCAGCAATTGAGCTTCTTTCATGAGTTAGCAAGAATTTTGCATAAGTCCAACCCTGATTAACTTCACCTACTACGTTTTCTTTAGGCACACGAACATTATCGAACCATACTTCGTTTACCTCATGGTCGCCATCTAGAGTGATTATAGGTTTTACTTCAATTCCAGGAGTTTTCATATCAACTAAAATAAAGGTTATTCCTGTTTGTTTAATTCCTGAATCATCGGTTCTTACTAGAACAAAAATCCAATCTGCAAATTGTCCAAGTGTGGTCCAAGTTTTTTGTCCATTAATGACATATTCATCACCATCGAGTTCAGCTTTACATTTAAGTGAAGCTAAGTCTGATCCAGAGCCAGGTTCAGAATATCCTTGGCACCACCAGTCATCAAAATTTAAGATTCTTGGTAAAAACTTTTTCTTTTGTTCCTCTGAACCGAAAGTCCATATTACTGGAGCAACCATTTGGAGACCAAAAGGAACAAATGTTGGACAACCTTCCAGAGCTAGCTCTCTCAAATACAGATAAACCTTTGTGGCATCCCATCCTGTTCCTCCATGCTCAACTGGCCATGAATGACCCATCCAACCCTTTTTAGCGACACATTTGTGCCATTCGACAACTTCATCTCTGGTGAGTTCTTCACCATTATGCATTTTCTCTCTGATGTGCTTTGGGTATTCATTTTCCAAGAATGCCCTAACTTCATCGCGAAATTCTAAATCTTCTTTAGAAAAATTAAGATCCATAATTTAACCCTTTTTTGTTCCTCAAAACCAATTTACTAGTATCATTTATGTAGTGTATTTTGAAATAAAAATTCAATTGGTATTAAAAACTTTATGCGTCATTTTTTCAAGTTTATAGCAGTTTTTCTGCCCTTCTCTTTAGCTCTTTCTGCAACTGAGGAAATTGAAATAGTGAAAGTTGAAGTAGCAACAGTTATTTGGAAAGATCAAAATACTTCCGAAAAGTTCGAAATTGTTGATGAAAATATACTAATTAATGAGGCGCTTTCACTCGAAGAAATAGAACAACCAGAAATAAATCTAGAGAACATCATTAACGAGAAAGAAGAGATAGTTTTTGATTTTGAATACTTTGAGGAAATTCCTGATTTTGTCGAGAATGAAGAGGAGCTAGATGAAGAAGAATCTATAGCCATTCCAAGTTTTTTTAGAGTGCTTGATAAAAAGGATCACGAGCTTAATGGAACTATGAGAAGAATATCAGCTGTACCTGACCTTGAGTTAGATAATCACAAATCTTGGTTTCAACCTCTTAAAGATGAAGCATTAACTCCCTACATTTTAGTTTCAGATCAAGATAACCAATGTGTTGTTAAAGTTTTTAAATCTCGCTTTCCCAGAATTCATGCCAAATGCGCTATGGGTCCAGACTCTCTATCTAACACCTACATCATGTCTAAGTCGGAATTTAACGTAAAACCTTTAATTGGAGAATTTGAGTTAGATATTGAAGAATCTGAAATACCAAAAAACAAGAGACAGCTTTATGTTATTGATGAACAAAGAAGAATCTCATTGAATGAACTTCATTATTTTGATCACCCAAGGATAGGGATTCTAGTTGGTGTCTATAGCTATCCTAAGGAAGAAGATTAGCTTATTTGTAGTAAGCGTTTTCGGTATTTGTGTGGTCTGTTACGTCTCTGATGCCTTTAATCTCAGGAATTTTTTCAATTAAAGTTTTTTCTATACCTTCTTTTAAAGTTACATCTACCATACCGCACCCTTGACAGCCACCCCCAAATTGCAAAACGACCATATTATCTTTTGTGATTTCTTCAAGATGTACGTTGCCACCATGAGAGGCTAATTGAGGATTAATCTCATCGTAAAGAACGTAATTAACTCTATCTTCTAAAGTGGCATCATCTCCAATTTTTGGCACTCTTGCGCTAGGCGCTTTAATGGTCAATTGACCTCCAAAATTGTCTTTGTCGTAATTAACTTCTGCATCATCAAGAAATGAGAGACTGCGTTCCTCTATGTAAAGATCAAAATCTTTGAACTCTATCTTGTGATCAGTTTTTAGCGATTCATCTTCTTTGCAGAAAGCAAGACATGTTTCTGCTTTTGGTGTTCCTGGATCAGAAACAAAAATTCTTATATCGCAAGAAAAGTCTTTCTTTGCAATTAGTTTTGAAAGATATTCTTGAGCTGTATCAGTTACGTTAATCATGCTCTTATTATATGTGGGCTTAAAGCTTTGATTCAAGCTCAGGAAGAGCTTCAAATAAGTCTGCTACTAGACCGTAATCAGCAACTTTAAAGATTGGCGCCTCTTCATCTTTATTGATGGCAACAATTGTTTTTGAATCTTTCATCCCAGCTAAATGCTGAATAGCTCCTGATATTCCCACAGCTATATAGAGATTAGGTGCAACAGATTTTCCAGTTTGCCCTACTTGGTAATCATTGGGTGCAAAACCTGAATCTACAGCTGCTCTGGAAGCTCCTACAGCTGCATTAAGCTTAGTTGCTATACCTTCCAATAAAGCAAAATTATCAGCATTTTGCATTCCTCTCCCACCTGAAATGACGATATCAGCAGAAGTTAATTCAGGTCTATCTGAAACAGTTAACTCATTCTTAACAAATTGCGCTTTTCTTGAAGCAGTATCTGGCACTGGTTTCTCTACGACTTCTGCTGTTCCTGCTCCAAGAGCAGATTTGTCAAAGGCAGTGGTTCTAATAGTTAGAGCATTTTTTTCTTGCTCTGATTTAACAGTTGCAATACAAGATCCTGCATAAATAGGTTTTTTAAATGTCTTGTCATCTATTATCTCAATCACTTCTGATATTTGTTGAAGATCCATGAGAGCAGCAGCTCTTGGAAGATTATTCTTTCCAGTAGTGCTAGAGCTTGCTAAGAAATAGCAATAATCGCCGGCTACAGAAACGACACATTCAGCTAAATCTTCTGCTATCTCATTAGAGAATCTTGCGTCATTAAAATGTAAAACTTGTGACACTCCTTCAACGCTTTTAGCTTGATCTACAACGCTATTTGCTGAATTACTAGCAACTAGTACATCAATGTCTTTACCAAGCTTCTTCGCTGCTTCAACAACACTCAATGTCGCTGCTGATAGTTCGCTATTATTATGCTCCGCTAAAACTAAAGTTTTCATATTACTTGCGCCTCATTTTTAAGCTTATCCACTAGTTCATCTACTGTTTCAACTTTAACGCCCTCTTGTCTTTCTGGTGGAGATTCAACTTTTAAAGTGCTGACTTTGCTAACAGTGTCTACTCCCAATTCATCTATGCTTATCTCTTCAAGAGGTTTTCTTTTGGCCTTCATAATATTAGGCAATGAAGCATACCTCGGTTCATTT
>PBXH01000047.1 GCA_002727535.1 Gammaproteobacteria bacterium | reverse complement strand
TTCATACTTTTAGTTATAATAAAGGGAGTATAAGATAAGTGGCATGAAAAATGCATTTTATGCTCAGTCAGGCGGAGTTACCTCAGTAATAAATTCTTCGGCCTATGGATTATTTTTAGAGCTTAAAAAAACTGTGCCTGAGGCAAATATCTATGTTGGAAAGAATGGCATTGTTGGGTTAATTGAAGATGAGGTCTATGACTTAAACAAATCAAAAAAATCACTTGACCTTTTACTTGATTCTCCAGGAGGAATGTTTGGATCTTGTAGATATAAACTTCCCGAAATAAATGACGAAAAATTCTATGAAGATTTATTCAAAAAATTAGAAAGATATTCTATTAGTTATTTTTTCTACAATGGCGGGAATGACTCAGCAGATACATGTTATAAGATTTCTGAAGCTGCCAAAAAATTAAATTATCCTTTGAATGCAATCGCTATGCCTAAAACTATTGATAATGATCTTGCGGTTACAGATAATTGTCCAGGTTTTGGTTCTGTTGCTAAATATATAGCTACTTCAGCTAAAGAAGCTTCATTGGATATCAAATCGATGTGTAAGACATCTACTAAAGTTTTTATTCTTGAGGTAATGGGAAGGCATGCAGGATGGATAGCAGCTGCAGCTGAATTAGCAAATGATGATAATAATACATATGTTCATAGAATATTAATGCCTGAAGTTCCATTAAATGAAGAAACTTTTATTTCTGGAGTGAAGAGTGATGTAGAAAAATTTGGATATTCGGTCATAGTAGCTTCAGAAGGATTGAAAGATAAAAATGGAAAGTTCTATACAGCCTCAGATACAAAAGATTCATTTGGTCATAATCAGCTAGGTGGTCTTGCTCCAAAAATTGCTGATTTGATAGATAAAAAACTTGGATATAAATATCATTGGTCTGTTTCAGATTATTTACAACGTAGTGCAAGACATATTTCTTCACAAACTGATGTTGAGCAAGCAATTGCAGTTGGAAGAGCTGCAGCAAAATTAGCTTTGAATAATGCAAATGGCGTAATGCCAATAATTAAAAGAATAAATAATCATGATGAACCATATGCATGGGTTATAGAGGAATCTGAACTAATACATATCGCAAATAAAGAAAAAATAGTTCCTACAGATTTTATTTCAGAAGATGGTTTTAGGATTTCTCAAAAGGGAGTTGATTATTTAAAACCATTAACAGTTGGAGAAAACTATCCCAAATATCAGGATGGTGTTCCAATTTATGAACAACTAGACTTACATTTAGCTGAAATTTAAATTAGAAACTTTCTTTTTTAATACATCTATAAGCTCTTTTTTTTCATCTTCATTTAGGAAAGATCCAATTTCAATTTTTTCCTCATTACATTTGAGATATATAGATTTTTTTGAGTTATTTTCTTCGATCAGAAATTTAGATAAAAACCTATCAAAGACCATTTCTTTATTGTCTTTTATGATTTTTACATAAAGTTTATCTAAACAAATAACTTGCTTTTGATTTAGCCAATTGCGATTAATTCTTAAAATTAAAATGAGAGCTAAAACTTCTAATCCAGCAAAAGGAAGTATCATTGTAGCCCCCACAAAAAAGAAACCAATTCCAAAAGTAAGGCAGATTAGTGATAGGAATCCAAAAAAAACAAAATTTTCATTTAGAGATGAAGAATTATTTGGCGTTAGATTTATATATAAGGAGTTGCCTTTAATTTCAGTTTTAAACATCAAAATGCAGGATAGGGCCATTACCAGAACCAAAATTAGGTGCTAATGTAATTCCTTTTTGCACATAATTTATTGCCGTTTGGACAGATTCATTTAAATTTTTATTGTGCCCAACCAAGCAGGCAATTGAACTAGCAAGAGTGCAGCCTGTACCGTGTGTATTTTTTGATTTTATTTTTTTAGATTCAAAACAATTGATTGTTTTATCTTCTTGAATCAGCACATCTGTAATCTTCTCGCTATCTGAATGGCCACCTTTTACTAATACATTTTTAGCTCCAAGCTTAAGTATTCTTGAGGCTGCTTCAATTTGCTCTTCTAAATTACTAATTGTTTGTCCGCTTAATAATTCAGCTTCATATAAATTTGGTGTTATTAAATATGATTTCGGTAAAAGAGTATCTTTAATTGCTGATATACAGTCCTCTGGCACTAAGATATCGCCAGATGTAGCAACCATAACAGGATCCATTACTAATTTATAACCACTAATTCTAGTAGCAATCATTTCTATTAAATCTATATCTGCAAGCATTCCAGTTTTCACTACATCTGGATTAATATCTTCTAAAACAGAATTAATTTGTGACTCAATATGGTTTATAGGCAATTGGAATATTGCTTGCACGCCTTTAGTGTTTTGAGAAGTTACTGCTGTTATTGCTGTCATTGCATAACCTTTAAAATAAGTAACTGCTTTTATATCTGCTTGAATGCCTGCTCCACCTCCAGAATCTGAACCAGCTATTATCAATACTTTAGGTATCTTATTTTTTTGCATTAATTTATAAATTGTAATTTAATTGTTTATCTTGAACTTATATTGCAGAATACTCTCTAATTTAGGAAGAATGAAGTTTTATATTAAATTTTTATTATTAATATTATCGTTTAACGTAGTTGCAAACGATTTACTTTCTATTTATCAAGAAGCTTTAGAGAAAGACCCTGACTTTAATGCAAAAAAAGCTGATTTAAAAATTTCAAAAGAATATCTAAATCAAGCAAGATCTAGGTTATTGCCACAATTAAGATTCTCTGCCTCAACAAATTGGAATGAATACTATCAGGAAAGAGTTCTACAGAATGACTACAATACCTTTAGCTATAATTTAAATTTAAGCCAACCTATATTTAGACTTGATTCTTGGTTTGTAACTCGACAAGCAAAACAAAACTATGAAGCAGCTGAAGCAAGATTTGCGTATCAACAACAAGATTTAATGATAAAAGTAACTCAAGCTTACTTTAAAGTTCTGTCAGCGAAATCAACATTAAAGTCTGCAGAAGCTACTGAAAAAGCTCTAAACAATCAATACCAAACAGTTACACAAAGATTTAATTCAGGTGCTGCATCTCGAATAGAACTTGCTGAATCAAAGTCTGCTTTTAATAGAGCTCAATCTGATCGTGTTCTTGCGGAAGGTAATGTAGATATAAGTTTTGAAGAATTAAATTCAATTGTTGGTAGGCAAGTAAAAATGGTTACCCCACTTAATCAAGAAAATGAATTTATAGCTCCATCAGAAGAAATAAATTCTGAAGTTATGAAAGGCAGAGAAGCAAATTACTTAATAATTGAGGCGCGCAATAGGTTAGAAGCAGCAGAATCAAATACTAGGTCAAAAACAGCAAACTATTTGCCAAAAATTGATCTTAATGCCAATGCAAGCAGAAGAACCTCTAAACAATATACGTTTGATGGAGTTGAATCAGATATTGATTTGCCTTTTTCAATACCTACTGAAACTGAGAATAGAGCATTCTCTATCCAATTTTCAATGCCTCTTTTTACATCGGGGCTTAATAATTCACAAAGAAGACAAGCTCTCTTGCAAGAAGTTAAAACTGAAGAACAAATGGTATTAATAGAAAGAAGTGTTATTCAGCAAATAAGAAGCTTGTATACCGCTCTAAAAACAGCTGAATTGAATATCGTTTCATTAAGAACCGCTGTTGATAGCTCACAAGATGCGCTTGAAGCAACAAGATTAGGGTATGAATTAAGCTCAAGAAACTTAATTGATTTACTTCAAGCTGAGAGAAATTATTCAGAAACTCAAAATAGATTGTCTCAAGCAATATATGGTTTTATTGTTACATCTTTGCAGTATAAACAGGCCATTGGAACATTAAGGCCAGAAGATATAGTAAAAATAAACGAGCAGTTCAATTAAGTGCCCGAACTTCCTGAAGTCGAAACTACAAAACGAGGAATTGAACCTCATATTGTTAAAAAAAGTATAGATTCTATCTATATTGGCAAAAATGATCTAAGAATTAAATTTAATAAGAATCAAAAAAACAATATTTTAGATACAAAAATTTTAGGCGTAAGAAGAAGGGCTAAATATATCTTAGTGGATTTTAAAAATAAATATTCTTTATTGATTCATCTTGGCATGACAGGTAATTTGAGAGTCGCTGATAATCTTAGTTTAGACAAACATGATCATATGGCCTTCTCTCTCAATTCTAAGAAACATCTTA
The DNA here is from genome assembly GCA_002727535.1 of Gammaproteobacteria bacterium. Classification (GTDB taxonomy): domain Bacteria; phylum Pseudomonadota; class Gammaproteobacteria; order Magnimaribacterales; family TMED112; genus TMED112. The sequence goes on along the minus strand of PBXH01000047.1, from coordinate 1,509 downwards.
TTTACAATGATGTAAGAAGATTTGGGCTTATCTTAATAATTAAAGAAGGGGAAAAAATTGAATTGTTAGAAAATAATGGTCCTGATCCTTTTGAAGAAGCCGCAAATTATAAATATTTTCTAGGAAAAATTGAAAACTCTAAATCAACAATTAAATCAATCTTACTTAATAACAAAATAATTTCAGGTATAGGAAATATTTATGCTTGTGAAATACTATTTGCTTCTAAAATTTCTCCATCAAAAATCGGATCTTCATTTACTGAAGATGAATGCAAAATCATTCTAAAAAATAGTAAAAAAATATTAAATAAGGCTATTAATGCAGGAGGCACCACTTTAAATGACTACCTTAATGCTGAGGCAAAACCAGGCTATTTTAAAATACACTTAAATGTCTACGATAGAGAGGGTAAGGATTGCAAAAATTGTGGTGAAAAAATTAAAAGGATTGTACAAAATGGCAGGAGCACATTTTTTTGTTCAAAATGTCAGTTAAAATAAAATAGAAAATTAATTTAAATAAAAAGGTAAAAATATGAGTGATAAAAATAAATGTCCAGTGTCTTCTGGTCCTAATAAAAAAACATCGGTAGGAGCTGCATCTAATCAAGATTGGTGGCCAAATCAATTAAACCTCAACATATTGCATCAGCATGATAAGAAATCTGATCCAATGGATGAGAGTTTTGATTATAGAGAAGAGTTTAAGAAATTAGACTATCAAGCTCTTAAAAAAGATTTAAATGCATTAATGACTGATTCTCAAGATTGGTGGCCAGCAGATTATGGTCATTATGGTCCTTTCTTTATAAGAATGACTTGGCATGCAGCTGGTACTTACAGAACTGGAGATGGTCGTGGAGGTGGAGGCACCGGAGCTCAACGCTTTGCTCCTCTTAATAGTTGGCCTGATAATGGAAACCTCGATAAAGCTAGAAGATTGCTTTGGCCTATTAAACAGAAATATGGGAAAAAAATTAGCTGGGCAGATTTATTAATCCTGGCAGGTAATGTAGCTATAGAGTCAATGGGTGGAAAAACCTTTGGTTTTGGAGGTGGAAGACCTGATATATGGGCTCCAGAAGAAGATATTTATTGGGGGCTTGAAAAAGAGTGGTTAGGTAATGAACGTTACACTGGAGAAAGAGATCTAGAAAACCCACTTGCAGCTGTGCAAATGGGTTTAATTTATGTAAACCCTGAAGGTCCTGATGGAAATCCAGATCCATTAGCAAGTGCTAAAGACATTCGTGAAACTTTTGGCAGAATGGCAATGGATGATGCAGAAACTGTAGCTCTAACTGCTGGTGGCCATACATTTGGTAAAGCTCATGGGGCTGGAGATGCAAATTTAGTTGGTATAGAGCCCGAAGGAGCTGAAATTGAAGAAATGGGATTTGGGTGGAAGAATGCTCACGGCTCTGGAAAAGGTAGCGACACAATAACAAGTGGAATCGAAGGAGCTTGGACAACAAATCCTACTAAATGGGATAACGGTTATTTTGAT
>PBXH01000046.1 GCA_002727535.1 Gammaproteobacteria bacterium | reverse complement strand
TTAATGGACTATGGTACAGGTGCGATCATGGGTGTTCCTGGTCATGATGAAAGAGATTTTGAATTTGCTCAAAAATATAAAATACCTATAACAAGAGTTATAGATTCTAAAGAAGAACTTCCATATTCTGGGCAAGGCAAATTAGTAAATTCAGAAGGGTTTGATGGACTTGATTCAGATAAAGCTTTTGCTGAAGTAACTAAGATCTTAGAAAAAGAGAAAACAGCTAAGATTTTATATCAGTACAGATTAAGAGATTGGGGTATCAGCAGACAAAGATATTGGGGGTGCCCTATTCCAATAATCTATGAAAATGGTAAAGCTATGCCCAGCAAAGAATTGCCTGTTGAATTGCCTGTGTCTGCAGATGGTAAATATGCTCCTCTCCATCAAAATGAGGAATTTAAAAAATTAGGTGATGGAGTCGAAAGAGAAACTGATACATTTGATACTTTTATGGAGTCATCGTGGTATTTTGCGCGTTATACATCAGCAACTAACGATAAAGATATCTTTGATGAAAATACAAGATATTGGCTCCCAGTTGATCTTTATATAGGAGGTGTAGAACATGCAATTCTTCATTTGCTTTATTCCCGTTTCTTTTTTAAAGCATTAAGAGATATGAATATAGTCGAAGGAGACGAACCATTTAAAAAACTTCTAACACAAGGGATGGTTCTTAAGGATGGGGCAAAGATGTCAAAATCAAAAGGCAATACAGTTGACCCAGAAGAATATATGAAAAAGTATGGTGCCGACTCAATAAGAACATTCATGATATTTGCAAGTCCACCTGAACAATCTCTTGAATGGTCAGATAATGGCTTAGAAGGTTGTCATAAATTTCTTAAAAGGCTCTGGAATTTATCAACTAGCATTAATGCGCTTGATGAAAAACAATTTGAAGAAAACAAAAATAGCCTTACAGATGAATGCAAAAAATTATTTAAGAAAATAAATGATGATTATGAAAAAAGACTGAATTTAAATACTATAGTTTCGTCTTGCATGGAAATTCTAAATAACATTAACAAACGTTTTGATGAAAATAATATTAATTGTTCAAAAAAAGACCTTATAACTACATATGATTTTTTATTACTAGCTTTATATCCTATAGCTCCTCATATCTGTGAGAAACTATATAAAGAAGTGCTCAAAAGAGATATTGAAAATGCAAGTTGGCCCGAAGATAAATTCTTTGTTGCTGATCTTTCAGAATCAAATTATCTAGTTCAAGTTAATGGAAAATTAAGAGCAAATGTCATGATGCCAATAGATCTAGAAGAAAATAAAGCAAAAGAAATAGCGCTAACAAATGAAAATGTAGCCAGACATTTAGAAAATAAGAATATAATTAAGGTAATTTTTATAAAAAATAAATTAATTAATTTTGTTCATTCGTAGTTTTTTATTTCTAATTATTTTATCTGGCTGTTCATCTTTCCAGGAAATTAAAAGCACTATTGATTTCGATGGCACTTTTACAAACTCAGATAAATTTCATTTAAAGAGATGCTTAAGTAAAGTTGAGGCTAATTTTAAACTCTATGATTTAGATATAAATGAATTTGCAGAAAATATAACTAGTGAGGGACTAGAGTTTAATACAAAAGTTACTGCTAGATTAAATGCTCAGATTGGAGACTCAGACGAAATACTGATTATGGAGTCTTCAAGAATCAATACTACAAATTATATATCTAGCAATATGGCAGAAGAAGAGAGTAAAAAACTAAGAAAATTAATTTTGAATGACTTTTGTAATAGCCTATTAAAGAATGTCTAATTTTGATATTGATGTAAATAAGTTTCTAGACTTAGAAAATTTCATGCACAATAAATTCTTAATATTTGGTGATGAACCAGCTCTAATAGTTAAAGTAAAAAACCATGCCCTATCAAATGAAAATTTAAAAATGATGGAAAAAGTTTATCTAGATATGGTGGACTCAGATTTTAGTGATAATTTCAATCAAGCAATATTATCGAATAGCTTGTTCAATGAGAAGAAAATTATTTTCGTAAAATTAAATAAAAATCGCTTAAATAAAGATTTAATTTCTTCATTTGAACTAATATCTAAATCGACTACTCAAAATTTAGTATTTATTGAGGTTCAAGGTCTTTCAAAAAAAATTATCTTGAAAGATGTCCTTTCAATTTTTAGATCTAATTCTCATATAGTTGAATGCTCGGTACCCAATAATTCAAATGTAGCTGATTTCTTGAAAGCAAACCTTCCAGAAGCAGCAAATAATGAAAAAAATATTAATAATTTAGTCGATCTATATGAAGGTAATTTTTCTTTATTAGTTAATGATCTTGAAATATTAAAAGTTCTTGATTTTAGCGAAGAAGAAGAAATTTTAAACATCTTTAATGACAATGGAATCAGAAAAAGTACAAGGCTAATTGAACATATAAGTAAAAGAGAGACTGAAAAAGCCATTGAAATTCTTGAATCTATGAAAAGTAATGATAGAAACTCTATAAATCTTCTGATATGGATTCTATCTAGAGATTGTCAGGCTTTGAATGCATTAAAGCATAATAATAATCTTAAATCGCTCAATATTTGGGACAGCCAAATTAAATGGTACAGTGCAATAGCTAAAAGAGTGTCAATTCAGCAAATTAAAGAGTCTATCAATAACCTTGATATTGCTGACAAAAGTCTTAAAGGAGTAATTGATGGCGATCCATGGACAAGAGCAAAAGATGTAGTCTTAGAATTATCTACTTAATTAAATAGAGATTTAATCCAATTCCAGATAATCGCAATTAATCTTTGAAAGAACCCTAGTTCTTCAACTGATTCTAAATAAATTAAATCAGATTCATAAATAATATTATTATCCCCATCAAATACTTTCACTGTTCCTGCCTTATCCATTGAATTAATAGGAGCAAGTACTGTTGTATCAGCAGTTACTTCATATCTTAGGGAATCCCTTTGATCTCTCTGCAATGTTAGAACAACATCTTCAGGCATCCCTATATTTATGTTATCTTTTTTGCCTGCAATAACTTGAACTGATTTAAGAGGTTCATTTTTTTCAAACAGCTTTTCTGTTTTAAAATATCTAAATCCATATACCATTAAATTAGATACATCATTAAATCTTTTATCGTCTTCACTACCCAAAACGACTGCAACTAATCTCATGCCATCTTTGACAGCAGATCCTACAAGACAGTACCCTGCTGATTCGGTATAACCTGTTTTGACACCATCAAAAGTTACACTAGTATTATCTCTCCATAAAAGTTGATTTCTGTTTTTTTGCAGTATGCCTGCATAAGTAAAAGATTTTTGAGAATAATGTCTATAGTGATCTGGAAAATTTTTAATTAATTCTCCCGTTAATATTGCTAGGTCATTAGCAGATGTTACATTCAGTGGATCGGGTAATCCTGAAGCATTATTAAAAGAAGTATTTTCCATTCCTAGTTCTCTAGCATATTCATTCATTAAATACGCAAAATTCTCTTCGCTTCCTGCTACATGCTCTGCTAAAGCTACACTTGCATCATTACCTGATTGAATAATCATTCCTTTGATTAATTCTGAAACTGGTACTTTAGTGCTCTCTCTAATGAACATTCTGGAACCAGGTGTTTTCCATGCATTTATTGAGATCTTTGGAGTATCAGTTAAATCTATAAAATCCTCTTTTATATAATCGGCAACCACATAGCTTGTCATAAGTTTCGTTAAACTAGCAGGCTCAACAGGAGCATCAGCATTAAAGCTTGCTAAAATTTTCTTAGTATTTGGTTCATAAAGAATATAACTACCTACACCTAGATCAGGCGGGTTTGGTATTGCAGCAGATAAATTAATACTTAGAAAGGTTAGAAATATAAATTTGATCTTATTCATAAAATTTCTTTGAAATCTCCATTGCAAGCTGATGAACAGCTAAAGCATATTTACTACTTCGATTATATTTAGTTATAACCCTAAAATTGTCAAATCCTAAATAAAGTTTAGTTGAATCTTTTTGTTGAACAAGAATAGGTGAAACTAAAGATAAATATTCTTCCTCAAAATTAAATCCAACCTTCTTTAGCTCTTCAGCATAAATTTTTGTTCTAAAATTATTAAGCTCAAATGGCAAATCTAGCTCATTTATCTGATCTTCGTTTAAGTTGGTAAAATTTCCATTAAAATCAATTTGAATTGCAGCAGTTTTTCCTTTTACCCAACCGTTAGCCTGCAAGTAATTAGCAACACTTGCGATACCATCTTCCTTCGAACCTAATAAATCAACAATTCCATTAAGATCATAGTCCACACCATAAGCATTGTAACTAGAAGGTATAAATTGGCCTAGACCAATTGCGCCAGACCATGAACTTTTTATTTTTTTTGGATTTAAGTTATATCTTTTAGACAAGATAAATAGTTGAATCAATTCTTTTTGCCAAAAATTACTATTCGGCTCAAATGCTCTGGTAAAAATTGTATCTAAAGGGTTATAAGAACCATAATAAGTGCCGTAATTAGTTTCCATTCCAATTATTGATGCAATATAAAACTTTGAAATGCCATAATCTTTTTCTACTGATTCAAATATATCAATATGATCTTTTAGAAACTTAACTCCATTGCCAATTCTTCTTGATGTGACCCTTTTAGTTAAATAATCGTCCCATGTTGCTTTTACTTCTGGCTGATTGCTTCGAGCTTGTACAGCTCTTTTGGATGATTCTGCATCTTTTAAGTAATCAATTATTTCAGCCCTGCTTAGATCTGAATTTTCGACTGCCATATTAATGAACTCATTAATATCATCTCGTTCTAGAATATCTGAGAAAATGCTGAACGAAAATAACAATAAAAATAGTCTTATCATCTTAAAAAACTCCTTGATGAAAAAATCAAACCAATCATTATAGAAAAGCATAACAGAGATGAGCCGCCCTTAGTGAAAAAAGGTAAAGGAAGCCCTACTACAGGTATTAAGCCACTAACCATTAATATGTTTAGTAGAAAGCTGAAACCTATAACTAAAGAAAAATAAGTTCCTAAAAAATATGGTGATAAATCATCTGTAAGTCTTTTTTGTTCCATTGAAATAATTGTTGCCAATAAGATAAAAAGACCAACTAAAATAAAGATAATTAATACGCCTAAAAATCCAAATTGTTCTGCATAAATTGAAAATATAAAATCTGTATCTGCTTCAGGTAGAAAATTGAATTCATTTTGTTTGCTATTAAGAAATCCTTCTCCAAAAATTCCACCAGACCCTATGCTAATTTCTGACTGCAATATGTTCCATTTTTCAGATAAGGTTTGATCAGAAGAAAACCAACTTATTATTCTACTTTTTTGATATGCAGTTAATCCAAAACTATAAATAATTGGAGATAATAATATTCCAAAGATAGCCATACTAATAAAATAAAATTTATTCATACCGCATATAAATAAAAGCATCAAACCTAACAATACATAAACCAAGCCTGTTCCTAAATCTGGTTGGATAATAATAGGAATAGCTGATAGGAATAAGACGCCTAATAAGAAAAAGCTTCTGAACGTGTTAAATTGAAAACTATAAAATCTTAAATATTGGATAACGAACAGTGCAAATGTAATCTTCATAAATTCTGAGGGTTGAAGACTTAAAAAACCGAAATCAATCCATCTCTTTGATCCCTTTATTTCACTTCCAAAAAGCTCAACACTTAAAACAATAATTATGTTAAGAACAAAAAGAACCCAGCCGACAGAAAGTATTCTATTAAGGTTTATCTGATTAAAAATAAGTGTTACCAGAAGAACTGCAAAGATGCTTATCAATAAAAACCTAAAAAAATAGTAGACATCAATTGAAGTGACTGAATAAACAGTAAGAGAGCCCATTAATATTATGAGCGCCAAAGAAAAAACTAATATTGTAGTTCTTAAATCAAATGTCATCTAATAACTCCTTTAGTACATCTCGAGCAATTGGGCCTGCTACTCTACCTCCACTTTCTCCATTTTCAACGATGACAGCTATTGAATACCTTGGGTCATCAAAAGGAGCATACCCAATAAATATTGCATGATCTCTTAAATTTATATTTTCTCTAACTTCGTCGTATTCTTCTCTTGAACTAATATCAACAACTTGAGCAGTGCCACTTTTGCCTGCTAAATTCAAATTGCCAGCATTAATCCTATAACCAGTGCCATTTGATGAATAAACAACGTCAATTAATGCTTGATTTAGTTTTACCCAATCTGCTTCTCCTATATCAACATTTATTGAAAATTCTAAACTATTGCTTTTTGCTAAATACGGAAGTTTATATTGCCCTTTAGATGCTAATATTCCTGCAATCAGTGAAAGATGCAATGGCGTAGTAAGCATATAGCCTTGTCCTATACCTAGATTTATAAAATCTCCTTTGAAAAGATCTTTACCAAAATTTTTTCTTTTCCATGAATCATTAATTAAAGGGCTATATTGATGAGGGTAACAGTCTTCACATAATTTTGATCCAAATGACGATGATTCTAATAGTTCAACAAATTTAGACTTCTCATATTTAACAGATAAATTCATAAAAAAAGGGTTAGAGCTTTCTATTAAGGCTTTACTTAGATCTGTATAGCCATGTCCGCCTTCCTTCCATGCATTAAAAACTCTCTGTTCTTCTTCAAATCGAAAAAAACCATCATCAAATATTGTTTCTTCCCAAGTGGTATATGCGTTGCTTAAAGCAAATGTTGCAAATAACGGCTTTATAGAAGAGCCAGGCGGATATAGCCCCATAAATGCTCGGTTAAAAAGAGGTCTAGAGGGATCATTTAAAAGCTCTTGATATTGAGCAGTAGATATTCCTCTTAAATCATTAGCGCTTATTGATGGAGTGCTGACAGCAACTGGAATGCTAAAATCTTTTAAATCTATAACAACAATTGAACCTTTATTATTTTGCATTAATTCATAAGCTAATTTTTGAGCTGAATAATCTATAGAGAGTCGAATTTCATTTCCTTCAGAAAAAGGCTCTTGATCAGTTATAACTCTTCTATCTCCTCTTGCATTTCTTTGAAAGAATTTTGTTCCATGCTTACCTTGTAGTTCATTTTCATATACTCTTTCAATCCCTGATTTACCAACCTTTCTCCATAACTTTGGATTGTATCCATCAATTTTTGGAGAAAAATGATCTATATCAGATTGATTCAGGTATCCCATATGTCCTAATACATGAAAAAATGATGGATGAGGGTCATACTGTCTTTCATAATCTTCAACAATAGAAAAACCAATTAAATCTTCGCCTCTCACGAGAAACTTAGCTAACTCTTCTTGACCTATTTTAGTTAGGACAATATCAGAGCGTCTAAATTTTAATGATTGTTCTACTTTTGATTTAACAGATTCAAAATCAGTTTTATCAGAAAAGATATTTGCAAAAACCTCTATTGACCTTTCACTTGGTTTTTGCTCTAGATCTATGGCAATTGAATATATTTTTCTATCTTCAGCAAGCACCACTCCATCACTTGATAAAATTCTCCCTCTTTTTGGGTAAATGTACTCAAAATCATTTATATTTTGCTCTCTTAAATCTCTTAGCTCTCCTCCTTTAATTATCTGTAAATAAAAAAATCTGCCGGTAGATACAGCTAAAATCAAAATAAATAAAGCTAGAAGAAGTCTAGTTCTTCCTCGATAAATTGAGTATCTATTATCTTTCAATTTTGGTGATAAGGATGATTGGTGTATATGCACTTTGCTCTATAAATTTGTTCTAGAGCCATTAATCTAAAAATTTCATGTGAAAATTCCATATCTGAGAATGAAATTATCTTACTTGCCTTCATTTTAATTTTTTCACAAATTCCATATGCTCCTCCAATTATGAAATTTATAATTTGGTTTTGCGAGAAAATGAGCTCCGAAAATTCTTCTGAGCTAAATTTGCTTCCTTTTTTATCGAAACAATAAAAAATACAGTTATCTTTTAATTCCTTGCTTATAAGCTCTCCTTCGTATTTTATTAATTCATCATTAGAACTAAATTTTTTCTTATGTGATATCGGAATCATTGTTATATCTATTAAGCTTCTCATTCTATTTATCAAATCATTCTCAAAATCTTGAATGTACTTTGTTTTATTATTTTTAATATAAATTAACTTTACTTTAATCACTGTTTTACGCGATTCCATAATGACTCAAGATCATAATGATCTCTTGAATCTTCAGTCATGACATTTACAAGAACATCGCCAGCATCAATTAAAATCCACTCATTCGATTCTTCACCTTCTGTGCCTAAAATGTTTATCTTATTGTCTTTTAGACTATCAATAACCTTATTTGCTATAGACTGAATATGTCTATTAGAAGTTCCTGTAGCAATTAAAATATATGAAGTAAAAGATGATATCTTTTCAACTTCAAAAGCATTTATATTCAAAGCTTTTAATTCTTCCAAAGCTATTACACATAAATTCTTAATTTGTTTAGCAGATTGAGATTTTGGCGCCATTTAATTGAATTATAAAGCTTAAATTAAAGAATCAAGTATAAGTGTCTGAAAACCCTCAAAATTTTTATTTCCACACATCAAGATAGTTTTTTTAGAATTGCTCTTCTGTAATAGGTTTTTAATGGCATTTTTTGTTAATGGCTCTGCATAATCTGCAAATTTTTTTTGCTGCTCTTCGCTTGCACTTACTACATAAGAATGATTTTCTTTAAAAATTTCAATAAGAGCATCATCATGTATGCCTTTTCTCATAGAGTTGGAGCCTAATTCTACAATTAGAGCTACATCTTCATTCTCTTCCTTAGCAATTTTAATAGTTTCTTTTATCGCTGTTGGATGATGCGCAAAATCATCGATTACTTTATGTGATTCGCTATCAAAAATAGTGTCATATCTTCTTTTTACACCTTTATAGCTATTTAAAGATTCTCTAACTTTGCCTTCTGAAATAATTTCTTGGAGGCCTTTAACAGTTATATTTCTGTTTATTTCATATATATCCTTTGCATCTGCATTAAAAATCTCTATCTTTGCTTTAATTTTTATATTTTCTTTTATTGTTTCTAAAAAAGATTGTCTTATACCAGAAGAATTTATATAAATTTTTGATTCTTTTGGTAGTCCTTCTATAAGCTCAATAAAATTTTTCTCAATTTCTTCGATGTTCTTATATATATCTGCATGATCAAACTCAATATTGTTAATTATTAGGATATCTGGCTTGTAATGAAAGAATTTTGGTTTTTTATCAAAAAAGGCAGTGTCATATTCATCTGCTTCTATCACAAAATAATCAGATTCTGTTAAATCCCATGATTTATTAAAGCCTTTTGGAATTCCTGCTATTAAGTAACTTGGATTTTCTCCATTATCTGTTAAAGCATGGGCAATCATTGAGGTGACTGAAGTTTTGCCATGAGTGCCTGATACTGCTATTACCTTTTTATCATTTAAAACATTTTTATAAAGCCATTCTGGACCAGAAATTATCTTATTTTTGTGTTTTAAAATATGCTCTAGGATTTCATTATTGCGAGAAATTGTGTTTCCAATTACATATAAATCAGCATTACGATAATTATTAGATGTATATCCCTCAAAAAAATTAATTCCTGCGCTCTCTAATTCTTCGGACATTGGAGCATAAACTTTATCATCAACTCCTAAAACTTCGTGACCTTGATTTTTTGCCATTTGAGCAAGATTGCCCATGAAAGTGCCTGCTATTCCAAGAAAAAAAATTTTCATACTTTTAGTTATAATAAAGGGAGTATAAGATAAGTGGCATGAAAAATGCATTTTATGCTCAGTCAGGCGGAGTTAC
>PBXH01000009.1 GCA_002727535.1 Gammaproteobacteria bacterium | reverse complement strand
ACTAAAGCAGCAAGAGACTGAATAAATACCCATGCAGCGGATAATGTCCAAGTCATAAATAATTGAGTAAAACTAGGTAGAATTGTTCTAAATCTTTTATCTTCACCATCTTTTAAGACTCTCCAAAGAGAAAACTTCCAAGTCTTACGGTCCATATTATGATGCAAGTAAATATTAGTATTGATCGCCAATCTAGAACGGCATGCACTACTAATTGCTTGATATAAATTACAAAACTCAAAAGAGTTATATAAGTAATTGAACCTGTTAAATCATAAAATTTTTCAGTCTGGAAGAGATAAGAAGGAATAAACATCACCCAATGAATGAAAAAAGATAAAAACATAACAATCATAATTAAAGACAAACCGCCCTCAGCAATAGTCCCTACTTGTACAGTTGTTGCTAATAGATAAGAGACTAAAAATGTTACTACTGAGATACAAAGAAATAGTAAAGGTTGTAAAATAGACTTTGCCATATTAATGAATCTAATAGTTATTGATGAAATATTCCACTAATCAGTTCAAACAAGGGCTAAAAATTCTCATAGATAGTGAGCCATGCTCCATAATTTCATATGAATTTCATAAGCCTGGTAAAGGACAAGCTGTTATGAGAACTAAACTCTATAACTTACGNACNCANAANGTNTGGGAAAGAACTTTNAAATCNGGNGAAAGNGTNGAAGNAGCAGATATATTGGAAAGAGANTTCCAATTTCTTTATTCAGAAGGCAAAAATTATGTATTCATGGATCAAAGTACCTTTGAACAGATTGATGTACCTTCTGATAAGCTAATCAATATTAAAGATTGGCTCGATGGAGAGGAAGAATGCAAAATTCTTTTTTGGAATGGAGAAGTTCTTAATATTGAACCTCCAAATTTTGTAAACAAAGAAATTGTTAAAACAGAGCCTGGTCTTAAAGGTGATACAGTGTCAAACACATTAAAACCAGCTTTAATCTCTTCAGGAAAAGAGATACAGGTGCCTTTGTTTATAAATGAAGGGGATATGATAAAAATAGATACTCGTGATGGATCTTATGTAAGTAGAAGCAAAGAATGATATTAGACAAACTAAATAAACAATTAATTGAAACTGTACAAAAAGTAGCAGACCAAAAAAGTGTAAGCATTGATAAAAAACTATTAAGCCAGATCAATTTTGAGATTAGTGATGAAGAGAGCCATGGCGATTACTCAACAAGCTGTGCTCTAAAGCTATCTAAAGCATTTAATATGCAGCCTCGCGAAATAGCGAAACTATTAACTGAAGGCTTAAGTTTGCCATTTATTGAGTCTACATCTGTAGAAGGAGCTGGTTTTATTAATGTTTTTCTGACTAGAGAAGAAAAAATCCAAGTTTTAAAGGAAGTGGTAACTCAAGATTCAAAATGGGGCAAAAATACAAAAAAGCAGGGCAATGTTTTAATTGAATTTGTCTCATCTAACCCTACAGGACCATTGCATGTGGGGCATGGAAGGGGCGCTGTACTAGGAATGGCCTTATCTAATCTACTTGAAAATTCAGGCTATGAGGTTACAAAAGAATATTATGTAAATGATGCTGGGAGACAGATATCTATTCTCACTAGCAGCATACTTATAAAAGCACATATAAATAATTTTGATGTAGAAGGAATGTATGAAGGTGATTACATCTATGAAATTGCGCAAGAATTCATAAAAGAGCATGGAAAGATTGATATTAATCTGGATTTAAAGGATTTTTCTGATGATAGAGAGAAAAAATTGGATCAAATCTCTGAATATTTTCAAAAAAACCACAAACAAGCTTGGGATCAGGCAAATAATTTTTCTGTTAGCGAGATTCTTAACGTAATAAAGGAAGAATTACATAGTTTTGAAATCTTTCATGATAACTGGTTCCATGAAAGTTCTCTTGGCTCTATTCAAGATGTAAATTCTGATTTATCAAAATCACTTTCTATTCTGGAGAAGGCTGGTCATACATTTTCTAAAGATGGTGCTGTCTGGTTTAAAACTACAGACTTCAATGATGATAAAGACAGAGTTTTGCTAAGAGAGAATGGTGAGCCAACATATTACTTAACTGATGTTGGGTATCATAAAAATAAGATAGATCGAAAATATGACATATGCATAAATGTTTTTGGGGCTGATCATCATGGATACATTCCAAGATTAACTGCTGCTTTTAATGTAATGAAAAATAAGCAGCAAGAAATAGAATTCATGTTATATCAACTAGTAAATCTTTATGAAGGCGGCAATAAAAAAACAATGTCAACCAGAAAGGGGGACTTCTATTCATTAAGCGAATTAAGAGATGAGCTTGGTGCAGATGCAATAAAATTCTTTTTTCTTGAAAAGAAATCCGATCACACAATGGACTTTGATATCAATCTTGCGAAAGATGAAAGCAAAAATAATCCCTATTTTTACTCACAATATGCTCATGTCAGATGTTGCTCCATTCTAGCTAAAAAAAGTTTTGATTCTGAGGCAGAAATTGAGGGTGAAGAGATAATTAAGAATTTTGATATTGTTAATAAAATATTAAACTTTCCACACTTAACTGAAAGTTATGCAAATGAAAGATCTCCTCATTCATTGGTTCATTATGTAAAAGATTTATCAGCTGCTTTTCATGCCTTTTATGAACAAAGTCCAGTGATTAATGAAGATAAGAAAATAGAAAATGCACGTCTTCTTCTGACAATGGCCACAAAAATTGTGCTCTCAAATAGTTTTAGACTTTTAAATGTTAAGCCATTAGAGAAAATGTAAGATGGCAAACATCTCATATCAGAATAAAAAATTTCCTTTAAAGATAAAAACAACCTTAATTGTCGTAATCGAGATTGTTTTTATTATTCTGATTATGGCTATTTTTTTTCTTGAAGATGAGAAAAAATTTTCTAACCTAGAAAAATTTAATTCTTCAGACATACGATATGAATTCCAAACCATCTTAGAAGAAGATGTTTTTCAAACTATTAATTACGACCAAGATAATTTAGTTCAGAATTGTAATTATTTTGTTCAATCTGGAAGTTTTAAATCTGCTGAAGCAGCACAAAGCCAAGTAAAACAGCTCGAAAAAATAAATTATTCGGCTAAAGTTGAGAGTGTTGATAGTAAAAATGATTTTAAGTTTATCGTGGTAGTTGGGCCCTTCAAAAATAGATCACAAACAAACAATGCTAGAGAAGATTTTAGACGATTAAATATGGATTCACTTCCTCCTAAATGTATTGAAATAAATAATGAACCTAGAAGCATACCTTAAGATAAAAAAAGAGCTTGGCTCAAAAATTTCTCTCGTTGCTGTTTCAAAAGGACAGCCAAAAGAGAAAATTCTAAAGCTCTATGACGAGGGACATAGAGACTTTGGCGAAAATTTTCTCCAAGAGTTAACAGATAAAAAAACTCAACTTCCTAATGATATAAGATGGCATTTTCTTGGAAATATACAGTCAAATAAGCTCTCTAAGATCGTCGAATATGCAGATATTATTCATTCTATTTCTCGCTACAAGATATATGAAATTTTAGTGAATCATTTGCCCAAGATTTCTACGAGCATACTTCTACAACTTAAATTAGGATCTGAAAAAACAAAAAGTGGTTTTTCAGAGAATGAAATCTTAGATATTGTCACTAAGCATGACAAAAAATCAAAAATAAAAATAAAAGGCATTATGGTTATTTCAGAAAATAATATTGATAGCTCAAAAATTAAGTTACAGTTCCAACAAGCACAAGAGTTGTTTGAAAAGACAAAAACAATTAACAAAGAAATAGAGATTCTTTCAATGGGAATGTCTGGAGATTACGATGAAGCAATATCTTGTAATTCAAATATGATCAGATTGGGTAGAATTATCTTTGGAGAAAGAAAGTAACTAATGGATGCTGCAATTAGTATTGGAATATTAGAAAATTTAAAGACCATTCTAGTCTATTTAATCTTGATTCTATTTCTCATTGATTTAGCAAAAGCAGATAGTTACAACAAAATTGCAAGAATAATAAAAATATTACTTTTCCCTTTATTGTTTGTTTTTAATATCCATTACAAAAAAATAAATGTTGGTCTCCTTTTTGCTGCTCTTTTAGTGAATGGTATTTTTTTTGGGTTAGTCACTCCTTACGATATCGTTACAGTTGTTAATCTAGCTATATTTCAAACATCTATAATTTTAATTGGAATATTAAAATTTATTATCATCGCAGGAGTAGTTTTAAGCTGGATCTATGTGTTTGGAGCAAATTTCTATAATTCGCTGACTAGCTTAATTCAAGAGCTATATGAGAATACTGTATCTATTTTCAGAAATGTAATCCCTCCATCAGGTGGATTTGATTTAAGTCCGCTAATTGCCTTCTTCGTTTTTCAGTTGGCAGAAAGAATGTTGTATGTATTTATGGGTCAATACTTTGGTTAACTTTTTCTAAAATATATTTTTTTATAGTGTGGTCTTTTTTTATAGCTTTTTTATGAAATGTTGAAGCTTTATGTGTAATAGGAAAATTCTCAATTTGTATAAAATTAATTTCTTGGGCTAGAAGTTCTTCTATGTGTTTTTGATATATAGAAGAGTCAGTAATTATTTCAACACTTCCACTATTTTGTAAAATGCCATGCAAAGTTTTGAGAAAATTTTTAGTTATCAACCTTCTTTTTGAGTGTCGCTTCTTTGGCCAAGGATCAGGAAAATGTATTCTCACATAATCTGTCTTATATTCTATTTCTTGAAAAAATTCCCTTGCATCTCCATTAAATAAATACATATTTGAGGGGAGATTCTCTTCATAAAACTGAACTGCTCTAGCAAAACCTTTCTTATATGGCTCGATTCCAATAAAAGTATAGTCAGGGTTATCAGTTACATCACAGATGAAGGATTGTGCATCGCCAAAACCAATATCCATAACGATTTTCTGTGTTGTTTTTGGTTTTTCTCCAAGCTTTAATATCGAATCAGACTGTAGCTGCAAAAATTTTTTATTAGTGTCTGATAATCTCCCTGCGCGTGAGCTAAAAGTCTTTATCATTTTAAAAATGATGTTGGGGAGCTTGCTTGTGCACAATTTGATACAGGAATCCGACCAGCAAGGTATGCCAATCTTCCTGCTTCAACTCCCTTTTTGAAGGATTGTGCCATTCTTGTTGGATCTTTAGCTTTAGCTATAGCACTATTAACTAAAACTGCGTCATAGCCCATTTCCATGACTGTTGATGCCTCAGAGGGAACTCCTAATCCTGCATCGACAATTAAGATTTGCGATATTTGGGAACGTAATTTTTCTAAATCTACAAGATTATCAAAACCTCTACCAGAACCAATTGAAGAGCCTAAAGGCATTATTGCTACGCAGCCCATATCTTCAAGTTGCTTACAAGTATCTATGTTTCTGTCGCAATAAACATATATTTCAAAATCATCTTTTGATAGAGACTTAGCAGCTTTTAATGTCTCTTCCATATTTGGATCAAGATTTTCAGTTGAACTTATAATTTCAAGTTTAAGAAGATTAGTTTGAAAAAGTTCTTTGGATATATGTGCTGATCTTATAGCATCGTTTGCTGTTAATACTCCAGCAGTATTTGGCAATAATTTTCTCTCTCCTATCGGTCTTAGAATGTTTTCAGAGCTTTCTTTCTTGTCAAATCTCTTAAGTGCTAGTGTTACTAATTCGGCGCCAGATAATTCTATGGCTTTTTTTGCAACGTCTTCAGAGGGATATTTTCCTGTCCCAACAATAAGTCTTGAGGAATAAACTTGTGTGCCTATTTTTAGGCTATCCGCCTCCAACTGCTGCGATAATCTCGATTCTGTCATNATTGGTTAATTTAAAATTATTAAAATCTGAACTAGGAACTATTATGCCATTAATCTCAACTGCAAATGGCCTNTCTTTTGGTGCATGTTCATTTAGAAAATCTGAAAGNTTATCTGTATTGGCTTCTATGATGTTGCCATTCAGGCTGATTGATAGTTTAGACATTAACTAAAGCTGTTTTAAGTTTTTTAAAAGCTTTTGCCTCTATTTGTCTAATTCTTTCTGCTGACACTGAATATTTATCAGCTAATTCATTTAAAGTTAATTTATTNTTTTCTAACCACCTTGTGCGAATTATNTCCTGNGATCTTCTATCAAGATTTGAAATATTTTCTAACAGGGCTGTATGGTTTACCTGCTCCCAATTATCTTGCTCTGCAATTAATTCGGGGTTGAAGGAGTTGTCTTCTAAGTATTGGCTAGGAGAAAAAGCTTTTTCGTCATCTTCGTCATCTGAAGGCAAGTCAAATGGAGTGTCTGTTGAGTTTAATCTGTTTTCCATATGCATGACTTCTCTATAAGAGACATCTAAATCAGCAGCTATTTTCTTTGCCTCTTTATCTGTTAGCCATCCTGTGCCTTTCTTTTTGCTTCGAAGATTAAAAAATAGTTTTCTTTGTGCTTTTGTAGTTGCAATTTTTACTATTCTCCAGTTCTTGAGAATAAATTCGTGTATCTCTGCTTTTATCCAGTGAACTGCAAAAGATACAAGTCTTACTCCTTTATTAGGGTCAAATTTCTTTACAGCCTTTAGCAGCCCTAAATTCCCTTCTTGAATAATGTCTGCTAGCGGAAGGCCATAGCCTGCATAAGATTTAGCAATATGAATAACAAATCTTAAATGAGCAATAACAAGTTGATGAGCCACCTCGACATTTTCAGTTTCATAAAATTCTTGCGTAAGATCTAACTCCTCTTCACGTGAGAGTATTGGTGTCGAATAGACCTGAGCCAAGTACCTATCAAGGTCTGATCCAGGATTTGCTAATGCTAATGCATAACTCATAC
This sequence comes from Gammaproteobacteria bacterium, assembly GCA_002727535.1. Lineage (GTDB taxonomy): Bacteria > Pseudomonadota > Gammaproteobacteria > Magnimaribacterales > TMED112 > TMED112. The sequence goes on along the minus strand of PBXH01000009.1, from coordinate 7,850 downwards.
TTATATATTACTATAACCATTGTTTATTGTAAAACAAATGGGAGAGTATATTACCACTATTATTCCCATTTTTACAACATATTTGGACGTTGCTTTGATTCAAAAGTTCATTAGAATATCAGCATAGTATGAGTAATGTAGAGCAATTAAAAAAACTAAAGGAAGGTCTTCTTCTTTTAAGTCGTGATCGTGAAGTAGTTTTTTCTTTTCATGAAACTTTTAAACATGTTGATGAACTTTTAGAGATAGTTGATGACTTATTAGCTAAAGAGTCTACGAAGCAGCAAAAATAAAAGTATTATTTTCGAAATTTTTAAATTTAAATCCCATAGCTGAAAATTTTTCTATTCCTGTAGTGTCTTCAATTCTATTTTGAATCAAAAATTTAGCCATTTCGCCTCTTGCCCTCTTTGCTGTTACTCCAACAACTCTTTCTTTCCCTCCTGAAATAGATAAAAATTTAAAATTAATAACTTCTAGAGGCTCTGTATGTTTCTTTATTGAAGAAAAATATTCTTCTGAGGCTAAATTGAATAAAATATTTCCTTTTGTTTCTAGTTTTATTTGAGTTGCAATCTTGTCCCCCCAAAAATCATATAAATTTTTTGAATCACCAAAAGCATATTGAGTTCCCATTTCTAGTCTATATGGATTCATTTCATCTGAAGGTTTAAGAAGACCATAGATCCCCGACAATATTCTTAATCTCTGATTCATATAACCAATATCATCATCATTGAAGTTTCTAGCATCAAGATGTTTGAATACATCTCCTTCAAATTGAAAAATAGCTCTTTTTTCTTCTGTTGGAGAATTGCCCCAACTTTTAAATCGTTCAACATTAAGTTCAGCAATATTATCACTTACTCCCATTAGCTCTGTTAGTTCTATTGCATTCAGTTTGGCTAGTTCGTTAGCTAAAAGTGATGCTTCTTTATCAAAAGTAGGAGTAGTCGCATTTAAAACTATTTTGCAAGCTTTATTGCTTAAACGTTTGGCTGGTGAAATTACTATCATTTTTATAGTCCTGCATTATTAAAATCTAATGCTCTTTCAGCTCTATAACTGGACCTTACCATAGGACCAGATATGACTTCAAGAAAGCCATATTTTAAGCCCTCTTTTCGATACTGATCAAATTGTTCTGGTGTGACCCATCTATCTATTGGGTGATGATTTAATGTTGGTCTTAGATATTGTCCTAAAGTAACAATATCTACATTATGTGCCCTCAAATCTTCAAAAGTCTGATAAATTTCTGTGTCTTTTTCTCCAAGACCCACAATAAGACTGGTTTTTGTAATTATGTTTGGATTAATTTCCTTAGCGGTTTGTAAAACTTTAAGTGTTTTATCATATCCTGCTCTAGGATCTCTAATCGGATGAGTTAGCCTTTCAACCGTTTCTATATTTTGGGCAAAAACTTTGATTGGAGATTTAACTACTTTCTCTATAGCATCTCTTGAGCCATTAAAATCAGATGTTAGTACCTCAACTTCTATATTCTGATCTTTCGTTTTTATAGCATTTACGGTATCAGCAAAATGTTGTGCTCCTCCATCTGAAATATCATCCCTATTTACGCATGTAAGAACTATATATTTAAGGCTCATCTGCTCTATAGTGCTTGCTATCTTTTCTGGTTCATTTTTATCAAGCCATCCATTCGGGTTGCCAGTATTCACTGAGCAAAATTGACAAGCTCGTGTACATGTATCTCCCATCAGCATAAATGTTGCAGTTCCTCTAGACCAACATTCTGAAAGATTAGGACATTTTGCCTCTTCACAGACAGTGCTTAAGTGTAAATTTTTTACTTTATCTTTAATGAGTGTGTAATTTTTGTTTGCTTGATTCGCTGTCATCCTAATCCATTTTGGCTTTTTTTCTCTATCAATAAGCGAATACGAATTTGCTTTCATGCCATCTTTGACTGACTTAACTCCTGCATGATTAGTTATTTTAACTGTGGGAATAATATCTCTCATTTCTTTGTTATAAGTCCTTTATATTTATCTATCAAGTCAGAAGTAAGTTCATCAATAGAAATATCTATATAGTCTGTTAGATTACAAGCCTTAACATCTAGTCCGCAAGGCTTAATAGTATTAAATGTTAATAAATTTGTATCAAAATTAATGCTTAGGCCATGATAGGAATAATTTTTACGAATTCTCATTCCAACTGAAGCTAATTTCTTTTTCTCTAAATATATTCCAGGATCTTTAAGATTAATTTCATTATCTAACCCATAACTGTTTAGGGTCTCAGATGTTTTTTGCAAAATGTTCTTAGTTAAATCCGTTGGTTTAAAGGGCAAGTCTTTTAAGCTTAGGATAAAATAAAAAATCTTTTGGCCAGGTCCATGGTAAGTAATTTTTCCACCTCTGTCTGTTTTAATTAATGGAGGGTTTTGTGTTTTATCTTCTTCAATACCTTTCTCGCTTATGCCAATCGTAAAAACTGGATCATGCTCTAAAACCCATATTGAATGGTAATCAGGTTGGGATTCAACCAATTTTTTCATTTCATTAACACAAGTTTCGTAGTCAACTAAATTTTTATGTTCAATCTTTAATTTCATTATATTTTTTCCAAATCAGCATAGGCTGTAACAAGCCATTTGATTCCCGCTTTATTGAAATTTATTTGCATTCTTGAGCCATCTCCTGACCCTTCAACGCTGAGAACAACACCTTCACCAAAAACCTTATGTTTAACACTTTGGCCCAAATCAAAAGGATTGTTTTCATTTGTATTGCCTGTTGGNCTGACGCTGCCAAAGAAATTTGCTCTATAAGATTGTTTTGGTCTAATAAATTCNAGGCATTCATTAGGTATTTCTTTAATGAACCTTGACGGTGGATTGTAAGAATCTTGACCATATAATTTTCTGAATTCTGTATAGGTCAAATATAGTTTTTTTCTTGCTCTCGTAATTCCTACGTAGCAAAGTCTTCTTTCTTCTTCAAGTTCATTAATGCTTTCTGTTGAACGAGAATGTGGGAATAATGACTCTTCCATTCCAACTATAAACACATATTTAAATTCTAATCCTTTAGCTGAATGCATAGTCATAAGTTGAACTGCATCATCTGTTTTAGCGGCTTGGGTTTCTCCCATATCTAGNGATACAGAGCTTAAGAAAGCTGATATATATGAACCATATTCCGACATATCTTCATTTCTGTTTATTAATTCAAAAGATTTGATTGCTGAAATAAGTTCATTAATATTCTCTACTCTTATTCGTCCTTTTTCTCCTGGTTCTTTCATATGATGCTCAATCAGCCCACTTTCATTAATTACAATTTCTACTAATTCGTCTGGTGCAATTTGGTTTATCTGTTCTAATGAAGTCTCAATGAGATCAATAAAAGAAGAGATTGATGTTGCGACCTTGCCTTTAATTACTTGTTCATTGAGCATTTTTTTTGTTGCTTTAAATAATGGCAAATCATTTTCTTCGGCAAAAATTCTGATTTTGTTCAAAGTTTTTTCTCCCACACCTCTAGAAGGTGTGCCGATTGCTCTTTCAAATGCATTATTGTCATTACTATTCACAATTAGTCTTAAATAACTTAAGACATTTTTAATTTCTAGCCTTTCATAAAAACGAACTCCTCCATAAATTACATATGGTATATTCTGTCTAAGCAAAGCTTCTTCGATAGTTCTGGACTGAGCGTTTGATCTATATAAAACAGCCATATCTTTATAATGATCTCCTGCACTAAATATGCTGTGAGCATTATCAGAAATAAAATTAGCTTCTTCATATTCATTGTGCGCTTCAAAAATTTCAATTTTGTCTCCTTCGTTGTCTTCAGTCCAAAGTTTTTTTCCTAATCTTTTTGAGTTTTGGCTTATAACTGCATTTGCTGCATTTAAAATATTTGCAGTGGATCTGTAATTTTGCTCAAGCTTGACAATCTGCGTCTCATCTTCTTTGGCAAATTGATTTATATTTTCAATTTTTGCTCCTCTCCAACCATAAATAGATTGATCATCATCGCCCACAGCTGTAATAGTAGTCTCTCCATCAACTAAATTTTTAATCCATTTAAATTGGAGTGAATTTGTATCCTGAAACTCATCAATTAATATATGCTTAAATTTTCTTCTATATAAATTTCTAATTGTTTCGTTCGTCTTAATTACTTCATAGGACTTTAGAATCAATTCAGCAAAATCTAATAAGTTTTCTTTTGCCATGTAANTTTCGTAATGNNTATAAATTCGTTTTAACATTTCNATATTAAAATCNCCNTGATCGTCTACATCTTTAGACCTTAACGCTTCATCCTTCCAAGTATTTATTTGCCANCTGATCTTGTCTGGTNGCCANTGGTCTTCATCTATATCTAGTTCTTTTAATATCCTTTTTATTATTCTTAACTGATCATCGCTATCNAATATGGCAAATTCTTTATCAAGTCCTGCTTCTTTATAATGACGNCGCAAGATTCTATTTGATATTGAATGAAAAGTTCCNCACCACATTTCAGGAATTGGCTGATCAAGAATNCGCNCTATTCTTCCTGTCATTTCATTTGCNGCTTTATTAGTAAAAGTAACTGCAAGAATGCTATGAGTCGAACTTGATGCTGCNTGGATTANCCAGGCTATTCTNTGAACTANAACCTTTGTTTTNCCTGAACCAGCGCCCGCCAAAACTAGAAGTTTTCTTGATTCAGAAGTTACTGCTTCACGCTGAGCTTTATTTAAATTTTCAAGAATATAAGAAACATCCATATATTGAGCAGTTAAATTGTATTTATACTGTATAACTATACAGTATTATAGATNTATCACACAAACTTATTTTCTCTGAACCACAGATTAAAAGCATACTTCTNGCCTTTTGTAACAGGCCTACCAGCATGTAACGAATCTGGATGAAGTTTTGTGGTGCCAGGAAGAATATTTTTCCATACTAACAAGGAGCCTTTTTTTGGTTTAACCGAAATATTTAAATCTTTAAACTCAGTTGCTCCTCCTTCCTCAACTTCATTTAAATATCCCAATGCAGTATAGATTCTTTGNCCNCCTCTTTCGAGATGNTTTCTTCCTTCTTCTGTTTCATGGTCAAAAGCATCATGATGATCGTTATACTGCGTGCCGCCAGTGTAATAAACTACTTGATAAGATTCAGCATTCTTTAATGGAAATCCTATAAGGTCAGCAATTCTTTGGCCGAGGCCTGTTGTAATATCAGAGTGATTATGTGCAATCCAACAATTACTTCCCGTTCTGTTTTCATGATAAATTCCNTCTTTGCCGCCAATTGTTTTTGCTCTTTGCAATTTNCTGTCTGATGCATTCACAATATGAGAACACTCTTCNTCGGTAATAAAGTCTTCAATTACATAAACCAATGGATCTTCGTTATAGATAATCTTATTACCTTCAGTTCTTATTGGTTTTTTAAATTCTTTATTANCTGATTTTGGNGCTTTGGTTGGTTGNGCATCATACTTNTTATCAAGCCCAGCATTAACACCGATTATATAAAGTGCTCGCATAGATAAACCTACACCAATCAAAGCAAAGATTAGTGCAAAAATAGATAATATAAGTGCTGCTACGTCCACAGAAACATTATACTTTAATGCGTTATAAAAGTTTAAAAGCTATTTGTTTTTTTAATGAATTCTGNTTGAGCTTCTTTAAATTCTGTTGAAATTTTATTTACAAGCTCTCCAACGCTAGTTGTTTCTTTAATGGCATTTATTCCTTGGCCAGAACCATAAATATCTTTCCAAACTTTAGCTGAAGCATTGCCTCCGGAATTAAAATTCATTTTAGTTTTATCAGCCTCAGGCAAATTAGCTGGATCCATTCCTGCTTTTTCAACTGAAGNCCCTAAATAATTTCCATGTACTCCACTAAAATAATTTGTATATACAATATCTTTTGCTGATGACTCTATTAGCATTTTTTTATAATTATCATCTGCTTCAGACTCTTTTGTCGCTATGAAGCTTGTTCCTATATAAGCAAGATCAGCTCCCATTGCTAATGCGCTCGCAACTGAATATCCATCTGATATTGAGCCAGATAAGAGTATGGTGCCGTCATACCATTCCCTTGTTTCTCGTAATAGTGCAAAGGGCGATAAAGCACCAGCATGTCCTCCGGCTCCTGCACAGACGAGAATTAAACCATCTACACCTTGTTCAACTGCTTTTTGTGCATGTCTTGTGCTTATGACATCATGAAAAACAATGCCGCCGTAAGAATGAGCAGCTTTAACTAAATCTTCAGGTGGTCTTAATGAAGTAATTATAATTGGTGCCTCATGTTTTACGCATGTTTCAACATCTTTAAAAAGCCTATCATTTGATAAATGGCAAATCTGGTTTACTGCAAATGGTGCAACCTTTGCCTCTGGATTGTCTTCTTGATACTGGCCTAATTCATCTTTAATTTCTTTAATCCAATCTGATAATAATTCTTGTGGTCTTGCATTTAGAGCAGGAAATGAACCAACAACTCCTGCTTTGCATTGAGCAATCACCAAGTTTGGTTGTGAAATAATAAAAAGAGGGGCGCCAACTACAGGCACTGATAAATTATTTTTTAATATATCTGGCAACATTATTTTCTCCTATATTTTTTTAGAAACTTCTTCTATAGATGACTCAAGAATATCAAATAATTCATCAATTTGTTGTTCTGTTATTACAAGGGGCGGACATATAGCAATAACATCTCCAATCGCTCTGACAATTAAGCCATTTTTTTGACAAGCCTCTGCTACCAACATCCCTATTCTTCCATAAGGGTCAAAACTTTCTTTTGTTTCCTTATTCTTTACAAGCTCAATGCCTGCTACTAAACCAACGCCTCTAGCTTCGCCAACATGATCAAATGACGAAAGTTTTTTGACTCGATCTTGAAAGCTTTTAGCAACATGGCTGGCATGAGAAAATAAATTTGTTCTTTCGTAAATTTCCAATGTTTTTAGCGCTACAGCACATGAAACTGGATGACCAGAATACGTATATCCATGGGCAAAAACTCCAACATCATCACTTGCATGCTTTATTGGTTCAAAAATTTCTTCTGAAACAATAACAGCACTTATAGGCATGTACCCAGATGAAAGGGCTTTTGCAATTGTCATTGAAGATGGCTTCATTGAAAAAGTTTCGTAACCCCAACAATTACCTGTTCTTCCAAAACCACAAATCACTTCGTCATCTATTAAATGAATGTCATATTTTTCTAGAATGCTTTGAATTTTAGGGAAATATCCTTCCGGAGGTATAAGAACTCCTCCAGCCCCTATAAATGGCTCAGCAATCATGGCAGAAAAACTATCAGAACCTTCTTTGATAATTAAGTCTTCTAAGTTTTTGGCGATTCGATCTAAAAATTCTGCTTCAGTTTCATTGGGCATTCCTTCGCGGTAATAATGTGGTGTATCTGTATGAAAAAATCCTGAAATAGGTAAATCAAATAACTTATGGTTCGCTGGAATGCCGGTCATGCTGCCACTTGCAACTGTAATTCCGTGATATCCCTTTTTTCGCGAAAGAAACTTCTTCTTATTAGGCTTTCCTATAGCATTATTTAAATAAGTGAATAATTTATATTGAGTATCGTTTGCATCTCCGCCTGAACTTCCAAAAAATACCTTGCCATTATCAAAGGGCGACATTTCCATCAGCTTTTCAGAAAGCATGATAGCTGGTTCATGACTTTTTGATGCAAACAAAGAGCCATAACCATACTTTTGCATTTGATTAGCTGCGGTTTCAACAAGCTCTTCATTACCAAAACCTAAAGCATTGCACCATAACCCGACTAAACCTTCCATATATTTATTGCCTTCAATGTCATAT
>PBXH01000008.1 GCA_002727535.1 Gammaproteobacteria bacterium | reverse complement strand
GTTTTATAGTTTGTTTTCCATGCAGGATTGCGTGTAAGGCCCACAATTGCAATTATTGACTCTTCTTCTAAGACCGTATCTATTCTAGCTTTAGAAGCCTCTATTAGCTTCAGAGCATCCCTATAAGCCGCATCATCAATAGCTTTGATGCTCTCTTCAAGTATATCTTGACCAAAATACTTTAGAATTTCTCTTTTATTTTGATTATTGAACTCGATTAATTCCTCAATATTCCTGGTTTTAGAGCTAGATTTTTGCAGATAATCGTTTAGCCCTACATTAAATTCATATAAAAGTAGATAAAATTCTTTAGACCAATCATCGCTATCTAGCGGTTTAAGTGATATTTCAATGACTTCAGCACCAAGATTTTCAAGAACTATGACGATCTTATTCGTTAAATTTTTAGTTACTTCAGGCGCATCATCTGAAATCTTGATAACCCCAATTCTTTTTCCATTTAAATAATTGGGATCTAGCTTGGTTAACCCCTTAAAATCGTAGTCTCGGGGAATATTAAAAGTTATTTTGTCTTTAGGATCTCTTCCTGATATAGCTTCAAGCACTATGGCTGCATCATATACGCTTCTAGCCATCGGCCCAGCAGTATCTTGAGAGCTTGATATGGGTATAATGCCATCTCTGCTAACTAAGCCCACAGTAGGTTTTACGCCAACAACACCATTTATAGAGGCAGGGCAGACTATTGAGCCATTTGTTTCTGTACCAATAGAAGCAGGAGCAATTCCTTCAGCTACGATAGCAGCACTTCCAGAACTTGAACCACAGGGATTGTATTTAAGATTGTATGGATTATATGTTTGTCCACCAACACTTGACCAGCCACTAGTCGAGCTACTAGCCCTAAAATTGGCCCATTCAGACAGATTAGTCTTGCCAGCTATAACAAAACCGGCCTTTTTAAGATTTTTAATTATTTGAGCATCATCCTTAGGCAAATTATCCAGTAAAGCCTTTGATCCTGCAGTATTAGCTAAATTTTTGGTATCAATATTATCCTTAACGAATATTGGAACACCACGCCAATTAGCTGATCTTGAGTAAATATAGGATCTATACAGCTCATTAGGCCCATAGAAACTGATGATAGAGTTAATCTCCTTATCTGATAAGCGCGCATTCAATAGATAATCTCTATAAAACTGTTTGGTAGTTTTTGTCTCAGATAAGAGATTTTTATATTCAGATATCGAAATATCTCGAAAATCAGTTTCAGAATATAAAAAACAAGCAAAAAGTAGCAAAAATGAGAATCTAAAACTCATAAATCAATGATATAGCATAAAAAGGGGATAGAAGGCCAAAATAAACGATATAAAAGAATTTTTTAAAAAATAAGGCATCATTATGGGTAAAAATGAAAAAAAGTGGTTAGAGGAGACATAAATTTTATAATTTTTTAAAATTTTCAGAAAAAAATAAAAAAAAGCCAAAAAATAAATTTTCAAGAAAAAATTCCGGACATAATCTTCAATAATTTAAAAAATCTTCTCCTTTGATTTAGATCTACTTAAAAAATATTTAATTAAAAAAAAATGAGGGGAGGTCAAACTCAAAAAATCACTTTCAAAAATTTTTTAAAACATCACAATACATAACTTCGCATAATATATATTATGTTAAATAATAGAGGCNAAAATAAAGGTAAGNTTAACAAGCTATAAGCCTTTATATATNNGGTTTTAAGATGATTTATGTATGTAGGTATGGTATTTATTTAACATAATCTGGGATTTTCACCCTTTTTTTACAAAATANGCAACCTCGTGGTCTTTAGANAGAGATTTTTNTCCGATTTTTTCAAACCCATGTTTAATATGGAACTGTATTGATGTTTCATTGTAGGGCTTTGTATTAACTTCTGCGCATATAGTTAGTCCTAGTTCATTGCTAATTTCATCTATTTTTTGATACAAAAGAGAGCCTAGCCCCTTATTTTGGTACTGTTGTTTTACAGCAATTCTATCTATGTATAGGAACTTTTTATACTTTCCTGAAAAATAGAAGTAGTTATATGATCTGTANTNTGTTCCTTCACGTAAACACACTATAAATGNGGTTATNTCATCATTTTCTTTGGTTAATGCTAACAAAGATGACATTTTTACTAAGTTTGCTAAATCCTTTGTATTTTCCAAGGATCCAACCATCGGCACATGTGCTTGATTGATGTTTAAAATTTCGCTAAGAATTTCATTTTTAACGGTTTTTGTAGTATCTATTACTATTAACTCTTTATTGACTTGCTCTACCATTAATATCAAATTGTTTAAGAAAAGTGATTATATATGACGAACCATCGGGCATATCGTCAGTAGTGTATCCATCTATAGGCCAATTGTGGTCCATNCCTCCAGCAGTGAAATCGTAGACCTGAACGTTGTTTAAGCACCCCTCATGACTATAAATCATGAACCAAAAGCCATCAGAGTCATCGTCAGCACCTTCATAGACTGTTGTATAGGTGCATTCATTGAATTCCTTCCAAAAATTTATGACATCACTAACTGGATAGTGATATTGCCCACCTTCAGGTGGAATTGCGTTGTCATTTGTTCCATGTATATGCAAAATTGGCATGGGGTGAATTGACTGACATGTACTAATACTACCGATCTCCATTGTTCCAGCAACAGCCGCTACACCAGCAATTTTTGCACTTAAATTACATCCAAGGCTATATGCCATAAAAGCTCCATTTGAGAATCCTGTAGCATAAACTCTATCGAGGTCTATATTTATGTTTTCTCCNATAAAATCAATGATTGAGTCGATAAAACCAAGATCACAAACTGAACTAGAGTCACAAGCTCCAGTAAACCATCCAGTTGCCCCCTTTTCTTCAGCTACTGTTCCTTGCGGAAAAATTGGCACAAAATCATTTTCATCAGCTAAATCTCTAAAATTTGTGTAAGACATATTTGAATCTGCATAATCGTCACCTCCATGAAGGCTTATTAACAAAGGCATTGAAGAAGAATTCTCCGAATAATTTTGCGGCAGATAATAATAAAACTCTCTAGCAATATCATCGTNAGTGACAGTACAGTAATAAGTCCCNCTTCCNAATTGTTCTGTGCATGCTGGTTCTGGTTGAGGCGTTGGAGAAGGCGTTGGAGCTGGTGTTGGAGAAGGTGTTGGAGTCAGATCTGGCACAGTTTTGCTCATCTCTCCTCCACCGCCACAAGCCGTTAAAATAATGGTTGTTAAAATAACTAAAAGTCTCTTCATTTGACAATACTATAAGCTAAAAAACCTTCTAAATATGACAAATAAGTGACATTTCTAAATATCTCAGTAAAATACCCTCAATGGGAAAAGACACTATTGAAATGCAGGGAACCGTAATCGAGGTTCTGCCTAATACTGTGTTTAGAGTCAAACTAGAAAACGATCATGTTATTACGGCCCATATATCCGGCAGAATGAGAAAGAATTATATTCGAATTCTTAATGGTGATAATGTTACTGTGGAAATGTCTCCTTATGATTTATCAAAAGGCAGAATAACCTTTAGATCTAAGTAATTTATTTAAACTTTTTAATTAATAATTCGCCAAATTTAGAACAACTTACTTCTTCAGCATCATCGATTAATCGAGCAAAATCATAAGTAACCTTCTTTTTACCAATAGTTTTTTCCATAGCGTATATTATAAGGTCTGCAGCTTCTACCCAACCCATATGTCTTAACATCATTTCAGCTGAAAGTATTAATGAGCCTGGGTTTACTCTGTTTTGTCCTGCATATTTTGGTGCAGTTCCATGTGTTGCCTCAAATACAGCTACTTCATCACCTAAGTTTGCACCAGGAGCTATACCAATTCCACCAACTTGGGCAGCAAGAGCATCTGAAAGATAGTCGCCATTAAGATTCGGTGTTGCCAAAACATCGTAATCTGCAGGTCTTAAAAGGCATTGTTGTAAGAAAGCGTCACAAATTACATCTTTAACAATGATATCTTTACCAGTATTCGGGTTTTTAAATGTGTGCCAAGGGCCGCCATCAAGAGGCTCTCCGCCGAATTCCTCTCGTGCTAACTCATAGCCCCAGTCCATGAAAGCACCTTCTGTAAATTTCTGGATATTTCCTTTGTGAATTAGAGTTACAGAATCTTTTTCATTCTGAATAGCATATTCATAAGCTTTTCTGACTAATCTCTTTGTCCCCTCTTCTGAAACAGGCTTAATTCCTATTCCGCAATTCTCTGTAAACCTTATTTTTTCTACTCCAAAGTCATCTTGAAGTACTTTAATTAACTTATTTGCTGCCTCTGTATTAGATTCAAACTCAACGCCTGCATATATATCCTCTGAGTTTTCTCTGAAAATTACCATATCTACTAAATCAGGGCGCCTAACTGGACTTGGAGTGCCATTAAAATATTTCACTGGTCTCAAACAGACATATAGATCTAATTTTTGTCTTATAGCTACGTTTAATGAACGAATACCACCACCAACAGGAGTAGTTAATGGGCCTTTAATTGAAACCTTATAATCTTTACATGCTTGAAGAGTTTCATCTGGCAACCATTCATCATCACCATAAATTTTTACTGATTTTTCGCCACAATAGATCTCCATCCAGCTTATTTTTCTTTTGCCGCTATATGCTTTTTCTACAGCTGCATCGATGACATTAAGCATCACAGGAGTTATATCCACTCCTATACCATCGCCCTCAATGTAAGGTATTATGGGATTATCAGGCACAACTAGCTTGTTGTTTTTGTAAGTTATTTTCTCGCCTGTTGATGGAATTTTAATATTTGATTTACTCATACCCTAAAAATTGTGGNTTGATTATACTTAGATTTACACTAAATATTAAGACTCAAAACCTAATTAACGTGNAAAAGCAAAAAAAAGTTATTGTTGGCATATCCGGAGGAGTAGATTCTTCTGTGTCTGCTTTACTGCTTAAAGAGGCTGGATTTGACGTTCAAGGCATCTTTATGAAGAATTGGACTAACTCTGCTCCCAATATGGAATGCACTTCTGAGCAGGATTTTAAAGATGCTGAAGAAGTATGCGATCAAATAGGCATTCCTCTTCATCAGGCAAACTTTTCTTCAGACTATTGGGATAAAGTGTTTAAAAAGTTTCTTTCAGATCATCATGCTGGATTAACACCAAATCCTGACATTCTTTGCAACAAAGAAATAAAGTTCAGAGCTTTTTTAGACTATTGTTTAGAAACAGGAGCAGATTTCATAGCAACAGGACATTATGCACGCCTTAAGGGCGATGGTAATTACATGAGATTACTGCGAGGCGCCGACCCAAAAAAAGACCAATCATATTTTCTTCACCAAGTACTTGGTGAAGACTTAAAGAAGACAATATTTCCACTTGGTGAGCTTACAAAAGAGCAAGTAAGGTCAATTGCTCAAGATAACAATCTTGCCACTTCAATGAAGAAAGATTCTGTGGGAATCTGTTTTATAGGCAAGAATAAATACAACGATTTTATTGGAAATTTTCTTGGCAAAAAGCCTGGNAAAATTCTTGATGAGAATGGTGAGAAATTAGGCGAACATGATGGTTTGATGTATTTCACTCTTGGGCAAAGACAAGGCATAGGTCTTGGTGGAATTAAAGGCAAAGAACAAGATTCATGGTATGTAGCTCATAAAGATATTGGTTCTGATGATCTGACAGTTGTACAAGGAAATACACACCCTCTTCTGTATAGTGATGGTTGTTATGTTGATGACATTCATTGGATCAATGAAGAGGTTAAAGAAGATTTTGATTGCAAGGTTCAAATAAGATATCAATCCGAGGCTGTTACAGCAAAAGTTTCAAGATCAGACCAAAGCTATAAGATTGAATTTAATGAACCTCAATTNGCGGTTACGCCTGGCCAATCTGCTGTAATTTATAGAGACGACGAATGTTTAGGCGGTTCGATAATTAAAGATAGAATTTCAAAGATTTATTACAACTGGGCAGAAAATAGAGGGTATAATTACCAAGCCTATGGATGAGAAAAGTCTAAGGAGCCTTTCACCTCTAGACGGCAGATATCACGAAAAGACTCAAGTAACTCGTGAAATATTTTCTGAGCTAGGGCTAATCAAACACAGATTAAAAGTTGAAGTTGAATGGCTTAAATATTTTCTGAATAATTTCAGAGAAGATCTCCTAACGCCTGAAGTCGCTAAGCAATTAGAGCAACTCTCATCAAAGTTACCAGATAGTCTTGCCTTAAGAGTCAAAGAGATTGAGAAAACAACTAACCATGATGTTAAAGCTGTTGAGCTAGCTTTGGCTGAACAATTTGATGGTTCTGAAGACGTGCAGAGCTTGATTCATATATTTCTTACTTCTGAAGATGTTAATAGCGTTAGTTATGCTTTAATGCTGAAAGATGTTCATAACTCAACTCTTTCATGGCTTGAAGATATACAGCTAAAACTTAAAGATTTAGCTGAGAAAAACAAAGATCTAGCAATGCTTTCTAGAACTCATGGACAACCAGCCTCCCCTACCACACTTGGGAAAGAAATTAACGTATTTAAGACCAGACTAAATAACGAATATTCAAAAATGAAAGATACAAAATTTTATGCAAAATGGGGAGGAGCAACAGCAAATTACAACCCCCATAAATTAGCTTTTCCAAATGCTGATTGGATTGAAACTACAAAGAAATTTTTTGATGGACTAGACCTAGAGTTGACAAAAGTAACAACGCAGATAGAGCCGCATGATTATATGGCCGATTTATTTCACTCAATTGTAAGAGCAAACAATATTTTGCTTGATTTAACCAAAGACATATGGACCTATATTTCGCTTGATTATTTCAGTCTCAAACTAAAAAAGGATGAAGTTGGATCATCAACTATGCCTCATAAGGTTAACCCGATTGATTTTGAGAATGCTGAAGGCAACTTNGGCTTGTCAAATGCAATATTTATTCATCTTGCAGACAAGCTTACTATCTCCAGATTACAAAGAGATTTATCTGACTCAACAGCTTTAAGAAATATCGGTTCTGCTTTTGGATATTTAGAAATTGCAAAGAATTCAATGCTAAAAGGTTTGGATAAATTGGAGGCAAATGAAGCAACAATAACATCTGATCTTGAGGGCAGATATGAGCTTTTAGCTGAAGCATTGCAAAGTTTTTTAAGGCTTGAAGGAATGAAAGATGGGTACGACAAGGTTAAAGAATTAAGCAGAGGCCAAAGAATGGATAAAAACAGCTACCTAAAGGCAGTTGACAGTCTTGTAAAGTCAGAAGATCACAAAAAAGTATTGAAAGAATTAACTCCTGAAACTTATATTGGAATAGCATCAGGTCTAGCTGAAGAAGAGTAATTGTGAGTATTAAATTTAAATTCAATATTCCCGAAGAAGCCGAAATTATTTTTAGTGAGGAAGCTAAAAAATTCCTAACAGATTTACACAATAAGTTTGATAGTAGAATTAGTGAATTATTGGCTGAAAGAGAGCAAAAGCAAGAGATCTTTAATTCTGGAAAAGCTCCAAATTTTCTTGATGAAACAAAAGAAATAAGAAACTCAGAGTGGAAAGTAAGAGAAATTCCTGAGGACTTATTAGATCGGCGAGTTGAAATAACCGGACCAGTAGACAGAAAAATGATAATTAATGCTTTAAATGCCGATGTAGAAGTGTTTATGGCTGATTTTGAAGACTCTTTAAGCCCCACTTGGGAAAATGTAGCACTTGGTCAAAGAAATATGTATGACGCAGTTAGAAGAACCATCACATTTGAAAACCCTGCTAACAACAAAAAATATGAATTAAATGATGAAATAGCAACTTTGATGTGTCGTGTAAGGGGGTTACATCTTAAAGAAAAAGGAATTGATATTAATGGTGAGAATCCTTATGGCTGCTTATGTGATTTTGGTCTATATGCTTTGCATAATGCCAAAGAATTGATTAATAGAGGCACAGGACCTTATTTCTATATTCCAAAATTACAATCTCATTTAGAAGCCAGATTATGGAACGAAATAATAGATTATTCGGAAGATTATTTGAATTTGCCAAGAGGTACGGTCAGAGTTACATGTCTAATTGAAACCCTTCCTGCAGTTTTTGAAATGGATGAAATTCTCTATGAATTAAAAGATCATATTGTGGGCTTAAACTGCGGTAGATGGGATTACATATTTAGCTACATTAAAACCTTCCAAAATCACGCAAACAAACTATTGCCTGACAGAAGTCAGGTTGGCATGAATCAACCATTTTTAAACGCATATTCGAGACTACTTATTAAAACATGTCATCGTAGAGGAGCTTTTGCTATGGGGGGCATGGCAGCACTGATTCCTTCAAAAGATCCAAAAGAAAATGAAGCTATTATCGAGAAAGTTATGAACGATAAATTGCTAGAAACAAGCAATGGACATGATGGAACTTGGATTGCTCATCCAGGATTATCTGATATTGCTAACAATGTATTTTCTAATGCTTTTGATATTGGTAAGACTAATCAGATGCATGTGATGAGAGAAGATGATGAAATCACTCAGGATGATCTGATAACACCATGTGAAGGCAATTTTACTGAAGAATGTTTCAGGTCAAATATCAGAGTTTCTCTAAGATATATAGAATCCTGGTTGAAAGGTGTTGGTTGTGTGCCAATTTATGGATTAATGGAAGATGCAGCAACAGCAGAAATATCTAGAAGCTCTTTGTGGCAGTGGGTTAAGCATGGTGTAACGATGGATACAGGCGTTGTTGCATCTAAAAAGGCATTTGAAAAAATGCTAGATGAAGAATACAATGTTGTCCAAGAAGAGGTTGGGAAAAACTCTTTGGATTCAGATAAGCTTGTCGAGGCCAAAAAATTACTGAAAAAATTGGTTATAAGCGCCGAGTTAACTGATTTCCTTACATTGCCAGCATATAGGAGCATTAAATGAACTTAAACGATCAAGTAGCTGTTTTAGAAAAAGATTGGGCTGAAAATTCTCGATGGAAGCATGTCAAAAGACCATATTCTGCCAATGAAGTTGTCAAATTAAGAGGTTCTTTACAGCCTGAATGTACATTGGCTAGAAAAGGAGCAGAAAAACTTTGGAATTACCTATTTACAGAGGATTACATTAATTGTTTAGGGGCTTTAACTGGTGGACAAGCTGTTCAACAGGTAAAAGCTGGTGTTAAAGCCATTTATCTATCAGGTTGGCAGGTTGCAGCAGACAATAATTCAGCCGGCACAATGTATCCCGATCAATCGCTCTACCCTGTTGATTCTGTGCCTAAAGTTATA
The DNA here is from genome assembly GCA_002727535.1 of Gammaproteobacteria bacterium. GTDB lineage: Bacteria > Pseudomonadota > Gammaproteobacteria > Magnimaribacterales > TMED112 > TMED112. Next base: position 6,513 of record PBXH01000008.1, on the reverse strand, counting down.
ACAAGAATTAATAATGCTTTCAGAAGAGCAGATCAGATTGAATGGATGAANTCCAATGGCGAGCCAAAAGTTGATTTCTTTGCTCCAATTATTGCCGATGCAGAAGCGGGTTTTGGCGGCAATTTAAATGCTTTTGAGCTAATGAAAAGAATGATTGCAGCAGGTGCTGCTGGAGTGCATTTCGAAGATCAATTAGCAAGTGTGAAAAAATGTGGTCATTTAGGTGGAAAAGTTCTAGTTCCAACTCAAGAAGCGGTGCAAAAATTAATTGCTGCTCGACTAGCTGCTGATGTATCAAATACACCTACAATTTTAATTGCCAGAACAGACGCTGATGCAGCAGATTTAGTGACATCAGATGTAGATGAAAACGATAAACCATTCTTGACTGGTGAAAGAACTTCAGAGGGCTTTTTTAGAACTAAAGCAGGACTTGATCAAGCTATTGCAAGAGGCTTGGCTTATGCACCCTATTCTGATCTTGTATGGTGCGAAACATCTAAGCCAGATCTGGAACAAGCTAAAACATTTGCTGAAGCCATCAAGAAAGATCATCCAGAAATTATGTTGGCATACAACTGTTCACCATCTTTCAACTGGAAAAAGAACCTTGATGATGCAACTATAGCTAAATTCCAGAAAGAGCTTGGCGCAATGGGCTATAAGTTTCAGTTCATCACTTTAGCTGGTATTCATTCAATGTGGCATGGCATGTTTAATTTAGCAAATGAATACGTTGCAGACGGTATGACAGCTTACGTTAAGCTACAGGAAAAAGAGTTTGAAGACGCTAAAAAAGGCTACACTTTTGTATCACACCAACAGGAAGTTGGAACAGGTTATTTTGATGCAGTAAATAACTGCATACAAGGTGAAGAAAGCTCAACTTCAGCTCTCAAGGGGTCTACAGAAGAAGATCAGTTTTAATAAAGTATGGATACAGGGTTTCTCATTGCACTAATTACCTTATTAGGCGGTGGGTTCATTCTTCTGATCAAGAAAAAAAAGAAGTAATTTGCGCTTAAGAATAACCATTTTTCTTTCATTTTTTTTAGGGATTATTTTACTTTCCTCGTGCAATAAAGACTCTTCTGTATCAATGCCAGAATTAACTCCTGAACCTACTCCAAGCCCAACACCTGAGCCGACACCAACTCAATTTAATGAAGAACCCCTTTTAATTTTAGATTACGGTGGCTATAAAAACGTATGTGCATATCCGTCAGAACTTCAACCATCAATACAATCAGTAATACCAGTGAATATTAATAATGATGAGTGGACAGATTTTATAGTTCATCAGTGGTGTGACTTATATAGAGATAATTTTGGAAATATTGTTGAAACACCTGTTCCTGACTTAGTAGTTGTACATCTATCTAATGATGCAGGTTCCTATAGGAATGGCACTGAAGAAGTTTTTGGTGAGCCCTTGCCATCATTGGGAGGCGCGAGTAGAAAGTATTCAATAGGAGATTTAAATGGTGATGGCAGAGTTGATATTGCATTTGCAATGAACTGGGAAGATGGTAGAAATGGAAATCCTTGGGAAAACTCTAGAGCAAGACCAGCAGTAATTCTTTCTAAGAGTGAATCTCAATATGAAATCCATCAACTTGGTATACCTGATTGGGGTCATGCAGTTTCAATGGTTATGAATTCAGAAGGCACAAATGATGCACTATTTGCAGGTTTTACAGGTATTGGTCTTCAAGCATTTAGATACAATAATGGAGCATTTATAGATGTAAAAAATGAGTATCCACCAGAGGCTATTTGGGATGAAAATTGGAATGTAATTGAAAATGGATCTGCTAATTGGGCTAATGAATTCAAATCACATGAAGACCTTATAATTGCAACTCATGAGTCTATACCAAATGAGGTAGAATCTAAGGGTTTTGCTCTATGGAGAAAAGAAAATGAAGAATGGGTAAATAAAGATAAATTTATGGTTCCTGTTGAATTTTATGTTGATCAAATTTCATGGCAAGGATCAGTAAGTAGCGCTGCAGTTTACTTATTAGAGGGAGAGTATGTATTGGACTTTACTCCAGAAACAATGTGTTTTTTTGAAGAAAAAGTCGATGATTCTGGAAAAATAGCATTTCTTGCATTGTTTGCAACCAATAAGCATAAGAACGATATTCCAATTATAGAAGGCCAAACATACAGCGATAGTGATTTTAATGCTCGTCAGGTAGCTAAATTTTTTCTTACCGATGGAGATTCTATTGAAGAAATAGAAAACCCTTTTGATTCTTTCGATGAGTATTTATTTGCAAATTTTATGGACTGCAAGGATCTAAATAATGATGGTTATGCTGATTATGCAAGAAATGTATTTTCAAGAACTTATGGTTATGAATTCCCAAGAGATAGAGGAGGAACACCAATACTAAACCTTAATAACAAATTTGGAGAAATGATCGAATATGAAGGTAATGCTAACTATTTAATGCCGGGACATAGTCTATTACAAGGTGATAATATTAATGATAGCGCAGGTCATGGCCAAGGATATTTTCACGATGTGAACAGTGATGGTGTCGTAGATATTGTTGTATTTGGTGAAACAATGAGAAATGACTTTAATAATTATGATGGATCAATAGAAATCTATTTAGGAAATTTTAATTTGGAATTAAATAATTAATCATGAATTTGCGAATAACCATTTTTCTATCGTTTTTTTTAGTTGGATGTGGTGGCTCAAGCTCAAATGATGAAAATGACTCTGATGGAGCCCTACTAACAATAAATGTTACCAATTTCCCATCTGATATAAAAAGCTATAAGCCAGTNAATATAAGNATTNCANCTAATTATAANTGTTCTTTTATANTGGAAAGTGANGATATTTATTGGATTTCGACAAATGACAACAAAAATTTNTCTTACAGAGCACCNATAACNCTATTAAATGAGGAAGATATTTGATGTGCNAATNAGTTCAATTCAGACCGCATCTTGCCCTCAAGGATCACTTAANTTAANNCATACAGTCACNAGAGACGANGANAATCTNAAATATGTNCCTTCACCCNCTCCATACAATCATTCNACCCTACAAACNGATTATTTTGCCTCACATAATTTAGGTTTTGGGGGNATAGANNTAAGNGATAGATTTTCAGCAACTATATGCTACCCAACCCCAAATGATTGTCAGGTTTTTGAAAACGCTCTATTTGGTCANGATGCNCACAATATGGCGACTGGAGACTTTAATGGGGATGGTTTTGAGGACATCGTAGTGGCTTGGGCACTTTTCCCTCATACGATTGAACCAGACCAAAAAGTGGACGCACCAATTAATATCTATCTTAATGATGGTAATGGTAATTTATATGAAGATAATTCCATCTATTATTCAGGAGAAGCACCAACACATCCATTTGCTTATAGGTTAGCAATTGCTGACTTTAATAATGATGGTATTGATGATATTTTTGCCGGTTCAATGGGCTTGCAGTATCGTGATCCAGACTACGCTAATAACTTTATTTTACCCTACCCTGATCTGCTTTTGTTAAGTGATTCATCGGGTAGATTTAGTGATGCTTCAGCCAATATTGACGATCAAAATGATGGTAATGGAAAAATTTGTGGATTTAGTCATGATGCTAGCACTGGAGACTTCGATAATGATGGTGATTACGATATTTTTGCATGCAATTTGTTATTAGTTAATGATGGTTTGGGAAATTTTATTATTCATGAAGATCTCGATTTTAATCTACAACAAGCCTATGGAAATCCCATGAGTAGTTTGGTCGTTGATTTAAATAATGATGATTACGATGATCTTGTTTTCTGGAATTTTGATAATCGCCCTAACACCATACCTGAAGAAGGTTTTGCGCTTGTTAGTAATGGCACAACTAATGTAGATAACTGGACTTTAATTGAATTACCAGAAGGTCCTTTCGGCAGAAATCATAATAAGTTTAATCACGCTGCATGGGGTGATCTAAACAACGATGGCAATAATGATGTAGTTGTTGGCATTACCAGGGATTTGCCTTATTACGAGGGTGCATATGTGCAGATTTTAATGGGAGATGGAAATGGCAATCTTACTGATGTTACAGACACCAATTTTAATACTCAACCACGCCAAGCAANCCACCATGGTGAAAGTAATATTTACTTGCGAGATTTTGATNATGACGGCGATTTAGATATTTTTCANTCTACTAGAGATTTTTCATCGGATTTGCATGGATCACACATAGCTCTAAATGATGGAAATGCTAGTTTCTTAACCATTTNAGAGNCTAGATTACCGCAAAAACCCAAAGCAAACGAATGGGACAATAATTCCTACTTATTCAAGGGCATGCCAATAAATCTAGACAATCAAGGTTGCTTAGATCTTATTTCAACTTCTGATAGCTGGATGGATAGCAGTGCAACCAGAAACTATTTGTATTCGTTAATTAATTTAAAGTGCGACTAGGTTTAGTCTTTGACTTTGCCACAAACTTGGCAAGTATCACCTTTTGAGAGGTAAACTCCTCCACAACTAGGCTGGAGAGGTTTATTTCTCAGGATTAAACCAATAGACATGCCTGCTATCGCTAAAGCAGCNACTATTAATCCTAAAATTGCATTNGTCATGGGTATATTTTACTCCATTCTGAAGAATTTACGGAGTTTCCATCATTTTTGATGAAAAATACAGCTAAACCCTGTTTTTCAGCTAGTTCTAGACCCTTTTCTGCTCCTAACACATACATTGCAGTAGCCCAAGCATCAGCATCTGTGGTGTTTTCATCAATAACTGTGACTGACATAGCATCTTTGGGCCCCTCTCCCCAAATATGACCAGGATTTCTATATTCACCGGAAGTAGCTATAGAAATACCATTTTCTGGAGCTTCAAAGACCCTATAAGCACCAGAATTAAGATTAAAGGGGTTATTTACACCCCAAGTCCAAGCTTCGCCATATTTAGTGCCATTTATGCTCACTTCTCCACCAATATCAATAAAATAGTTAGAAATACCATTTTTGACTAACACTTCACCAACTTTGTCTACTGCGTAGCCTTTACCAATTGCAGAAAAATCATAAGTCTGTCCTCCTGTTACAAGCGGTCTAGGTGTGAAAGCCCCCATACTCATTGATTCAATTATTTCAGCTCTTTCAAATAAGGTTATGAGCTCTTGAGATGCTGATTTAAAACAAAAAGATTTAGGTGGGTAAGTTGGGTCAGAAAGACAGTCATTGAGTTTACTTATTTCTGAATCATCCTTGTAAGTTGAAAAAACCATATCGATTCTATCAAGTTCTATCTTTACTAAGTTATGAACCTCTTCCTTATCAATATTTTCAGTGAATTGAACGGAATAGGTAGTGCCATAGATTGATCCTGCAATAATCTGAACTTTCTCCTGCGAGCACCCAACAAGCAGAAGAATAATAAGTAAAGTTGAAAGTCTAGATACCAAAGTCATCGAGCATTATGTTTTCTTCTTCTACTCCAAGGTCGGTGAGCATTTTAATGCAAGATGAGTTCATCATTGGTGGTCCGCAAAGATAAAACTCGCAGTCTTCAGGAGCAGGATGTTTTGAAAGATATTCATCTTCTGTTACTTGATGAATGAAGCCAGTTAAACCATCCCAATTATCTTCTGGCAAAGCATCAGATAGAGCTATGTGGAAAGTAAAATTTTCATGTTCTCGAGCAAGCTTTTCGAACTCTTCTTGATATAAGATTTCTTTCATGCTTCTAGCACCATACCAGAAAGAAATTTTTCTATTAGAGTTCAGTCTTAGTAATTGGTCAAAGATGTGAGATCGCATTGGTGCCATACCAGCACCACCACCGATAAACACCATTTCATTGTTAGTTTCACGAGCAAAGAATTCCCCAAAAGGACCAAAGACTTTCACCTTGTCACCTGGTTTTAGATTAAAGACATAAGACGACATTATGCCAGGAGGAAAATCTGTTCCTGGAGGCGGAGAAGCTACTCTGATGTTAAATTTTAATACACCCTCTTCCAACGGAAAGTTCGCCATAGAATAAGCTCTTATGATTGGTTCAGGATTATTTGCAACGTTGTCCCAAATCTTAAATTTATTCCAATCATCATGGTATTCTTCAGCGATATCAAAGTCTTTATAATCGATTGCTTCGAAAGCTGGAGCTTCGAGTTGCACATATCCACCAGCTTTGAATTTCACCTTTTTACCTTTAGGCAATTTGAGTACTAGTTCCTTAATAAATGTAGCTACATTATCATTAGAGATTACTTCGCATTCCCATTCCTCAACACCAAAAACTTCTTCTGGAATTTGAATTTTCATGTCTCTTTTTACCGGAACTTGACAAGATAGACGCCAATTATCGTTTTGTTGTTTGTAATTAAAATGTGAGGTTTCTGTTGGCAGTATAGAGCCACCACCATCTATCACTTGGCATTTACATTCAGAACAAGTTCCTCCTCCTCCACAAGCGGAAGCAAGATAGATATTTTTTGATGCAAGTGTGCTTAAAAGTTT
>PBXH01000007.1 GCA_002727535.1 Gammaproteobacteria bacterium | reverse complement strand
ATATTCTGAAAATGTACGTCCTGAACTGTCAGCTGCCATGGGTGTCGTAATTTTAATTTAATTTGGTCTTCGTTTATAGGCTTAAACAGAAATTTTCTCAATAATTCCATCTAATTCGTCGTATGAGTAATATTTTATTACCATTTTTCCTTTGCCGTTGGTGTCTTGAATGACAACTTTTGAGCCAAGCTTTGAGCTTAAAGCTGACTCTAGGTTTTTTTCGTCTGTAGATTTCGGTTTTTTGGTTGTTGGTGTCGTTGTTTTTTCAGTTAGCAGACTTTCAAGATCTCTAACCGATAACGCATCTTTAAGGATTGTGTCTAAAAGAGTGTCAGCTTGTGCTGCATCAACCCCCAACAAAACTTTTGCATGTCCTTCTGTTAGGTTTCCGCTTTCTAGCTCTGCCTGAATTTTTGGAGATAGGGTTAATAGTCTCAAGGAGTTTGCTATTGTGCTTCGTGGTTTGCCCACGCTTTTTGCAACCTGTTCTTGTGTGTAACCAAATTCTTCTTTAAGTCTTTGGTATCCTTTTGAGATTTCAAGTGGATTTAGGTCTTCTCTTTGAACGTTTTCTAAAATTGCGATTTCTAATGACTGAATATTGGTAACTTTTGTTATTACCGCAGGTATTTTTTTGAGGCCGGCTAGTTTTGATGCTCTCATTCGCCTTTCTCCCGCTACAAGCTCATACCCATCCTCATCTTCTCTAACCAAAATTGGTTGGACCACACCATGTTTTTTGATCGATTCTGAAAGTTCTTGTAATTTTTTTTCATCAAAAGTTGTTCTTGGTTGGTATTGGTTGGTTTTGATTTTGTTTATATTTATTTCTAGAGACTCGGGCTCTTTTTTTGCTTTTTGTGAAGTTTTTTTGGTGGTTTTTGTTTCTTTTGGGGCGGCAACATCTCCCAATAAGGCTTCTAGCCCTTTGTTTAGGGATGTTTTTTTAGCCATTTTCAAATTTCCTTATAAATTCACCTGCTAAACTTAAAAAAGCTTCTGCGCCTATCGATTTTATATCATAGTCCACTATCGACTGGCCGTAACTAGGCGCTTCTGCTAGCCTAACATTTCTTGGAATGATTGTGTTTAAAACTGTGCTTTTGAAATGTTTTTCTAGTTGTTCTGAAACTTCTCTTGTTAGCCTGTTCCTTCCGTCTGCCATTGTTCTTAAAATTGCAACTATTTTAATTTTTAGATCTAAGGCTGAGTTTAGTTGTTCGATTGTGTTTTTTAAGGTCACCAAGCCTTCAAGTGCATAATACTCACATTGGACTGGCACAAGAACTTTTTTTGAAAACTCCATAGCATTTATTGTTAACAGGTTTAGTGCGGGCGGACAATCAAAAAGAATGTAATCAAAATCTTTTGAGATGGTTTTTAGGTTTTTTGTAAAAAACTTTTCTCTTTCTGTTGTCTTCTCAATTATTTTTTCTGTTGCCACCAGGTTTGTGTTCGCTGGGATGATTTTGTACCCCCCAACCGCATCCTGAATATAATTTTCAAGCTCGTCTTTGTGTTCAAAGTATTCATAAAGCGAGTCTTTGGTGTTTTTTTGTATTCCTGCGGCTGATGTTGCGTTGGCTTGAGGATCTATATCAATCAACAAGACCTTTCTTTTTGTTTTGGCAAGTGTTGCCGCAAGGTTTACGGCTGTTGTGGTTTTTCCTACTCCGCCCTTTTGGTTAGTTACTGCTATTTTTATTGTCATAGAGCTCTAAAGCGACCATCTTTTCTTTGTTTAAAACATATTGATGTTTTTTGTAATCATATAACAAAGTGGGGGCTTCTAATAATTCTTCTTCGGTTTTTTTGTTGTCTTTTTTTAAAAGAATTAGGTTTTTTTGGTTTTCTCTTTGCTTTAGACTTGCCAGTTTTTTTATTTGGCCAAATGCTTTCATGGCCACTGTGTGGGGCTCGTCTAATACAAAATTTTCTATTTTTGTGTGGTACATTTTTATGTTTGTAAGCCCGAGCTGTTCTGTTATTTGTTTTTGAAATTGTATTTTCTTAGAGTTTTTGTCGATGCTATAAAACGTTATCTCTGGTTCTAAAATTGCCCAGACTATTGAAGGTAATCCTGCCCCAGAACCGCAGTCGACAACATGCTTTTCAAGCGCGTTTTTGCAAGCCACAAGAGCAACAACACAGTCCATTATTTGTTCATCAAAAAAGGTGAGGGTGTCTTTATATCCTGTAAGGTTGTGGTGTTTGTTGCGCTCAATAACTGCTTCTGAGAAGGATCTTAGCTGGTTTTCGTTTTCTTTAGACAGCTCTAATTGCATCGATTTTCTTTAGGTGAATTGAAAGCACGTTTAGGGCTGCTGGGGTTATGCCTTCAACAAGCGATGCCTCTAGAAGGTTTTGTGGTTTTTCTTTATTTAGTCTTTCTTGCAGCTCCCCTGAAAGCCCAACCACTTCTTTGTAATCAAATATTAGTCCCAAGCCGTATTCTTCGAGGTTTTTCATTTTGTTTAGTTCTCTTTGTTGTTTGTCTATGTAGCCTGAATATCTGATATCAAAATAAACTTCGGTAAAAACAGGGTCTTTTAGTTTGGTGAGTTCTCTTATGTCTTCTTCAGTAAAGTCGTTTCTCTTACAAAGCTCTTCGGCTGTTTTCTTTGTTCCTGAAATTGTTATTTTGGTTTTCTTTAGTTTTTTGTTGATCTCGTTTTTCTTGTTTGTTTTTGCAAGGAACACATCTTCCCTTTCTTTGTTTATGGTTTTTAGTTTTTTGGCTATTTCAAACATTCTTTCGTCGGCGTTGTCCTGTCTCAACAAAAGCCTGTGTTCTGCTCTTGATGTGAACATGCGATAGGGCTCGCTCACCCCTAGCCTAGTTAGGTCGTCGACTAGTACGCCCATATAGCTGTTTTGTCTTTGTGGTGTCCATGCGTCTTCTTTTCTTACATATAGGCAGGCGTTTATTCCTGCAACAATTCCTTGTGCTCAGGCCTCTTCATAGCCTGTTGTTCCGTTTATTTGTCCGGCCAGAAAAAGGTTTGGGTTTTTTTTGGTGGCGAGGGTTTTTTGAAGGTTTCTTGGATCAATGTAGTCGTACTCAACCGCATAGCCAAACTGCAAAATTTTTGCATCTTCAAAACCTTTTATAGAGTGTATATATTCTTCCTGAACCTCTTTTGGCAGGCTTGTTGATATTCCGTTTGGATACACCCAGTCAGAGTCTAGTCCTTCTGGCTCAACAAATATTTGGTGGTGTTTTTTTTCTGCAAATCTTACTATTTTGTCCTCTATAGAAGGGCAATATCTTGGCCCCACTCCGCTTATCAGGCCCGAATACATTGCAGATTTCTTAATGTTTTCCTGAATAATTTTGTGTGTATGTTCGTTTGTTTGTGTAATGTGGCAGTTTGTTTGTTTGGGGTGTTTGTTTTTTGCCCCCAAAAACGACATGTAAATTTCTTTCTCTTCTCCTGGCTGTGTTTCAAGCAAGCTATAGTTTATTGTTTTAGAAGACAGTCTGGGAGGTGTTCCTGTTTTGAGTCTTCCTAGTTGGAGTTTGTTTTTTTTGAAAAACTTTTCGAGGCCTGTGGATTTTTTTTCATCAATTCTGCCTCCTTCTTGTTTTGTGTGTCCTATCAAAATAGATCCGTTCAAAAATGTTCCTGTTGTTAGGACAAATGCTTTTGCCTTATATTCGTTTTTTTCCGAGACCGCTTTTTCTACAATATTTTTCTCTGTGTGAAAGTCTTTAATTTCGTCGTCATATATGTGGATTTTTTCTTTTTTTAATTTTTCTTGTATTGCTTTCTCGTATAGGTTTTTGTCTGTTTGTGCTCTGGTTGCCTGAACTGCTGGCCCCTTCTTTTTATTGAGTGTTTTAAATTGAATGCCAGATATGTCTGTTGCTTCTGCCATATACCCCCCAAGCGCATCTATTTCTTTGGTGAGGTGAGATTTGCCGATCCCTCCAATTGCTGGGTTACACGACATTCTCCCTATCTTCGTTTTGTCTAGTGTTATAAGGGCTACTTCAAGACCCATCCGTTTTGCGACTAGAGCCGCTTCCACGCCTGCGTGACCCCCTCCTATTACAATTAAATCAAATATATATTTCATATTATGTTTATTATTATTATTAAGTCTTTAGTTTTCTGTTGATAACCTAAAATTATATAGATTTTAAGCGAGTTTCGTTCTTAGACAAGTAGACTCCTCTTATGTTAGTAAACTCTTTTTATTCTTAGGCACCCCTGTTTATAGAATGTAGATAAAAAGATATCCACAAAACAACAACAGCCCAACTACTTGCCTATACAGAAGTTACTAAAAATTTGATCCAAAACAACATCGTTGTCGAAAACACCATAAATACTTTCAAGCTCTTTAAGACAATCTCTAAGATTTTGTGCTGTCCTTTCATAAAAGTCGTCGCCGGCAATTTCTGTGTCCAGTAGTCGGCACGCAGACTCAAGAGAAAGGTAGACTCGCTCAGACACCAGGTTTTCTTTGATAGGGGTGTTTACTCTCTTTAATATCTCTTCTTGGAGATCTATTAGCCCCGCTCCTGTTTTTGCTGAAACAACAAAACAACCACTAATATCATCTATTTTATCAAACAGATCAGATTTATTTAAAACAATTAAAGAAGAAGCATCGCCACCCACTACATTTTTGGGGTCATCGAAAACCTCAACACAGAGATCAGATTCTGAAACAGCGGCTTTAGCCATTTCTATCCCTTCCGCTTCTATTTCGGAGCCCTCAACATCTCTAATACCAGCAGTATCTAAAAAATGAACTTCTGTACCCGACAAAAAAAGAGACCTTCTCACAATGTCTCGTGTGGTTCCTGGGTGTTCTGAGACAATTGCAGTCTTTTCACCAAGCAGAGCATTAAATAAAGAAGACTTACCCACATTAGGCCTTCCGGTTAAAACAACCTTCTTTTTTTCGCTGTCCTTTGTTAAGGGAGAGAAGTTTTTTATCAAAAAATCCATTTTGTTTCTGAGCAAACCGACCTCACCGGCTATTTTCTCTTTGTCGACNCCAGCCACATCTTCCTCGTCAGAAAAATCTAGCTGAGACTCAACCTCAACCAAAACACCCTCTATTTTTTTGGAAATGTCCTTAACCTTGTCTCCTAGAGAGCCGGACCTAAACTCTTCTAGAGCAGCAAGCTCTTGCGCTGACTCTGCAAAAATACCAGACATCACAGACTCAGCAGAAGAAAGGTCCATTTTGTTGTTTAAAAAAGACCTTTTACTAAACTCTCCTCCCTCAGCCTCTCTCAAACCNAAAGACTCCAACAAAGAAAAAAGCTCTGCAATTATTGCGGGGCTTCCATGGGTGTGAATTTCTACCAAATGCTCCCCCGTGTAAGATGCGGGCGAAGGAAAATTTATAATCAGACAGCTGTCTGAAAAAGACCCCATTTNAACCCTCCTAACAAAGACNCCCCTTTCCTCNGGATTCAGAGAAAGTTTTTGAAAAAGATCTTTTGGTANNCCTTCCCCAGAAACACGAACAACNGCAATAGCAGACCTCCCAACAGGAGTTGCAAGAGCATAAATTGGTTCACTCATTCTCAGCTGATGCAGCCCTACTCAAAATAATTGCTTGAGGCACAATTGACAGAAGCATGTTTATAACAGAATAAATAACAACACCCGCAGGCATAAAGATAAATATCAAGGTCAGCATCGGCGGAAAAACGACCATCATTTGTTGTGCTATTTGGGCCTGCNTTCCCTGNCTTTGAGGAGGTTTTGGCATGATTTTTTGGGAGAGAAACATCATCAAACCCATTAAAACAGGAGTAATTAAATACGGATCTGACTCTGCCAAATCAGGAATCCACAGAAAAGATTCGCCCCTAAATTCAAAAGCCTCTCTTGTTACCCAAAACATTGCTAAAAATATTGGTATTTGAGGAANAAGAGGAAAGCACCCAGCAAAAGGATTGAACTTTTCTTTNCTATAAAGCTGCATCATTTCCATNCCCAGTTTGTTTCTGTCGTTTTTGTGNCGCTCTTGAATTTCTTGTATTTTTGGCTGCAGTTTTCTCATTTTTACCATGGATCTAATTTGAATTATTTGAAGAGGAGACAGAGCGACCTTAAAAAGTATTGTTAAGAGAACAATNGCCCAACCCCAACTCCCAACNAAAGAATAAAGAAAATTTAGCACAACAATAAAAAACTCCCCAATACCATAAACAAACCCAAGATCTAGGTTGTATTCAAAATAAGGAGCAACGTTNTCTAAAATGTCTTTTTGTTTTGGCCCNAAAAAGAGCCTTGTTTCTGAGCTATGAGTTTCGCCATCAAAACTAGCGTCTTCNGAAAAACCAAACCTATATAATCCATTAGAGCTCGGCGGGTATAGGGATATTTTTTGTTGTTCATCTCTATCATAAACTGCAACAACAAAGTGTTTTTGTGAGTAGCCCACCCAGTTTCCCAAATAATCCTCTCTGTTGTCGACCGAAGAAAGCTGCTCATCATTAAAAACATCTTCAGAGGTGCTGTACGCCAAATGATCCCTCGAAAAAGAAGTTCCATAATCTATAGATTTGTTTCTGTTTCTATAAAGGGTTTTAAAAACAACAACACTACCAAAAGAGGGCGTTGCAAGAGCAAGCTGATCTTTAACATATAGGGTGTTTGGGTCTTCAAAGTAGTAAATTTTGGTCAACAGATTGCCGGCCTCGTCGGTAGAAGATATTTTCAAATAGTCTTCAGAACTTTCGTCAACAACATAAGAAGAAGAGTTGGAGAAACCAGAAACCCCGGTTTTAAAATAGAATCGCAACAAAGCGTCGTCAGACAACAGGCGGGTTTTATACAACCCTTCTCTCTCTGATTTTTCAAACAAGTAAGCCTGTCTTACAGACCCATCTTCCAGATCTATATATACGTCTAATGTTCCATTGTTTATGTTTTGCCAGCTATCAGGCACATCAAAAGACTGAACAGAAACCGACCGATCCAGCTTTGACTCTTTGTCTAAGGACGTCCAGTCAACAATTAGAAAAACTAAAANCAACAAAGANACCGAACCAAAAATTACTCTAGGATTAAACATTTTTAAAAAACTCCTCTAATTTTGAATCAAAATTATCAGGACAACTACTAAATTTTACCAAAAAATCTATACCACCTTCCTTTGAAGCGTTTTTCCTGAAAATCTCTCTAGCCCTTCTTCTGATGTTGTTTCTTGTCACCGCACTTTTAATTACAGCTTTTGGTATTGTTATTAATATAGCCGACTCTTTTTTGGCAGACCCTTTCTGAAACACAACAACCCCATCACAAACCGCTGTTCTTTCCCACTCAAACATTTTTTTTGTGATTCTTTTGATTCGATTCTTTTTACGAAGCCCTAAATCAGAAGACATTAAAACTATACAGCCAGAGACTTTCTTCCTTTAGATCTTCTTTTTGAAAGAATAGACCTTCCTGCNTTTGAAGACATTCTTTCTCTAAAGCCATGCGTTCTTTTTCTTTTAATATTGGTTACTTTTAGCGTTCTTTTCATTTTTATCCACAGTTTTTTAACAAAAAATCAATGTATTTGTTACATGTTTTAAAAAGCTTAAGTATTATAAACTTATCGACATGTCTAACAAGGTTTCAACAATAAATATTTTTAATAAAGGAGTAGAANAGCTACAAAAAGAGCTTAACACNACAGAATATAACTCCTGGATTAAACCTCTTGAGTTTGATTTAAAGGAAAACAATTTCAACATATACGCACCAAACTCTTTTNTNGGCGATTTTTTTACAGAAAAATATCTCCCTCAAATAACCAGCTTTCTTGAAAANAANATAGGCAGAAACAANTTCATCCTTAATGTTTCAATCAAAAGATCAACACAAACACANCCNCAAACAACAGGNCTAAACAAAGGCTACACTTTTGATACTTTTGTTCCNGGGAATTCAAACCAAATAGCNCTNGCAGCAGCCCAACAAGTAGCCGAACACGCTTCTCAAACAGAATACAACCCATTNTTTGTTTATGGNGGTGTTGGNNTAGGAAAAACACANCTAATGCATGCAATTGGGAACAAGNTGCTTGAGGAAAGACCAAACGCAAAAATTTGTTATGTGCATTCAGAAAGGTTTGTAAGCGACATGGTTAAAGCTCTTCAGCTTGGCGCCATAAATGAATTTAAGAAGTTTTATAGAAGCTTAAACGCCCTTTTGATAGACGACATCCAGTTTTTTGCAGGAAAAGAACAGTCACAAGATGAGCTTTTTCATACTTTTAACAGCCTGATAGAAGGCGGCAATATGATGATATTTTCATGCGATAGATACCCAAAAGAAATCGAAGGTCTTGAAGACAGGCTTAAATCACGTTTCGGGTGGGGGCTATCAGTAGTTATAGACCCACCCGCCNTGGAAACAAGAACAGCCATTCTTTTGCAAAAAGCAGAAGAANTAAANCTTGNTCTTCCGGAAGACTGCGCATTTTTTATAGCTCANCAAGTTAAGTCTAATGTAAGAGAGCTCGAAGGNGCNTTAAAAAGAGTTGCGGCTAATGCTAGGTTTGCCAAAAGAGATATAGANATAAANCTTGTCAAAGACTCGCTTAGAGATGTTTTGGCGATTCAAGCAAAAATGGTAACCATAGGAAACATTCAAAGGGTTGTAGCAGANTANTANCACATTAAGCTTAGCGACCTTTTATCAAAAAGAAGAAACAGATCCATAACAAGACCAAGACAAATGGCCATGGCNTTAGCAAAAGAGCTCACCAACCANAGCCTNCCAGANATTGGCGAGGCTTTTGGNGGAAGAGATCACACCACAGTAATTCATGCTTGCGANAAAACNAAAGAATTAATGCAAGAGAGNCTAGANGTTGACGAAGACTACAAAAAACTAAGAAGGAGNNTGTCNGCNTAATATGAAATTTTCTGTTNANANAGANCACATTATTAATCNTTTTCAGTCTTTAGCTGCTGTTGCTGANAAAAAACAAACANTNCCGATATTAAGCAACATTTTAATAAGNTGNGANGAAGANAAAGTAAAGNTTTTAAGNACAGATTTNGAAANAGAGCTNGAGTTTNTTGTCGANNAGGCAAANATAGANNCNCCAGGAGAAANAACAATANCAGCAAAAAANGCNGCAGACATAATTAGAGAGCTTCCAGAGGGAGAGGTGATGTTTCANCTAAATGATGACGAGNACCCCAAANTNANAGTGAAGTCTTCTTCTGGNAGATATAATTTAGCAACAATANCAGGNTCTGATTNTCCAGANTTTGATGTAGTNAAAANCGATCANNTNTTTAAAATAANTTCTGAACANCTGCNGGAAATGTTNCAAAAAACTTCATTNGCAATGGGCNANGGAGACTGGCGACANTTTTTAAATGGTTGTCTGTTCGAAAAATCTGGAGAGTCAGTAAAAATGGTNGCTACAGACGCAAANAGGNTTTCAGTTTATAAGTCAGAAATGAGTCAAGAAGGGGAATTTTCAGGCATAATTCCAAGAAAATCAGCAAATGAAATTATGAAAATTCTTTCCAAAGGAGACACAGAAATAGAATTCTATATAAACACAAACAACATAGTATTTATGTCTAAAAATTTTACATTTAAGTCTAAGCTAATTAATGGAAACTATCCTGACTATAGAGCTCTTATTCCAGACACAGCTTCAAAATCTATAATAATTAATAGAAAAGATCTTATTAGCACCCTTTCAAGGGTNTCTGTGCTAACCAACGACAAATTAAAAGCTGTTCACCTCAAAACCAAGGAAGGAGTTTTGGTGATAGGAGCTCAGAACCAAAACCTAGAATCAGCAGAAGAAAGGCTAGAGGTCGAAGGTGATGTANACGACTTTAGGTGCGCATTTAATGTCGATTATTTAAGGGAAATTTTAAATTTAGTAGAAGACGATAAAATAACAATNATACAACACGAAGATAAAGATGTGGAAGTTGCAGTTCCAGGCAGCGAAGAAAAAGNAGTGCAAAAACAAATACAGGCTTGCGTCATCAAAACTAGCAATCCTAACTTAACTTTATTATTAAATCCGCACGTCATTTAGTGATAGTTTCAGAAATAAAGATAGAAAATTTTAGGTGCTATGAATTCGCTGAAATACCGATAAATAGCCTAATTACTCTTATTCATGGAGAAAACGGTTCAGGAAAAAGCTCAATAATAGAAGCAATAAATTTTGCTNTGTCTAGCAAAAGCTTTAGAACATCAGACCAAAACGTCATAATTAGAAAAGGAGAGGGCCTGGCGCAAACATTTATTACCTTTAATAATGGCAACGGCATTAAAATTACAAAAAAAAAGAACCAAAGAAGCAAAATTTTACAAACAAAAGACAAAAAATTACTNAATTACGCTGAACTTGTAACAAATTACCCCACATGCTTAATAGAAAACAAGGAATTTTTCTTTACGACCTCTACCCCCGAACAAAAAAGAGCATATTTAAATAAAACATTGTTCTACGTAGAACAAAACTCTAAAACGCTACTTAATGAACTTAAAAAGATAATCTATCAAAGAGCTGCATGCCTTAAAAAAAGGGACGAAAATCAACTAATCTATTGGGATCAGAAGCTGGTTGAAATTGAACCCATTTTTACTAAAACCAACATAAACATTATAAAAATGATTAACGAAATGTTAGAAAAGAGCTCAATTAGAAAACATTTTCAAGAAAAAAATCCGTGGCTAGCCGATTTAACAATTAAATATAGCAAAGGATATGAAGATACCGATGATTTTCATGAAATTTTGCAAAGAAATCATGAAAAGGACATGATTTTAAAAAGAACAAGCGCAGGACCTCACAAAAGATCTTTTAACTTATTAATTAATGACACCGAAGCACACGAAATATTGTCTAGGGGCCAACAAAAGATTGTGTCGATAATATTACACCTAATTCAAAGAGACTTAGTGTGTCTTAACACTGAGCTACAGCCCATAGTATTAATGGATGATATTTCTTCAGAATTAGACGATGATAACGCTAATTTAATGTTAAAATATCTCATAGATAATAGTATTCAAACCATAATGACATCCATAGAAAACAAGCGCTTTTTAAACAACAAGGATGTAATTATGTTCCACGTAGAACAAAAAGGAGATAAGTCTAATGTCAAAGGATAAGTACGATTCCGGCAGCATTAAGGTATTAAAAGGCCTTGAAGCAGTTAAAAAAAGGCCCGGCATGTATATCGGAGATACAGATGATGGAACCGGATTACATCATATGGTTTTTGAGGTTTTGGATAACTCAATAGACGAAGGAATGGCAGGATTTTGTAAGCAGATAGATGTTGTAATAGGAAAGGATGGATCTGTTTCTATTGGCGATGATGGTAGGGGTATACCAGTTGATATGCATGAAGAGGGTGTTTCTGCTGCAGAAGTAATCATGACAACACTACATTCTGGCGGAAAATTTGATGAAAACAGCTATAAAGTTTCGGGAGGACTTCATGGTGTTGGTGTTTCAGTGGTTAACGCATTAAGCAGCAAGCTAATTTTAGAGATTGAGAGAGACGGATCCAAATATAAACAAGAATATGCTGACGGTGAACCTAAAACAAAGCTAGAGAATGTTGGCAAAAGCGAAAATACAGGGACAAAAGTCACATTTACTCCCTCAAAAGACATATTTACACAAACCAAATTCGACGTAGAAGTGCTAAAAAAGAGGATTAGAGAGCTTTCCTTCCTTAATAAAGGAATTGCTATAAATGTTCTAGATGAAGCAACAGGAAAAAAGACTGAGTTTAAATCTGACGGCGGTTTGCTGGAATTTGTGAAGCATCTTACAGGAAAAAAAGAAGTAATAGGATCTCCATTTTATGCTCAAGCAAACATGAAGGGCATAGGAGTAGAAATAGCAGCCCAATGGACAGGAACATATAGAGAAAACGTTCAATGTTTCACTAACAATATTCCACAAGTTGATGGAGGCACCCACTTAGCTGGCTTTAGAGGAGGGCTCACAAGAGCCATAAAGAACTTCATTAAGAAAGAAGACCTTATGAGAAAAAAAGAAGTGGAAATAACAGGAGAAGACGTTAGAGAGGGCATGATTGCAGTTATTTCATTAAAAATGCCAGACCCTAAGTTTTCATCACAAACAAAAGATAAGCTGGTTTCATCAGAAGCCAGACCAGCAGTGGAAACCCTTATCAATGATTATTTTATGGACTTTTTATTGGCTAACAAACCACAAGCAAAAGAGATTCTTGGAAAAGTATTAGAAGCTGCATATGCACGAGAAGCAGCAAGAAAAGCAAAAGAAATGACCAGAAGAAAGGGCCTTTTAGATATAGGAGGGCTTCCAGGAAAGCTTGCCGATTGCCAAGAAAAAGATCCAGCGCTATCTGAGCTATTCCTGGTTGAGGGAGATTCCGCAGGCGGCTCAGCTAAACAAGGAAGAGATAGAAGTTTCCAAGCAATTTTACCGCTGAAAGGTAAAATTATTAATGTTCAAAAGGCGCGCCTAGACAAAGTATTATCTTCTAATGAAATAGGAACACTTATTACAGCATTAGGAACCGGCATTGGGGTTGATGAGTTTTCGCTTGAAAAGCTTAGATATCATCGCATTATTATAATGACTGACGCAGACGTAGATGGTTCACACATAAGAACACTTCTTCTTACTTTTTTCTATAATCAGATGTTTGATCTACTAGAAAAAGGACACATTTATCTAGCTCTACCGCCTTTATATAAAATTAAAAAGAGCGGAAAAACACATTATGCAAAAGACGAAGAAGAGAAAGATGCAATTCTTAAAGAGCTTAGAAAAGAATCAACAGAAGGTTCTAGGCCTCCTGAAATACAGAGATATAAAGGGTTAGGAGAAATGAACCCTGAGCAACTATGGGAAACAACTTTTGACCCAAAACACAGAAGGCTTGTTCAAATTACTTTAGATGATGCTAGAGAGCTCGTCGACGATATCTTTGAAAGGCTAATGGGCGACCAAGTTCAGCCAAGAAGAGAGTTTATCGATGACAATGCTCTTAGAGCAGAAAATATTGATTTTTAAATTATTTTTTTAACGTGTTCAGCGATATTGTCTAACGAAATTCTTTCTTGTTTCATGCTATCACGATCACGAACAGTTACAGTTTGGTTATCAAGCGATTCAAAATCGACAGTAATACATACAGGCGTTCCAACCTCATCATGTCTACGATAATTTTTGCCAATATTGCCGCTATTTTCAAACAAGATCCTACCCAAACCTAATTTTTGCAAATCATCTTTTACTTTTTTTGCAAGAGCAACAATTTTCTCATCGTTTTTCTTTAGAGGCATAACAGCAGCCTTAATCGGCGCCAAATGAGGCTTTAGCTTAAGCACAGTCCGCTCTTTGCCATCAACAGTTTCAACAAAATATGCTTCATTTAAAATTGCCAGCACACCCCTATCAACGCCAGCAGAAGGCTCGATAACAAATGGTACATACCAATTATTATTTTCATCTTGAAGAGCTAACTTAGAATTAGATTCGTTATTCTCTAAAACCTTTGCCTTAATGTTTAATTCTTTTTGGCTTTTTGAGTGTGAGCCTAAATCAAAATCTGTTCTATTAGCAACACCCTCTAATTCTTCAACCCCATGAGGGAATTTATGCATAATATCTACAGTTGCTTTTGAATAATGTGCTAGCTCCTCTTTTGGAACATCATAAAGTTCAAGGCTTTTATCCGAAATCCCCTGGTCTTTCCA
>PBXH01000006.1 GCA_002727535.1 Gammaproteobacteria bacterium | reverse complement strand
TGCATTTAATTTAAATAAAAATTAATTCCATCTGATTTAAGATACATGGACTCACCATCTTGTTGCGATTCTTGCACTATCTTATAGAAGACATTTCGGCTTAATAAGGCCCAAATATGCTCTTTAAGCTTAATTTTTGGGTATGGTTGATCATTTACTGTTTTTACGCTTAAAGCGTTCTCTTGGCTTAATTTAACCCATTCTTCGGTATTGGTTTGAAAATAGTAGTCAGCGCCCTCTTTTTTATAGTCAATCATGAGAAAAGCTTCCTTTTCAATGATCACAGGTATTTTCTCAACCGGAGTGACTACATAGTATTTGCCCTCCTCCCATTTGAGGAGTTTGGAGAAGAGTTGCACCATCTTCTTGCGATTAATTTTAGATCCGTTGTAGAACCACTCTGCTTCACCATCAATAAAAAATTCCACGCCCTCGCAGAGTTTGGGATTCCATTTTTCAACCGGATATTCGTCTAGAGCAAGGACGGTTTTTTCGATGTCTTTTAGGTCCACACGTAGACTCCTAAAAGCACTCCAATAACTACCAATAATGCAGAGGATATTTTAGTGATGGATTGTTGAGTTTTTAGATTTAAAAAATTTCTCTTACCAAGATGGAGCGAGTAACTAAGAAAGCAAAACCAAGCAGCAGTAGCTAAAAAGAAATACACCGAAATAGTTAATTGAAAATTGAAACTCGTGTTAATTATTATTCCACTAAACAGCGAAACGAAAAAAACGAAAGCTTTAACATTGAGCAGATTTACCAGCAGACCGCCAGAAAAACTTTTCCAGAACTCTAAAGGTATTTTGCCGCCTTGATGTTCTTCACTTTCACTCATCTCTGCTAACAAACCACTCAGACCTATGTAGACCAAATAAGCAGCTCCAGCTGTTCCTATAACTGTGTAGAGACTAGGTATTTTTTGGTAGAGAAAATCCAATCCAACGATGGCAAAAATGCATTGAAAAAAGACTCCTAAACCTATCCCTATTGAGGACACGATACTGTTTGCCAAGCCTCTTTGAAAACTACTTTTCACTACATAAAAGAAGTCTGGTCCTGGAGAGATAACGGCGACAAGATGAGCAAAAGCCAAAGTTAAGAATAGTGAAACATTCATAAATAAATTGGCTCTCTTTCCAGCGTAATGCCGTAAGAGTCAGAAACTTTATTTAACAGATAATTCTCAGCATGTTTGACATCTTCAGCCGTACATATGCCATTAGGGTAGGCACAGTTAATTAAGATCAGAGCATGCTTATTGGATAAGCCTATATTTTTAAGTTGCAATCCCTTCAAGCCAAGCTTATCAAGCATCTCACCTGCAGAAAG
The DNA here is from genome assembly GCA_002727535.1 of Gammaproteobacteria bacterium. GTDB lineage: Bacteria > Pseudomonadota > Gammaproteobacteria > Magnimaribacterales > TMED112 > TMED112. Next base: position 9,540 of record PBXH01000006.1, on the reverse strand, counting down.
TTTTATGTCTCCATTATCTGAATCGTAACTTTTCAGTTCATGTAATTTAGAGTTTTTCTCGTACTCTTCTTTTGTAATTGTTGGATTCTTAAAGAAGCTGCCCAAATTCGGAAAGTCTTTTGGGTCAGGTATTTTTTTACTTCTTATATTTCTCACAATTTCAACTAACTCTTCTTCACTTTTAATCTTAAAAGCGTAGTCTTTTAAATCCTTGTAATGGAGTTTTGGTGCAAATTTTTTTGAGAGATAAAAACTAACAGCTGTTATTAACAGATTTTCAGATTCTTGAAAGATGCTTTTGCGGTAACCAAATTTACATTCAGATCTAGTCAGTTTTGTTTGCATATTTGTGTCTAAATCAAAACACTCGACATGATCTATAAAATTCGATATTTCTTCCCCATAGGCGCCGATATTTTGCACAGGAGCTGCTCCTACGGTTCCTGGTATACCTGCTAGATTACCAAGCCCAAAAAGACCCTTATTTACACAAAAATCAATTAAATCATCCCAAGCCACTGCTGCTCCTACGGTAAGCACTACTTCATCTCCTCTATCAGTTAAAGAGAAATCATTGTTGGTAGATTTAATAACAATATTAGAAAAATATTCAGGGAAGATCGCATTGGTACCAGAACCGATAATTTGTATATTTTTATTTTTCTTTTTAGCGAATTNAGTAATTTCTTTTAGGTCTTCAATTGAATTGAAATCAAAAAAATATTTAGCTTCGGACTTTAAATGNAGACCATTCTGATCGGTTAAGGTTTTTACTTTAGGATTCAATTTCTTCTATGTATTTTCTAAATTTTTCTAAATCTTCAGGCGTATCAATTCCCCAAGCATCATACTCATCTACCTCAAGCACATGTATAGGCAGATCATTTTCAAGCGCCCGAAGTTGTTCAAGTTTTTCAGATTTCTCAAGCTGCGATTGTTCGGCTGCAGCAAACTTTTTCAAGAAACCAGCTGTATAGCCATAGACACCAATATGGTGGTAGGAAGTGCTCTCTTTGGTATTCGCTAGCATTTTTGATCTAGAGAAATAAAGCGCTTTACCCTTACCATCAAAAACCACTTTAACTTTATTAGGATCATCGAGATCTTCATCTTCGCCAAACTTTTTNCATAAGGTTGCATATTCATAATTATTTGATGACATGAATGCTGCAAGTTGATTTATTGAATTAATATCGATGAGAGGTTCATCTGCTTGCACATTTATAATTAATGCTTCTTCATTAAGCATATTTGCTGTTACATATTCATGGATTCTATCAGTGCCTGATTCATGAATTTTTTTAGATAAGTAGCACTCACCACCAAGACCAATTATGAGATCATAAATTTCAGTTGAATCTGTAGCGACTACAACTTCTTTTGCTTGGCTTTCAAGGCATTTTTTCCAAGTTCTTTCAATTATGGTTTTACCATTAATTTCTTTAAGAAGTTTTTTTTCAAGNCTTGAAGATTCGAGTCTTGCCGGTATGACTACTAGAAATTCTTTATTCATTTATCTTCTCCAAAATGAGTTTGGTTATATTGGTATTAAGCTTAACNTTCATTTTTAAATACCAAACATTTCTACCAGTAAATTTCTCGCCCATTCTTGCAGCATCTTTCTCAGTTGTNAGTAATGGCCTTTCAAAATCAAATGCTAGATCTTTTTTGCTGAAATAGTGATGGTCTGGAAAAGTTTTGTAATCAAAGTTTATTTTTAGGCCATTCAAGGTTTTAAGAAATCTGTTTGGATTTGCAATGCCTGAAACCACATTTGCGGTTCTGCCAAAAGGATATTCTTCAATAGGATGTCTGTCACCTGTNTCAAGATTAATCCAAGCATCAGGCTCTAATTCAAAAAATTTCTCATCGCCTTTTGCTCTACCGCTGTAGATAAATAAATCAACATTTTTAGTTTTAGACATGTTGTCTCTGAGAGGTCCAGCAGGCAAGAATAATTGGTTTCCAAAATTTCTATTTGCGTCTTCGACAATAATCTCAAAATCACGTCTTAGCCCAGAGTGTTGTAACCCATCATCTGATATAGCTATATCGCATTCAGTTGTTCTCTCTAAGTAGNACAATGCTCTNGCCCTATCTCTATCGACTACTACATTAAATCCTCTTCTGTAATGAAATATGGCTTCATCTCCAACTTCTTTGGCAGTAGTTTCATCGTCGACTATCTTAGTTCCGTTATATGCACCCCTATAACCTCTTAATATTATTCCTGGCTTATAACCTACATTCTTNAGATCTTCTGCTATTTGACTAACCAACGGTGTCTTGCCATTGCCTCCCACTGTGACATTACCTACAACTATTACTGGTATTTCATCAGCAGAAGATGTCTTTGGTTTGAAAAACAGATTTTTGATGCTGCTACCTAACCAATAAACAAAACTTAAAGGAGTAAGAGCTATATTTCTAAAGCTCAGCTCATTCCAAAAACTTACTTCTTCATTAATTATAGTTGGCACAAAATCATCTATTATTTCTTTTGTTTTTGTGTCTTCTGTAAGTTCAGGTTTTCCCTGCAAGGTATGATATAAACCTTCTTCTTTTATGAGCTCATCATGGGTACCAACTTGCGTTATCTCGCCATCCTCGAGGACACAAATCTTGTCTGCCTTTTCAACCGTACTAAGTCTATGAGCAATCACAAAAGTTGTTTTATTTTTAGATGCTTTTTCTATTGCAGATTGAATTTCTTTTTCTGATTCGTTGTCTAGAGCAGATGTCGCTTCATCAAATATTAGAATTGATGATTGTTTCAACAAAGCTCTTGCGATGGCAACTCTTTGTTTTTCTCCACCAGAAAGTAGATCTCCACTATCACCAATAACCGTATCAAACCCATCAGGTAAGTTCATAATAAATTCATAAGCATTTGCTTCACGGGCAGCTTGAAATACAGCTGTATCAGTTACATCATCCATTCCATAAGCTATATTATTTTTAACGGTATCGTTAAATAACGTAGGGTCTTGAGANACAAAAGAAATAGANCTTCTCAGATCTTTTAGCTTTACTTTCTTGATGTCATAACCATCGATTCTTATCCTGCCATCGTAATTGTCATAAAAACGATTTAGTAGATTAACTATNGTCGATTTACCACTNCCAGATTTACCAACNAGNGCTATTGTTTCTCCTTTATTTGCATGAATTGAAATNTTTTTTAAAACAGGATCNCCNTCTTCTGTATAAGAAAATGAGACATNTTCAATGGAGACTTCGCCTTCAAGATCTTTATTGATTTCTATGCCTTCATCGTATTTNTCTGGAGCACNATCAATNGCAGANAAAATATCTTCTGCTGCNGCTAAACCTCTCTGTATGACNGCGTTTAAGCTTGATAATTGNCTAATCGGCCTTGCCATTAAGCCTGCTGCTGTAAAGAAGGCAACGAATGACTCTGAAGGAAGGTTTAATTCNTCTAAATTGGTAAGTGCTAGATAACTCATTGCTGCTANCGCAAAAGCGACAAATANCTGTATAAGAGGTGTAGTTAAGTTNCCAGTACTCTCCATTTTTAAGTTTTGTTTTAAATTCTCATCATTTGCTTGCTCAAATCTCTTTTCTTCGCCACNTTCATTGCTNAATGACTTTATTTCTTTTGCNCCTGAGGCTATTTCATTACTGACCTGTGTNACTTGNCCCATTACATCTTGAATCTTNCGAGCTACCCTTCTTAANCTTTTTCCAGCTATNGCNACTATNACACCTATTAATGGNGCAATAACTAGGATTACTAGAGTTAATTTCCAGCTGAGATACAGNAAATANACAAAGAGACCAANNANCAAAAANCCNTCTTTAGCNAGAATTTTTAANGCATTNGTNGCTGCTCCNGTAATTTGNTTNGTTGTAAAGATTATTCTATTTACAATTTCNCCNTTNGAAGCNTGATCAAAAAAGCTCATTGGNTGATANAGNANGCTTNTAATTANNTCTTTTCTTANGTTATGAACCACTTTCAGACCCACGTTTGCCATNAANTANTTNCCAACATAGAAGCCAATACCNCTAATAATTGCAATAAAACCAAGAAANGCNGCTAAATTTAAGGGATTGAAAGAATTTGTACTACTTTCATTTATGTATGCAATTACTTGTTTTAGCCATTCCACTGCCGAAATATCAGCAGCTGCAAATAGAAAAAATCCTACAATGCTTAAAAAGAATAGCCCTTTATGTTTAAAGGTGTAGCCAATCAGTCTGGAGTAGAGAGATTTATTCATAACTAAACAAGCCCTTTATCGCTTATTTTAAGCATTTTATCAGCCCTTTTGGCAAAAGGTATATCATGAGTAGCATATATCACTAGAGACTTATTTTTGCTTGCATAATTAAGTATGAAATCTTGAATAATTGAGCTGTTAGTCTGATCTAAATTACCTGTTGGTTCATCTAAAATCAGTATTTTAGGCTTAGGAGCTAGAGCTCTAGCAATAGAAGCTCTTTGTTTTTCTCCTCCAGATATATTGGATGGAAATTTATCTTTTATGTGCGCTATTTCGAGATCCTTAAGTATTTTTTCAATGGAACCGTTATCCTCACCAAAACAGCTAGCTATGCAGTTTTCATAAACTGTTAAATTCTCAAGAAGGTAATGAAATTGGTAAGCAAAACCAAAAAACCCTTTTCTTAACATGCTTTTTGTTTCAGAGTCAGCANCAGACAATTCCGTACCATCAACACTTATAGATCCTTCATCAAAATTATCTAAGCCTGATATAAGGTTTAAGAAAGTTGTTTTTCCTGATCCTGAAGGACCAACAATGCTATATGAAGTTGAAGCNTTAAAATCNACTGATAGGCCAGTAAATACCTTTTGTTCCGACGATTTATCTNTATAAACTTTCGATATTTTGCTTACTTTAATCATGAATGGTTAATTATGTTGATTGGGTTAGTATTTGCTGCTTTTCTTGCAGGAATNAATCCAAAAAGCATCAATAAAATAAATGTTATGAGGTTAATCATCAAAATCTGGTTAAATTTCACAATTGAAGGAAAATAATCCAAGTAATAGACATCTAGCATTGATATATTGAAGGTTTTAGATAAAAAGAGCAGAAATTCTGTGATATTTGAAGCAAATAAGTAACCCAGAAGGTTTCCTAGAGCTATTCCAATCACTCCTACAGTGAAAATAAGCTGAAGAAATATTCGCTGAATCTCACCTCTTGAGTAGCCCATAGTTCTCAAAATTGCGATTTCTCTTTCATTCGTTTTTATCAAATTATTGATCGATATCAATAGACTGATAATGGCAACTAATAGTATTAATGACATCAACAAAGAAACCATTATCTTTTCAAGTTGAACAGCCCTAAATAAGCCTCCATAAAGCTGATCCCAGCTAGAAAGTCTTATATACCCTTGATTCTCTAAACTTTGTATTAAATTTCTGCCTGTTTCTCTTGCTGTTAGTACATTTTCAACTCTAAGTTCAATATTCTCTCCATTTTCAGGCTTTATAAAGCTTTTAAACANCTTGCTGTCTATTAGTGCATAACTTTGATCTACTTCTGATCCAACTGAAAAGATTCCAGACACTTTAAAAGAGACTATTCTTGGGACTCCCAATAAAGGGTTAGATTCGCTGATATTGAGAAGTTTAACGCTNTCTCCTGGCCCCACATTTAAGTCGTAAGCTAAAGCATCGCCTAAGATTATGTTAGAACCTTCTTTTANCTCATCGAGAGTTCCTATGAGCATATTATCGGGAATAATAGATATTTCAGAATCCTTAGAAGTTCCTTTTAAATTAATACCTTTTGAAACGTCATTTTTGTTGATGACAATTTGAGTTGATAAATGTGGCGCAACATCAACTACACCGGGATATGTTTTTAATTGTTCAGCTACATCCTCAAGATCTTGGAAACCATTTTTTTTCTCTAATGTTATATGTGGAATTACTCCAAGAATNCTTTTTTGAAGCTCATTCTCAAACCCATTCATTACTGATAGCACAACAATTAGCACAGCGGTTCCAACACCAATACCTAATGTTGTAAGGATGGTTAGAGAGGATAGCTTTTTGCTGCCTTTTTGAAATAGATATCTAAAAGATATTTTGCTTAAAAAATTATTCAACTGAGCTTCTTCATTATCTTCGAAAAGATATTAAATGCTTTTCCTCTTGGCGGACGCATTACAGAAAGCACAGCATCTGATTTCGTTTGATAATAAATGCCTCGCAAATTAGAAAAATTGAGAAAGCCTTCGTATCCAAAATAATAACCATATCCAGATGGCCCTACTCCACCAAAAGGAAGATGTGATTGCATCAAGTGAAACATAGTGTCATTAATTGTTACACCTCCTGAACGTGTGCGGTCAATCACAAAATCTTGCTCAGACTTTTTATTGCCAAAGAAATAAAGCCCTAATGGATGATCATGCGCGTTTATGTAATCGACAACTTCTGACAATTCATCGTATAGCATTATTGGCAGGAGAGGTCCGAAAATCTCATCTTGCATAACCTGCATCGAATCATCTACATTCATAAGTACTTTAGTTGTCATGGTGTCTTTAGGTTCTGAATCAAAATTACCTAAACTAATTACTTCTGCACCTTTTGACTTAGCGTCATCAATATAAGTCTGCATTCTGTTAAAGTGATGGTCATTTACCATTGATGTGTAATCGTCTTCGTTACCGTCTGGATAAAAATCAGCAAATACTTTTTTTAGTTCAGCAATGAACTTATCTTCAAGACCTCTTTTCAAAAATACATAGTCCGGGGATAAGCATATTTGTCCAGCATTCAATGTTTTTACAAACATAATTCTTTTTGCGACAAGACTAAGATCTGCATCTTCAGCAATAATAGTTGGGCTTTTTCCTCCCAGCTCAAGTGTAGTAGGAACTAAATTTTCAGCAGTGTTAGCAAGAACTTTTTTAGCAATTCTATTGCTTCCAGTATAAAGAAGGTGATCAAAAGGCATAGAAGTAAATTCTGCACCTACTTCTGGACCTCCAAGAAAGACTGCAAATTCAGATTTATCAAAGTATTTCTCTACTGCATCTTTCATAACTTGAGAAGTATGAGGCGTAAACTCTGATGGTTTAGCCATAATCTTATTTCCAGCAGCAAGAATTGAAGCAGCTGGATAAAATACCATTCCAACTGGAAAGTTCCANGGAGCGATAACTCCAACACTTCCTAATGGCATAGGNTTCATTATTGTTTTAGCACCCATAAGATCAGTTCCAAATGATGATGATCTTTTTGAAGGTTTCATCCATTTCTTCAAATTCTTAAGAGTAAATGCAAAATTTCTAATACTTTGATCAATCTCAGATGTTCTTATTTCATGATGGGATCTATTTTTGTAGTCTTGATTAAGCGCTTCAATAATTTGATCGTCATGCGTCTCAATAAGAGCTATACACCTTTTTAAGCTATCTACTCTTTGATTGTATGTCGGTGGCCCATCTTTTATGAACGCTTGCTTTTGTAATTCTAAAGTTTCTTTCATCATAATTTTCTCACTATACCCTCTATACATTTTACCCAATTATCATTCGAATTGAGAGATGGAACGTAATCAAGTTTTTGACCACCCTTTTCTATAAATAGTTCCTCATACTCAACTCCAATTTCAAATATTGTTTCTAAACAATCACCAGTAAAAGAAGGAGAAACAACCAATATATTTTTGACTCCATTTTCAGCAAAATCTTCAATTACTTTATCAGAAAATGGTTTAACCCAATTTGAGCTCAATCTAGATTGAAAAGCAGTTATAGTTTTTTCAGGGTCAACATCTAATCTATTGAGCAATAATTTCGTTGTCTCATAGCAAGCTGCTTTATAACAATGATGGTTGTCTCCACTTACTCCATTCTCACAATTTCTGTCATCACATTTACCCTCACTATAAGTGTCGTCTAGCTGACTTGTTGGCAGACCATGATAACTAAATATGATTTTGTCATACGAATCTAAATCAAATTCTGAGATGTTTTCTTTAAAAGCTTCAAGAAAATCATCATTATCATAAAACTGACTTACGACTTTTACAGATGGGATAACGTTCCATTTTGATATTTTTTTCAATGCATAATCTAAAAATGAACCATTAGCTGCTGAAGAATATTGTGGAAAGACAGGCAATAAAATAACCTCTTCATAACCTTTTTTCTCAAAGTCTTCTAATTTATTTTTGATGGAAGGGTTCTTATAACGCATGGCATACTCAACATCATAAGTGTCTTGTAGCGCACGCTTAACCTTTTCAGTTAGATCTTCCATATGAAATTTTAATGGAGAGCCTCTGTCAGTCCATAAAGCTTTATAACTCTTGGATGATGAGAAAGCTCTAGTAGGCACAATAATTAAGTTCACCAGAATAAATCTTAGAAATGATGGTATGGTGCTAAGCACCCTGCCATCACCAAGGAATTGACTCAAGTAACTTGCAACATCAAACCATGAAGGACTATCGGGAGTGCCCAGACTGATTAATAGAACTGCTTTTTTGTTCTTGCTCATAAGTAAATTTTTTTGCTAAAGATTTTTTATACCAACAAGTTCTTTTACTTTTTTAATCAGAGATTGAGTATGAACTCTTACTTCTTTAGCGTTGGTTTGTAGAATCTCTTCTGTTTCAGATTTTTTCGATTCTAGTTCTAGATATTTGTCTCTAATAGGCGTAATCAAGTCATTTAGATCACTAAATACAATATTCTTTGCATCTCCCCAGCCAATACCATCTTCATACTTGTGTTTCATATCACTTATTTGGCTTTCAGTAGCAAAAGAACTATATATTGAAAAAAGAGTATTATCTTTCCAATCTTTCTTTTCTCCTGGCTCCTGGGAATTAGTAACTATCGACATAACCGATTTTTTTAGATCCTTTTCAGAAGAAAGAATAGGAACGATATTATTGTAGCTTTTAGACATTTTTCGCCCATCTGTGCCAAGCACTGTTTTTTCTTCGTTTATAACAGCTTCAGGTATATTGAAAACCTCTCCATATTTTTTATTGAATTTTTCAGCAATATCACGTGCTATTTCAAGATGTTGCTTCTGATCTTTTCCTACTGGTACGTGAGTTGCATTTGGAGTCAAGATATCGCAAGCCATAAGTAGCGGGTAAGAAAAAAGTCCCATTGAGATTCCTTCATCAGTATCTTTCTTACCACTTTCTTTATTAACATCAGTTGCAGCTTTATATGCATGTGCTCGGTTAAGAAGCCCCTTCTCTGTTACACAGCTTAGAATCCATGCCAATTCTGTTATTTCTGGCACGTCAGATTGCCTATAGAAATATGTTTTTTTGGGGTCTAATCCTGATGCCATCCATGCCATTGCTATGCCATGTGTCAATTGATTTAATTGTTCAGGATCCGAAACTTTAATAAGAGCATGCAAATCAGCAATAAACAAAAATGATTCACATTTTTCATCCAATAGCTCTAGAGAAGGTTTAATTGCTCCTATATAATTTCCTAAGTGAGGATAGCCACTTGGCGTTATACCTGTTAAAATCCGTTTCATTCAAATAGTATTTG
>PBXH01000005.1 GCA_002727535.1 Gammaproteobacteria bacterium | reverse complement strand
AACTTTTTTATTACTTTTCTTGAATAAGCCATAATCTATTTAATGGGGTGCCCATTCAACTTTTTCAAGATCAACACCATCTAGGTACATATCCCATAAAGGTGACAATTCTCTAAGTTGTCCAACCACCCTCTTGGTTGTTTCTGCTACCATTTTAACTTCTTCTTTAGTAGTAAATCTACCAAAAGAGAATCTAATTGAACTATGTGCTAACTCATCAGGCCTTCCTAAAGCCCTAAGAACATAAGAAGGTTCCAAGCTTGCTGAAGTACATGCAGAACCGGATGAAACTGCTACATCNTTAAGTGCCATTATCAAAGATTCGCCCTCAACATATGAAAAACTAACATTTGTTATGTTTGCAACTTTATTCTTTCTNTTTCCATTTAATACAATCTCTTCAATATCTGATATTTCATTCCAAAATAGNTCTGATAGTTCTTTGATCTTCTTATTATCTTTTGCCATTTCTTTTTTCGCTAAATTAAAAGCTTCNCCCATGCCAACAATCTGGTGAGTTGCTAATGTTCCTGATCTAAATCCTCTTTCATGGCCTCCACCATGTATAAGCGCTTCAAGCCTAACTCTAGGTTTTCTTCTTATGTACAAAGCCCCCATACCTTTTGGTCCATAGCANTTGTGAGCTGAAAATGACATTAAATCTACATTTAGTTTAGATAAATCTATTTCTACCTTTCCAATACTCTGTGCTGCATCAACATGAAAAATAATATTTTTTTCTCGTGCAAAATTGCCTATTTCCTCAATATCATTAATTGAACCTAACTCATTATTTATATGCATCAATGAAATTAAGATTGTTTCATCTTTAACGTGTTTGCTTATCTCTTCTACTGTTACTATTCCATCTTCATTTGGGTCTAGATACGTTACTTCGAAACCTTCTCTCTCTAGCTGTCTNCAGGGATCTAATACAGCTTTGTGTTCNATCTTAGAGGTAATAATATGATTTCCTCTATCTTTGTAAAATTTAGCCGCGCCTTTTATGGCAAGGTTATCTGATTCTGTGGCTCCTGATGTCCAAACTATTTCTCTTGAATCTGCATTTATTAAATCTGCCACTTGCANTCGTGCTTTTTCAACAACTTCTTCTGCCTTCCATCCAAATTCATGAGATCTTGACGCGGGATTACCAAANTTTCCATCCAGCAATAAACATTCATGCATTTTTTTNGCAACTCTTGGATCAACAGGAGTTGTNGCTGCATAGTCAAAATATATAGCTTTATTTTTCATAATAATTCTTATTATAAGAAATGTAGGGTTTGGAGTAAAAAACTAAAGAGTTATTCCTAATTTATGNGCTACTATTTGATAGGATTCCACTACATCACCAAGGTCTTTTCTAAACCTGTCTTTATCTAAACTTTCTCCTGTTTCTGCATCCCAAATTCTGCAACCATCTGGNGTAAATTCATCACCGAGTATCAAAGCATTACCAAATCTTCCATATTCAACTTTATAGTCAACTAAAATTAGNCCCACTTCCTTAAAAAGCGTGCAAAGAAGATGATTGATTTTAAATGTAATTTCTTTCATCTCTACTATTTCTTTTTCAGTTCCCCAACCAAATGCTGTTATATGATTATCATTTATAAGCGGATCTCCAAGATCATCATCTTTTAAAAAAAACTCGAAAAGAGGTTCTTCAAATTTAATGCCCTCCTCAACTCCTAATCTTCTACACAATGATCCTGTAGCAATATTTCTTACGACACATTCAACTGGTAGCATATCAAGTCGCTTTACAAGACTTTCATTTTTATCGACTAATTTAAGAAAATGAGTTTCAACGCCATTATTAGCTAAATGCTCCATAATGAAGGCATTAAACTTATTATTTATTTCTCCCTTGCCTTTTAATGCTTCTTTTTTCTTGCCATCAAAAGCTGAAGTATCGTCTCTATACACCATTAATAATTCGGATGTATCAGGAGTTTCGTAAAGTGATTTGGCTTTACCTTCTGAAATAAGATTGANTTTCTCTATCATGATAATGATTCGTTTATTTCATCAACTAGTTGATCGACAGTTATNTTGGTATTAGATAATTTTTTAAATTCTAAAAGTGTGTTCTCNTCGGATTCAGAAAAAATTAACTCATAATCTGCATCAACATTCTCCTCGCCATCAAATAAACATCCGCCCTCTGGACAATATCTTTCANTATTTACAGGAGAAAAAAGATTATTTAACCATCCTGTATTTTCTTTTTTAACTTTAATTTGAATGTATCTTAATTCTCTATTTCTATCAGAGACTTCATATCCTGCTTTCTCAACTGCTCTAGAAATTGCNGACCAAGTTCTTTCAAATGGCAGCCTAAATTCAATACCTATTTCTTTTTTTACATAAACAATTCTTGCTTTTTTNTTTAAGTTCANGCCTTGTGCTGCAATTGAATCACCCTGATAGCCTGGCAGATTTTCAGATAAATAGGATGCCATTTGTTCAAAAAATTCCTGATCTTTGCTTGTTTTNTCTTCATTGGATAAATAGATTTCTGAACTATTNTTTTTTATTCCATGCTCTAACGTGACAAACATNTTGTCAGCAGATTTTTCTGCTGTTATTTTTCCGCTTTCAGCACTCTCAAAAATTAGATTNTATTGANTATCAAATAGATAATCTTTCATTANAGGCCATGTCTTTGATGGTAATGCTTCCATGTATATCCAATAGATGCCTCCCAATCTACGAACCTCAACACTTTCAGANCCTTCNGANGAAAATATTTTTTTTGGTCTGGGCACTAAACCTTCTTTTAAATAACTTTGGCCTTCTGGTGGGTANGGAAAATCATTTGAAACTTCTAATGCTTCGAANTCTTGCTCAATATCTGATTTGGCTNCCTCTTCATTGNACCTGTCATTTGGATTCTCTCTAACCAATAAACAGCCATCTTCNGGACAATACTTCTCAGTATTCTCTGTTACTGAACAACTTTCTAGAATAAGTATTCCAAAAATTAAAAAACTAAATTTTGTTAAAAGCTTCATATATTTCTTCCTTAAATTCCTCCGAGAGTGGGTGTAAAGGTAATCTAAGATTATTCTCTAGTAACGACATTTTTTCAAGTAAGAATTTACAAGGACTTGGACTTGCTTCTGTAAATAAAAGTTCATAAAGGTTTAAATATTTTTCATTGATTGCTTCTGCCTCTTCAAATTCCTTAGAAAAACATAGATCACTTAATTTCTTTATTTGTTTNGGCATTACGTTTGCCGCTACAGAAATAATTCCATCAGCTCCTTNTTTCATAAAACTTACAAATGTTGGATCATCTCCCGATAGCAAGGAGAATTCAGGTCTTGCTGCTTTTACCTTTAAGAGATCTTCAAATCTATCAGNAGTATTTACAGCTTCTTTAATGCCTGTGATATTTTCTATTTCAATAAGATCAAAAACAGTTTTAGGCAAAAGATCGACTCCTGTCCTTCCTGGAACNTTGTATAGAGTTATATTCGCCTCGGTTTTACATAGCTCTTTATAATGAAGAGATAATCCTTTTTGAGAGGGTTTATTGTAGTAAGGTGTCACTGCCAAACATTCAATTATTCCATGNTTCAAGGCTACTTCTGCTAGCTCACAAGNCTCTAATGTTGAAGAGCTTCCTATTCCTGCCATTAAGGGAATATGTGTTAATTCAGCTGCAAATTTAAATATCTCTTCTCTCTCTTCCTTATTAAGTGTTGCTGACTCTCCAGTGGTTCCAACAAGCACAATTCCATCAGTTNCTGAATCTTCATGAAATTTAATCAGTCTACTAAATGAATCAAAATCAATTGATCCCTTGTGATCCATTGGAGTNACAATTGCTACGATACTTCCTTTCAAAATATTTTTTCCTATAATCTATTCATGAATGATAAAACAAAAGCACCAAGTTTTTTAGGCTTAATTGATGAAAACGAGCATTTAAGTCTGGATGACTTCAAAGGAAAATACCTCGTAATATACTTTTATCCAAAAGATAAAACTTCTGGATGCACTTTAGAAAGTCAAGATTTTAGAGATTANGCAAAAAAGTTTAAAGCAAAAAATTGTGTCATAGTTGGAGTTTCAAGAGATTCAATTAAATCTCATAAAAGTTTTCAAGAAAAAGAATCTTTAAATTTTCCATTAATATCAGATCCAAATGANGATATGTGTAACGCCTATGGAGTAATGAAAGAAAAATCGATGTATGGAAGAAAATACATGGGAATAGAAAGAAGCACTTTTCTAATTGATCCAGATGGNGTAATAGTAAAAGAATGGCGAGGTGTTAAAGTTCCTGGTCATGTAGAAGATGTTTATCAGACNCTAAGCTCTCTAGGTTAAGAGTCAAGAAATTTCCAGTTATCCATAATTGATTTTATGAAACTGGATAATGGTACAGCAAAAAATATTCCCCAAATTCCAAAAATTGCACCAAAAAAGAANACTGAAAGTAACACTACTACTGCTGGCAATTTAACTACTCCAGCCATTAAGATAGGTAAAAATATGTTTCCATCTATAAATTGCAGAATTACAAAGGCAAGGAAAATGACTAGCACATAAGGCTCAAAGCCAAATTGAGCTAGCGAAACTGCCANTATCGGAAATGTCATAAATACGGGTCCAAAAAAAGGTATCAGCTGACTAAGGCCTAATGTTGTGCCCACTAAAACTGGACTATCCAAACCAAGCGCCCAAAACATTAAACTTCCTGCAANACCNACTACAANTACTTCAATAAATTTTCCTTTGAAATAATTTTGTACCTGATCATTTGTTTCATTCCAAACTCTAACCAAGAATTTCCTTTTTTTAGGTACAAGCGCTGAAAATCCAGAAGATAATGTGTCTGTATCCCACAACCAGAAAAAAAGAAAGATAGGAACAAGAGTGATTCCGAGGAAAAGGTTCCATGTCTCTTGTATTCTAGATAGACCAAAAGATAACGCATCAGAAGCTAAACCACTTATATCTGATAATAAGCTTTGAGCACCTTCTATTGATTCNATAGGAGCATTAATTTGGCCTAAAAAATCCCTCAATGGTTCTTGNAAAAATGAAAAACTTGGAATTTCAGAAAGATATCTTTGAGCCTCATTTACAAAAAGAGGTATAAATATTATTAAAAATAAGAATGCTAATAGAATTGCAATCATAAATGTAATGANCACGCTTATTCGCTTTGGAACACCAATTTTAGTGAAATAAACATGGATTGGATTAAATAAAAAGGCTAAAACTATACTTGTTAATATAAACGAGGATAAGTCGCCAACTACCCACAAAGAAAAGAATCCAACGGCCAGAATTGTAAAAAGAAACATTAACTGTTGGTTCTTTAATAAATTATTTAATCTCATTTTATTGAATTTTCCTATAAAATCGTTATCAAATAATTATAGTTAACTCTTATGATTAAAAAAACAATTCATTTTNTTATATGCATAGTATTTGCAAATATTGTTATTGCACAAGAAAAAACAATTGAACTACCGTTAATAGGAGACAGACTTAGTGGTGCTGTATCTGAAACTGAAGAACAAGCTCTTGGAAGACAATTTCTNCGTGACCTGAAGAAGGATGCAAAAATACTTTATGATCCAATTGTTCAAGAATGGACAGAATTATTTATTTATAAAATTGGTGAGAACAGCAAAGTAAGCAAAAAAACATTCGAGGTATTGCTAATTGAAGATAATAACCTAAATGCNTTTGCTGCTCCTGGTGGAATAATTGGAATTAATGCAGGCTTATTTAAGCATTCTGATAATGAGGCNCAGTTTGCTTCTGTAGTTTCACATGAATTAGCTCACTTAAGTCAAAGACACTTTGCTAGACAAATTCTTGAAAGTAGTGACAGAAGTAACGCTAGCATGGCAGCAATATTGGCTTCAATTGTTGTTGCGGTTACAACGAGAAGTCCAGCAGCCATACTGGGAGGACAGGGACTTCTTGCATCACAACAATTAAGATTCTCGAGNCTATATGAAACTGAAGCAGATCGAGAAGGCTTTGTAACTCTAGAAAACTCTGGATATGACACAAACGAGATGGCAGAAATGTTCAAAAACATGCAAGAATTAAGACGATTGAGTGGTGATAATATTCCAGAATTTCTTTTAACTCACCCAATTACAACTAGAAGAATCACAGAATCACGTGAAAGAGCAAGAGGCTCTACTGGTGGCACAGTAGATAGTTTAAATTTTAAATTGATCAAACAAAGGGTTAAGTTTTTGATGACTGATAATCTTTCAATAAAGGCTTTCGAGAAAGAAATTGGAGAAACTGATGAAGATCTCTATTTTGCTTCTCTTTTAGAAAAGAAGAAATTAAATTTTACAAAAGCAATTGAAATTCTTGAGTTGCTGGAAGCCAAATACCCAGACAATCTAATTATAAAAACAACAATTGCGGAGGTTTATACAGAATCGGGTAATGTTCGAAAAAGCAAAGACTACACTAAGAAACTTCTAGATGTATCACTGGGCAATTATCCTCTTAGCTACAATCTCGCTAATGCACATATATTAGAAGAAGACTATATTGCTGCAGAACAGATTCTAGAAGATATAAAATTCTATCGCCCTGTAGATATAAATTTATTGAAAGATTTAAGTGCAGTGCAAAAAAGTAGCAATAATATGCTCGGCTATCATCTCACTAATAGTGAATTTCTTTTCTATTCAGGAAGGTATGAAGAAGCATTAAGAGATCTACAAGAAGCAAGAAGAATTGCCAGAAATAATTTTAAAATTAGGGAGATAATTACTGAAAGAATTTTAATTCTTCAAACCTATGTTCAACCTAATAGAAGAAGAAATTAAATATTAGATCCAAAAAATTCTTTTATCTTATGCATCACAGTATCTCTTTGTATTTCTGTAAGAGGTTCGTGTCTCATTCCCTCATATGACTTAAATTCTGCTTTAAAACCACAATCAATTAATAAATTTGATATTTCTTGAGCTTGTTTACCTTTATCATTAATCGGGTCTTCACTTCCTGTTAAAACTAGAAATGGGGTTTTTGCATCCATAGAAGAAAAGCTTTTTTTAGTCCAAAGATTTTTAAAGCCCACAACTAGATCTTTCCATAGCTGAATAGTTTTAGGAAAGCCGCAATATGGATCAGCAATATATTCATCTACTTTAACCTCATCTCTTGAAAGAAAATCATGAGTAGTTCTATTGGGTTCGAAGAAAGAGTTATGTTTTAAAGTTGTATGTTTTTCCATTTCATTGCTAATAGATTTTCTATCATTGAAGGTATATTCTGGCCATAAAAGCAAATTATTTAAAAAAAGAAGGCCTGGAGTTATGCTAAATGGCGCACTTAAAACTACTCCATGAAAAGAAACATTTCTTTGAAGCAGAGATAAAGTCAAAGGAGTTCCAAGACTATGACTTAAAATATAATGATTTAACGAAGGATTTTCTTTCCGAATATGTGAATTCATTTCAGCTAACTGATCTACAACAGCATCATAACCTCCCTCTTCTTTGAAATAACCCTTAAGCTTGCCATCAGAGATATGCAAGCCATGGCCTAAATGATCATTACAGTAGACTATATAGCCCAAACTATTTAAAAATTTTGCAGTCTCAATATATCGTCCATGATATTCAGCAAGACCATGAGCTATCTGAACAGTTCCAATTGGATTTTGAACGTCATCCCATATAACACCTCTTAGATTGCCGTGTTGACTAGGGTGACTAAATTCTTTCATTCTAGTATTTTCGCGTAACTTTCGAGTTCCTCTCTCTCTGTTACAAAACTATTTGCTGGATGGTTAACATCTTCATAACCTAAGGCAATTCCACACCAAAGTATTTCATCATCGCCATGACCAACATGATCTTTTACTAATGTTGGTAGTCCTGCCCATGCTTCTTGAAGGCATGTTCCCAATCCTGCTCCTACAGCAGCTAAGCATACATTTTGAATAAAATGACCGACATGACCCCAACCATTTGGGCCAACAGCTTTATTTACAGTTATAAAAAGCCCCACTGGTGCTCCAAAAAATTCATAATTCTTTTTTGCTTGAGCAATTCTTTTGTCCATATCTTCTTTGCCAATGCCAAGTGCTCCATATAAAGCAAAACCTGTACTCCTTTGTCTAGCCTTATACCAATCTGGTCTTTCTTCTGGATAAACTTGATAGAGTTCTTTTTCCATTTCACCTTTATCAAATTTCTCACAAGCCTCTTTTACTAATTTATTTTTTGCTTCTCCCATTAAGACATAAACTTTCCAAGGTTGTGAATTTACCCCTGATGGTGCTCTTTTAGAGATCTCTAAAATATCTTTTACGGTTTCAATATCAACTTCTTTATCTAAAAAAGCTCTTACTGAACGTCTTTTATTTATTGCTTCTTTTACATCCATTTTTAAGCCCTTAATTTAATAAATTTAAATTATAAACTCCAAGTTAAGAATTCTCTAAACCTTCTTTAATCTCTCTATGCTTTTTCCTTGTTATTGAATAATAAGAAAATATAAAAATAGGTATTAGAAAGAGAATCAAAATCATTGGTCCTTGAAAAAAAGCTAGAAATTCTTCTTGAGTCTGTGTAGGTTCATTGGCTTCTCTTGGAAAAGCAATTAACCAAAGAATAAAGCCTGAAAAAAATTGTCCAAATCCTGTCATACATTTAGCGCAGAATGAAGTCAGCGAACTTATAGTCGCATCTTGTCTTATATTTGATTCCAAATGTATTGCATCAATGACATCTGGAATCATGGCTTCTCTCGTCATTAAACTCACCAAAGAGAATGTTCCTGTCAAGAAAAGCGGAAATGATAAAAATAAAATTAGTTCCTGACTCCCTTGTGGTGGTGTTAAGCCAAATTTATAAAGCAAAAAGGGTAAAGATTGGAACAGCCCAACAATGACTAAGCTGAAAATTACTATGTTTTTCTTATCAAATAATTCCACCAGTTTTGGGGTTATAAGCCAACTAAAAATAGTTGAGCAAAAGTAAACTATTATGAATTGTTGTAGTTGAACTGTTTCAAGTCCCCAAAAATGAGTATTAGTTAAAAGTGTTAAGCTGTTAGCAAGACCCCATGCAATTTGTATAAATATTGAGCCAATAAGAAATATTAATAAGGTTCTATTTTTAAAAACGAGCCCTAATTCCGAGCTTAATTTTTTCCATCTTGAATTATGTATGGAATTAATGTCTTCATTCCATGTTCTTAGGTTAGGTATTAAATTTTTTGTGCCTATGATAGATATGAGCCCAAAGATAAACATTAAAAATGCACCTATAAGACCTACATTTAACCAGGAAGAGGAATCAGAGCTAAAATTCAATAAAGGTAGAATAATAAAAGAGTGAGAAAGTGCAATTAAAGATTGAAAACCTTCTCTAAGGGACATAATTTTTGCTTTATCTTCATATGTATCAGGAATTTCAGCAGCTAATGCTCTATGTGGTATGTCAAAAATAGTTACAGAGAATCTCGTTAAAATTGTAAAGCAAAGTAGCCAAAGAAAAAGTTTTATCTCATCTTGTGCCCATGAAGTATCAGGAATAAAAAGCAGGATATAGCTTAATGATATCGGTATTAAAGATAGTGCCATAAGTAAATGACGGCGACCGTATTTGGTTTTTAGTCGATCTGAAAATGCCCCTATCAGAGGATCTGTTATGGCATCAAAAATTAAAGCTATAAATAATGCGATACCTGTGAGTAAAGGGCTCAATCCAATAATTGTTAAATAATAAACACCTAGATAAAAGACAAAGAAATCAGTCTTTATGGCATTAACTCCTCCACCAAGTCCGAATGAAATTTTTTCTAGATTATTAAGTTTCAATTATTTTCCTAAAAAGGCATCTACTCTTTTTTTAACATTCTTTCTTATATGATTCCAAAAAATTTGGTAGTCCCATACATGCAGATCTTTATCCCAGCCAATAACTTTGCCCAAAATTCTATCTATTGTGGGACCATTTGTTTCAAGGTATCCATCATCACTTATTTTTGCAGAAAAATTTTGGTTTGATGGCAACCATATGTCTTTTATTGAACTTTCATTACTTTCAGCACGATGATAGTCCATTAAAACCGAAACTCCTGAAATTTTTGGCATTACCAAAGAATCAAATTCTGATTTATGCCAATCTAATGAAGAATCCCAAGAAATAGGGTTTGTTGTTGCAAGCTTTTTAATTGGTTGTAATGAATAACCACTGCCATCATACATCCAATATTTTAACTTTTCTCTCTTTGCTCCTTCTCCTACAGTCTGAAATTGAATTACAGCTTTAATTTGATCTTCGGAAGAGGATATTTTGTAATTTTGAAAATCAAGGTAATCCTCTTCAAGAGGATATCCTATAAGATAAGCAACAATTAAATTCCTATCGAAATAGCTCTTAAAACATTCTTCTGATAACAATCTTTGGGCATGGAGAGATCCTTGACTATGTGAGGCTAAAATTAATGGTCTATTATTTGCAAAATTATCAATGTAATAAGAAAAAGAATTTTTTACATCTTGGTAAGCTAACTCTAATGAGCTAACACTATTTTGTTCTAAGTTTGTAGCAATCGCAGCAAAAGTTGCTTGCCTGTACTCAGGAGCATAGATGTTGGCAGTCTCATTAAAAATAGATGCTTGAGTTGCAAGCATTAATTCAGTTCTTTGAAATGTTGATGTATCTTTTGAGATAGCAAAATTCCAATCTTCAAGAAAAAAACCAGTGGGATGAATAAAAAAACAATCTACTTCTTTTTCTTTGCTTTCCTTTTTTAATTCTTTAGGAAATAACTCTGCTACTGAAGGTAAAGTTGGTAAGGCTGCCCAATAATCATCTTGAGAATAATCAGGTTCTTTTGGTAGTCTTCTATCACCGAAATTGTATTTTGGTGTGATTGAACTAAAAAAATCTTCCATCATGGAATCTTTTTCCTTTCTCATTAAAGATTAGCTTTGCTTAACTTCTAAGGAGTACTCTTGAACAGCAGCATCAGTACCATCTGTTACTACGATTCTCACAGTGTAAACACCTACATCATCGGCCGTTGGTGTTCCTGATAAAGTTGTTGCGGGCCATGGAAAGGCTCCAAAGGATAAGAAAGAGTCAACTTCATTTCCAGATGAATCAAATACAGTTAATGTGTATGTGAGATCGTCACCATCCGCATCTGAAGCTTCTACACCATATATGTATGATTGCCCTACAAAAGCAACTGTAGTTGGAGTGGAAGTTATTTCAGGAGCACTATTGGCAACTCCTGTTTTCTCAGGAGCAAGATTTATGTCCACAGTTACATTTGTATCTGTAATTTGAAATAAATCGCTAGAGCCAGACATTTCTCCAGGGCCACCCCATGAGTTATCTCCATTTATATCTGAACCAATTGTTAATCTATAGGTTCCTGCTGTTAATTCATCAAAAACAAATGCTCCTACTCCATCAGTGACTGAGGAAGTGGATTCAGCAACCAATATTCCAACATCATCAAGTAGACGAGCTTTAAGAGTTGGGAAATTAACATCGTATGCGCTTCCTATTACATGGAATATCACATTAACTCCAACTGATAGCAGTTCATAGCCGTCATATGGAACACCTGCTCCAGCTTCCATTGGGAAACTAAAAGTAATTGGTGTATTCACCCAACCTGCCCATGAATAATCTGGATCTTTCTTAACTGTATAAGTAGAACCATTATTGGTTACGTCTAGGAATTCATCTACATAAGTGTACGTGACTGTATTAAAGCCTGCACCAGCAGCACCATTAGGTGTTAAAGTAAATGTTCCTTCATATGAACTAGCTGCATCTAAAGATACTAATGCTGGACCTTCATAATAAGGAAGATTATCAAAACTAGTAAAGTAACCACTATTAAAAGCGTTAATTGATTTAAGACCCTTCTCTAAATCAATTATTCCGAAACCTAGATGCTCATCCCAGCCTGGTCTAGCAGTTGGATCATTATCTCTTGCTTCTTTATTCACATCATTGGTAAGTAGATTAGCTCTTAACATCTTATCTACTTGAGTGTATTTAAGTACTGTTGGTAATGATGTGTTTGTTTCGAATGGTTTGGCAACTTCCTCGTAATAATATTTAATTAGACCAAGTATTCCAGCTGCATGTGGCGAAGCCATTGAAGTTCCTTGAGCACCAATCATGAAATTACCATTATTGCTATTCATGACATAATTTTCCCAATAAGCATAGGCGTAAACCAAATCATCAACACCATCACCGTTCCAATCTGAGTATTCTCCCCCTGGAGCAGCAAAGTCTATATATTGATTTGTTGAAGAATAGCTTGATCTTCTATCTGTTCCATTAGTTGCGCCAATAGAATAGACAGTTGGACAGGATGAAGGGTATCCAATAGATCCTATGCCACTATTACCTGATGATGAAACTACTAATATCCCATTTTCAGATAGTTCTGCTAATTTAACGCAAGCTTGTGAAGTTTGACTACCACCTCCACCATAACTCATATTTATTGAATGTAATTTTTCAGTTACCTGACTAACCGGTACACCTTGATTGTCTGCTACTCTTTCCTTGAAATAAGTATTTGATTGATTAGCATCGCCATTGACAAATAAGTAAGCATCATAAGTATTTCCACAACCACCCTGATAACAAACTCTGATTGGAGTTATCCTAGCGCCCATCCCATTGCCATCTAGACCATCATTTAACATCGCAATTGTGCTGCCAACATGAATTCCATGACTAAAGTCTGACAATAAAAATTCTTCGTCCATCGGATCAGTATCATTGTCTTCCATATCCCAACCCCAATCTGGAAGAAAAGTTGATCTTGCAAAACTTGGATCATCTAGGCTTGGACTTCCTGAATCAAGAACTCCAACGTTTATTGGTTTGACTTCCTGGCCGATAATATCCAAACCTTCTGGGAGATTAGTTACATCGAAATTCCACCATTGATAAGTGTTATAGCTAGGATCTGCTACAAATGGATCTGCATGAGTATACATGTTCCAATCTGGCTCTATTGCTAAGTTAGGTGATCTAGATTGTAGAATAGATAGGGCTTTCTGCCATCTACCTTTTTTATAAGCATTCGGGAAGTCTTCTTTTAGTCTTGAAGAGTAGCCTTCATCTGAAGGAAGTCCTGCCATTTCACTTAACTCTATAGGAGTAATTTCAACTAAGCCTCCTGACCTATTGCCCATTGATTCTAAAAGCTCATTCTCAGTTGCATTAAAATCAACAATCATTTCAGGTGGCATTGATTTCTTAACAACTAATATTTGGTCTAAACTGAAGTCAGAATTAGATCTGTCTACTGCTTCTTTCTGATCAGTAGAAGTTGCAAAATTTGGTGTCTGAGTTATTACATAAGATGAAGGAACTGAGTTATACCCTCGCCAGTGATCAATAATTAAATAATAAATTGTTCCATTACCTGCTGGTAATTCAGCTGTTTCCGTTTTACCTAGACCTGCTCCTGAAGAAACAGTTTCTTCATCCGTATCAACTACATAAATATCTATATCAGTATTGTTTGTAGTGTCACCACTGTCGCCATCGTGATTTATTATCTCTAGTTCTAAGGCAACGGAGCCTTCGCTCTGAGCTATGACCTGGAATACTTCTAATTCATCACTACCACCCATCCATCCTAAAATTGTTGCGTTATCTTCTACAAATTGAGCTCTATTAGTAAATCCATTTTCAACATTCGTAATATCTGGGCTATTAACATCTGAATCTAAAGCAAAAGGTCCACTAACACCTATATCACCCCCCACAGCTAAACCAGAAGGTGCTGGTGTTGGTGCTGGTGTTGGCGCTGGTGTTGGTGCTGGTGTTGGTGCCGGTGTTGGTGCCGGTGTTGGTGCCGGTGTTGGTGCTGAGCTTCCGCCTCCGCCTCCACATGCAACCAATATAACTGTTGATAATGCAGAAATTAATAAACTAAGTTTCTTTTTAAAATGCATAGTCCAAGCTTTCGAATATAACAGTTATGTTACATTAGTTTGTTTGTTTTACAACTCTTTAAAAGCAATTAAAAAGATCAATAAATAGACACAAATTTGGTGGGTCGTATAGGATTCGAACCTATGACCAACGGGTTAAAAGCCCGGTGCTCTACCAGCTGAGCTAACGACCCAAATTTGAACGGACTTATTCTAAACTACTTAAGGATTCTCTGGAAGCTTTTGCTGCTGAACTTTCAGGAAAATCTTTTATAACGCTTTCGAATTGAGCTATTGCTCTATCTTTATCTCCTTGCTCAAGATATATAGTGCCTAGTTTATACTTTGCTAGAGGCACTCTCCAATGTGCAGGATAAAGACCCACTAAAGTATTGAAATTTTGTGTAGCAACAGCAAGATTTCCATTACTTAAATTTATTTCACCCAGCCAAAAATAAGCTAATGGGGTTTCATCTGATTCTTCTGCATTTTGGACATAAACATTAAGTGCTGTTAATGCCTCGTCTAAATTTCCCTTCTGAATCAAGACAATAGCCTGCTCATAACTATTTAAAGTTTGTAATTGAGGGGTTTCTTTAGAATCAAAAGATTTTAAGTCTTCAACTGACATAAGTGAGATGAGCTTAGAGTCAATTTCGTCTATTAATTCAATATTCTTTTCTTGATAAAATTTTACTTGGGTTTCTAGGATCTCTACCTCATTTCTAAGTAAGGCAATTTCTTTTTCTAAAGATTGAATTTTGAGATAAAGCTCTATAAATTCTTTATCTTCATCGCTCTGAGAAAAAATCAGAGGACTGATTAGAAAGAGAGTAAATAGATATCTCACTACTTAATAAAAAAGAGTTCTGCTCTTCTATTCTTTGACCAAGCAGATTCATTCGAAGCAACATCTANTGGCTTTTCTTCACCATATCCGACAACTTCTATATTGAATGAAGAGACTCCAGATGCTACTAGAAAGTCTTCAACTGCCTTTGCTCTTCTTTCACTCAACGCTAAATTATACTCTCTTGTTCCACGCTCATCGGCATGACCCTCAACTAAAAGTGTATACCTAGAGTTTTCTTTCATTAATCTTGAGATTGCAAGTAAATCACTTAATGCATCTTCTCTCAATGTATCGTCATCATAATCAAAGAATACTTTGGTATGTGGTTCACCTATATCAAGNTCGCTCATTGAACTTCTTGAATCAGATTCAGGTGAAGTTAAATCTACAGTCTTAGTTTCTTGTACATCGACAGTNTCAACAGATGAACAAGCGAATATAAATAGAATAGAAAATAAAGAAATATAAATATTTTTCATAATTACCTCAAAAATGGTGACCAAGCTGGTTCCTTTAGCTCCCCATATAAAGCTGGCAATCTAAATTTAACCTTACTNCTTATATTAACGCCAGCTAGATAAGAAAGGCTACCATCTTTTGTTGCATAGATTATAACATTCCCATTTGGTGCAATGCATGGACTTTCATCATTTTGTGTTGATGTTAGCACTTCTAAATCNCTTGTTTTTAAATTCAATTTGGCGATATTAAAATTCTCAGCACCTCTATGCACAAAAACTATTTCATTTTTATTTAGATATGATGCTCTGGCATTATAATTTCCTTCAGTAGTTAATCTCCGCTTTATTTTCGTCCTTATATCTATTTCATATATTTGAGGAGATCCTGCTCTATCTGATGTGAAAATAATCTTTCTTCCATCAGTAGACCATGCTGGTTCAGTATCAATTGANATATTNTCAGTTAGTCGAGAAACCTTTTTTGTTTTTAACTCAACAAGATAAATTTCTGAGTTTCCATCCATAGTAGATGTAAGTGCTAGATATTTTTTATTGGGTGACCATGCTGGAGANCTTACAGAAGAATTTNAGCTTAATATAAGTTCTCTNTTCCCTGATTCTAGATTCTGAGTAAAAACTTGAGCTCTATTATTTTCAAAAGAAACATAGGCAATATCCTTTGCATCCGATGACCATGCTGGAGATATTATTGATTTATTAGATTTAAGCAGTATCTGTTCATTNAATCCATCTGCATCACTTATCATGAGTCGATGAATATCAGAATTTTTCATTACATACATTAATTTTGTTGAGGATACTCCTTCTATNCCAAAAAAGAATTCATATATTCCATCTGAAACATAATGACTNGATTGTCTAATGCCNTCTGGCAACCCTAANACTCTTCGCTTATCTTCAATTTCGTTGTAACTTACATTAAAAATTGAGTAATTAATGTCTAGATTATTATCATCTTCATTAGTTTCTATGAAAANTATTGAATCAACATCAAGCAATAACCAATCTCTTTGTATAACTTCAGATTCATTTAGAGGAATACTTAAAAGTTGATCGGAGCTCAATACTTCAAATTCTCCTGTCCTTTTTAAATCATTCGAAATAATGCTTACAATCTGTTGGCCCTTAAATGAGCTGTCATTTTTCTGTAAGACCGCTATTTTTACAGGCTGATTTGCACTTTCAGTAATTTCTAATACTAATTCTGAATGCAAAAATAAATTTATAAAAATTAAATAAAAAATCCTGGTCATTCTGGTTTAAACCTTAATGTAAAATTTGCAAAATAAATTCTATATGTTTCTTCATCAACATCTCTAATATATTTTATTTTTTGATATTTTTTTATTGCATTCATTGCAGCTCTATCAAAAGTTTCACTTCCNCTTGAACGTTTAATGTCAAATTTATTTATATTTCCTAATCGATCTATAGATANATTAAATTCTGCATACATTCCCTTCTTAATATTATTTGGCCTTATCCAAATACTCTCAATATCTTTGATAACTTTTGCGCTAATTTGTTCAACTTGATCTAATTTTTCATTGAAAGCATCTTGCTGTTGTTCTTCAATTAAATACTCATCNAGATCTTTTATTATTGGTTTTTCAAATTCTTTTTTATTCTCTCCTATCTCAGATTTTTTTTTAGGTTTTATTTCTTTTTTATTNGTAGTTCTTTTAGGTTTTGTTTCTTTTTTTTCTGGCTGCACAAAATTTACATTAGTGATTTTCCTATCTGTAGTTTCTTCTTGAACTGAATCTAAAAAACTATAAATTAAAAAAATTAAGGCATGCACCAAAATAGATAAAATCAGTGCTGAAAACCATTTAATCATGGTTGAGTGGCCAATGAGAAGTTAGTTGCGCCATTAGCTTGAAGAACACTTAAAAGTTCTGCTATAGATTGATATGAGGTTTCTTGATCTC
The DNA here is from genome assembly GCA_002727535.1 of Gammaproteobacteria bacterium. Taxonomy (GTDB): domain Bacteria; phylum Pseudomonadota; class Gammaproteobacteria; order Magnimaribacterales; family TMED112; genus TMED112. The sequence continues at coordinate 30,062 of PBXH01000005.1, read as the reverse complement.
CTCTCACAATAATTTCAATTTGGGGATTTGCTGCTATTACTCTGCTAAATCTATCCTCAATGAAACCTAGAGATANCTGAACAAAACCTCCGTCCTCTTCTATAAAATAAAAGCCGTTTTCATTTACCTCAATTATGAATGGTTGAGATTGTTCTAACTCTATTTGATCGGCTTGTGTTTTTGGAAGGTTAATATCTAAGCCTTGTATTGCAAGTGGAGTTACAACCATAAAAATTACGAGAAGAACAAGCATGATATCAACATAAGGAACTACATTAATTTCATTAATTATTTTTGAGCTTGCTCTAGTCTTTTTTTCAAGCAACATTATTTTTCTTTTCCAATTTGAGTTATCAGTTCTTCGGCAAACGCTAAGGAACCATTAATCAAATTATCTAGCTGTTTTGAAAATTGGTTATAAGCTATCAATGCTGGTATTGCTGCTAATAAACCAACTGCAGTCGCTATTAGCGCTTCTGAAATGCCAGGTGCAACAGAGCTTAGCGTTAACTGAGATGTAGTTGATAAGCCTTGAAAAGCATTTATTATGCCTATGACAGTACCTAATAATCCTATATATGGTGCACTAGAACTTATAGTTGCTAATAAAGATAAATTATTAGAAAGTCTTTCTTCCTCTCTGCTTGCAACTACTCTAATCAATCTTTCTGCAGACTCAACGGATTGAGCTGTTTTTCTTTTTTGCTTCAATTCTTCAAATGTCGTCACTAAGANAAGTTCTGATGATTCAAGTTCAGAAACATCCTTCTCTTTGAGTTCAGTATATAAGTCAGCTATTTTCTCTCCTTGCCAAAAACGATCTTCAAGTTCATGGGAAGTTTTTGTTGATCTTGATAATGTGAAATATTTTTCAAAAATCAGAACCCAAGATGNTACTGATGCAATACATAAAACAACAAGTATTATCTGAACAGGCAAAGATGCTTGAAGCANTAATTCTATTCCNTCAACATTCATTCTTCATGTATCTCCAAATCTCTAGAATAAAGGTTTCTTAATAAGTATGTAAAACTGTCCCAGTTCAGATCTAATACTTTTGATTCATCCTCAAGCACTTCATTGACATTTTTTGCGAACACTCTAATTCTTATAGGCTTATTATCAAATTTATAAANAAGAGCAGGAAATTCTCCTTCTTTAGTTACACTTANTACTTGATCCCACCATGCTGATGGTGGCTCAAAACCTTTTTTGTATGCTTTGCACTCAATATTCCATCTGCCAAGCTTCAANTCTGGATGATTTTTTTCCTGATATTGATTTAGTATTCTTCGAACTGGCTTAATCAANTCTAAATCTTGTTGCAATTTTTTTGCAATTTTTCTTTCAAAGTCATGTCCTTTTTTTCTCTGATTTATTGTCATTCTGTAAATACCGATTCGTCTANGTCTGCATTTGTAAAAACTTCTTGAACGTCATCAAGATCTTCAAGTGCNTCTGTCAATTTCATGTTCTTNTCTGATTGTTCTTCATCCAGAGATATATTGTTTTCTGCCTCCATAACTACTTCAGATGCTTCAATGTCAAATCCAGCTTTCTCAACCATTTCTTTTANTTCTGCAATGTTTTTTGGGTCACATACAATCTCTGTTTTACTTCCATCTATATCATTTATATCATTTGCTCCATTTTCTATAGCAACTTCATATAATTCTTCATCTGNNGCATCTGACTTCACTAATANTTTACCGATTGCTTCNAATAAGTACGCTACACTTCCTGCAGTTCCTAAATTACCNCCATATTTGGTGAAAGCNTGCCTAATTTCTGAAACCGTTCTATTTTTATTGTCAGTTAAAGTTTTTATATACACTGCTATACCGCCAGGAGCATANCCCTCATATATAACCTCTTCAAGATTCTGGCCTTCTTGACCTCCAGCTCCTCTCTGTATAGCTCTATTTATAGTGTCCTTAGCCATATTAGCAGACAAAGCTTTATCATAGGCTAATCGTAATCTTGGGTTATCCTCAATCACCGGACCGCCATCTTTTGCAGCAACTGTTAATTCTCTTATTATTTTAGTGAATGCAGCNCCTCTTTTTGCATCTTGTCTTGCTTTGCGATGCTTTATATTTGCCCACTTAGAATGGCCAGCCATTAATCTTCTTTCCTTTCTATTTTTAGCTCCTCTAAACTTTCGTCAGGAACTGATCCAGGNGCCTCAGTAAGAAGACAAAGTGCTGATTGAGTTTTAGGAAACGCAATAACATCTCTTATAGAATCAGAACCAGTCATAATCATTGCGAGCCTATCAAGACCAAAAGCTATTCCACCATGAGGAGGACATCCAGTTTTNAATGCTCTTAAAAAGAAGCCAAATTTTTCATTTGCTTCTTCTTCAGTTAAGCCTAANATTGAAAAAATTTCTGCTTGAATTTCATTTCTATGAATACGAATTGATCCACCACCTATTTCAACTCCATTAACAACCATATCGTATGCTCTTGAATTCATTTGNAGAGGGTCAATCTTTGCTAATTTCTTGGGATCTTTTTCTTCAGGACTAGTAAATGGATGATGTAAGGAAGTTAAAGANCCGTCTGAAGATTTCTCAAACATTGGAAAATCAGTTACCCAACAGAATTTATACCCATCTTCTAATAAATTAAGATCTTCGCCAATTCTAGAAAGAAGTTTGCTCATATAATCGTTAACCGTCTTCTTGTCNCCAGCTCCAAAAAAAACTAAAGAGCCTTTTTTAAGANTTAAATCGTTTAAGATGCTTTCTAAACACTTTTCAGAAAGATACTTAAGAATTGGGGAGTTTAATCCAGATATATTAGCTTCTTCTACTCTTATATANGCCAAACCTTTAGCGCCAAATTCTTTTACAAAATCTGTATATCTGTCAATCTGACCTCTTCCTATNCTNTCTCCGTTTTCAATCACTAAAGCCGCTATCCTAGATTCTTTATCATTCGCAGGATCTGAAAAAACTTTAAATTCTTCTTCTTTAAAAATTTCAGCTATTTCCACAAGTCTTAATGGATTTCTTAANTCTGGCTTATCTGAACCATAATGCTCCATAGCATCAGACCACTTTATTTTTGGAACTTCTTTTATTTTAAAATTAAGCACTTCTTCAAAAGCATGTTTAACCATGCCCTCTGATATTTTCATTACATCATTTTCTTCNACAAAAGAGGCCTCTATATCAATCTGAGAAAATTCTGGTTGTCGATCAGCCCTTAAATCTTCATCTCGAAAACATCTTGCAATTTGATAATATCTATCAAATCCAGAAATCATTAGCATCTGTTTAAATAATTGCGGAGACTGNGGTAAGGCAAAAAAGTTTCCAGGATTTGTTCTGCTTGGAACCAAATAATCGCGAGCCCCTTCTGGGGTGGCTTTAGTTAGGATAGGAGTCTCAATATCAACAAAAGAATGTTTTTCTAGATAATCTCTAATAGATTTTGTAAGTTTAGATTTTATNCTTAAATTTTCTTGCATAACTGGCCTTCTGAGATCAAGCGTACGATGCTTTAGCCTTACATCTTCACCAACTTCTGATGATTGATCTAAAGGAAAGGCTGGAGTNTCTGCAGTATTAAGAACTTCTATTGAACTGCAATTAATTTCTATNTCTCCTGTTGTAAGTGTTGTNTTTTCAGAATCTTCNGGCCTTTCTTCTANAATACCAGAAGCTTTTAATACAAATTCAGATCTTACTTGTTCTGCNATTTTAAAAGTTTCTTTGGCTTCTGGTCTNATAACTACTTGAACGATACCCGTTGTATCTCTTATATCNAGGAATATTACTCCTCCATGGTCTCTTCTNCTGTGAATCCAACCACATATAGTTATNTCTTTNCCAATAAATTTTTTATTTAATTCACCGCAAAAATTAGTTCTCATTATTTACTCTCTTTATTACTATATAATTGATTGAGGAGATTATAGTGTATTTCTCAAAGTTTTTCGTTCCTACTACTAAGCAAGAGCCTTCAGATGCTGAGCTTGCTAGTCATAAATTAATGATAAGAAGCGGAATGATAAAGAAAACTGCAGCAGGAATTTATAATTGGNTACCAATTGGTCTAAGAGTTCTTAAAAAAGTTGAAAACATAGTAAGAAGCAGCATGAATAATTTTGGTGCGCAAGAAATCCTAATGCCAATGGTTCAGCCAGCTGAACTTTGGAAAGAATCAGAGAGNCATGATGAATACGGAAAAGAGCTTCTAAAATTTCAAGATAGGTCCGAACGCGATTTTGTTCTTGGACCAACTCATGAAGAGGTTGTCTGTGACATATTTAGAAGTTATCCNATAAGTTATAAAGATTTGCCTGTAAATCTTTATCAGATACAGACCAAATTTAGAGATGAAATAAGACCTAGATTTGGTGTAATGAGATCAAGAGAGTTTGTTATGAAAGATGCATATAGCTTTGATATCGATGAAGGTGGTCTTATNAAAAGCTATGAAAATATGAAAAAAGCTTATATTGATGCTTTCGANAAGATAGGGCTCGATTACAGGATAGTTAAGGCTGATGCAGGCGTTATAGGAGGTGATGTAAGTGAAGAGTTTCATATTGTTGCTGATTCTGGAGAAGATCTTATTGCAATAAGTGATTCTAGTGATTTCGCTGCTAATGTGGAGGTTCTTAATTTNAACAAAGATCCAAGCGAACTAAATGGTCAAAAATCTCCTGATGGTGTAGGCAAGCTGCAAGTNAAGAGAGGAATTGAAGTTGGACATATTTTTCAGCTGGGCAAAAAATATAGTGAAAAAATGAAAGTTTCATTAAAAAATGAAAAAGGCGAAGAACAAGATCTTTATATGGGCTGCTATGGTATTGGTATCTCAAGAATTGTTGCNGCNTCTATTGAGCAGAATCATGATGATAAAGGAATTATTTGGCCTTATTCTATAGCTCCATTTCATTTAAATATAATTTGTTTGGATCCAAATAAAAAAGAAATATTAGAAGAATGTGAAAGTGTTTATAACATTCTAAAAAAATCTGGTCATGATGTTTTATTAGATGATAGAGATGTNAGAGCAGGAATAAAATTTACTGAACATGAAATGTTAGGCATACCTTTTTCAATAATTATTGGGCCTAATAATTTCAATAAAAATAATTATGAATTTACTATTAGAAAAGACAACGTAAAATCAGAATTAAACATTGATGAAATTAAACAAAAATTGGAGGAATTAAAATGATTAGATTTTTTACAACCATTGGCGGGTTTTTACTTGGAGCACTTCTTCTAGCCTTCCTTACAATATTGACATTTAACCCCAGTTTTTTTGCAAAAATTGCTTTGAAAGATTTTGCAAAGGATATCGCTACGCCTTCAACAAATAGNCTTGATAAGTTTTTAGATGATTCAGTNATTGATCCATTACTTGAAAGNCCTGAGACGCTNACTGATCTAGGACTTCATCAACTTGATTGGCTCACTAATCATAATGAGAAGATGAACGANTACTCTGTTGAAAAAGCCGAAGAAGATCATGAGAAGTTTTTANAGTACTACTCAAAATTAAATACATTTGATGAATCAGAGCTCAATGCTAGAACAAAACTTAATCTTGAAGTTGCNAAATTCTCTGCAGAAATTGAAAAAATGGGTTTTGAGAATTTTAGATATCATATGGGGCCATTNATCCAATTTTATGGAATACATCTTCATTTTGTTAATTTCTTAACTGACACTCATAAATTTGAAACAAAAAAAGATGCAGAAGACTACATTAAAAGAACTAATGAGGTTCCAAAAGCTATAGANCAGCTTATGGTATTTGAGAAAAGAAGAGCTGATGCNGACATTTATTCTCCNAGATTTGTTTATGAAAAAAGTTTTTTGCAAGTGCAAGCACTAGTTGAAACACCAACTNAGNAACATCCNCTTTATGTATCTTTTAAAGATGGNATAGACAAGATTGATATCTCTGAAGATAAAAAAGNAGAAATGTTAGATGAGCTATCAGNCGCTGTTGAAAACTTTAAAATTTCATATGGAAAATTAAAAGACCTTATTGAAGAAAACATGTTAAGCGCCAGAGAGTTTGATGGGGTTTGGAGTTTGCCTAACGGAGANGATTATTACAAACACAGATTAAAGATCTATACCACTACAAATCTAACTGCAGATGAAATTCATAATTTNGGATTGGAATTAGTANNTCAAATTCAATCTGAGATTAAAAGCATCTTAGTTGATGAAGGTTATGATATTAGNAGACCATTAGAAGAAATATTTGTTGAATTAAATGAAGATCCAAGATTTTTATTTGAAGATTCAGATGAAGGAAGACAAGCAATTCTTGATGAATANACCAGAATAAATGAAGAAACTTATGAAATCTTGCCAGATTATTTTAATGAACTNCCTCAAGCAAAAGTTGTGGTGAAAAGAATACCTATATTCTCTGANCAAAGCGCTGCAGGCGGTTANTATCAAGGTTCATCTTTAGATGGCTCAAGACCAGCTGCTTGGTATGCAAANTTATATGATATNAAAGCTACACAAACTTTTGGGATGCCAGCACTTTCTTTTCATGAAGCTGTGCCTGGCCATCACTTACAAATAGCTCTAAACCAGGAAAATAGCAATCAAACACTTTGGAATAAATTTGGTTATACAACTTCTGCATTTACAGAAGGATGGGCACTTTATGCTGAAAAGTTAGCAGTCGANGCAGGTTTAGTTACTGACCCATATGACAGGATTGGATCATTNCAATCAGAACTTTTTAGAGCAGCTAGACTCGTAGTTGATACAGGAATTCATGCAAAACGTTGGACAAGAGAAGAAGCAATAAAATATATGATGGACAATGCAGGACAAGTCAGAAGTGCATCTGAATCTGAAATAGAAAGATATATAGTTTGGCCTGCGCAAGCAACTGCTTACATGGTTGGCAGAATNAAAATTCTAGAATTAAGAGANAAAGCNAAAAATGAATTAGGNAATAGATTCNANATNAAAGATTTTCACTCAGTAGTTTTNATGAATGGAGTCTTGCCTCTNACAGTNTTAGAGGCANTNATAGANNANTATATTGCTNANAANAGTTAANNCTTAAGNCNNGCTTCTTCTATNTCTTTNAANACTTTTGGATTTTCTTCAANGTACTNNGTTACNTTATTNATNCCNTGNCCTATNTTNTCANCNTTNTAGCTATACCAAGATCCNCTTNTNTNAACTATNTCTTTNGAAGTNGCANANTCTANAATCTCTCCAATTCTNTTAATTCCNACNGTNTTTGAAGTNGGTGANTTTCCATAAAGCAATTGGAAGNTTACAACNTTNAANGGNGCNGCTAATTTATTTTTTACAACTTTAACTTTAGTTTCGGTTCCTATTGGNTCCTCAACAGTTTTAGCTGAATCAGGAGCTATAGGAATAGCTTCCTTNATNTACTGTACTTTTTCTNATATCAAGTCTTACGCTNGANTANAANTTTAANGACATNCCNCCTGGNGTAGTTTCTGGATTNCCAAACATAACTCCTATCTTCATTCTTAANTGNTTAATNAATATTACAAGNGTTTTNGATTTTTTTACTTTACCNGTNATTCTNCTTAANGCNCCAGACATCATTCTAGCTTGAAGNCCTACATGAGNATCGCCAATNTCTCCCTTAAGTTCTGCTTCAGGCACAAGTGCAGCGACACTGTCTACAACTATGATATCTAAAGCAGAGCTTTCTATTAATTTCTCAGTTACTTGAAGAGCCTCCTCTCCAGAATCTGGTTGAGAAATCAGTAATTCATCTATATCGACNCCTATTCTTTTTGCCCATTCCGGATCTAGAGCATGTTCAGCATCTATAAAAGCTGCNGTNCCTCCNGCTTTTTGACANTCTCNNATTACATGTAAAGTNANNGTNGTTTTTCCAGAAGANTCTGGNCCATATATNTCNACAACNCTNCCTTTTGGTANNCCNCCNATACCTAANGCTTTATCAAGGTTAAAAGANCCNGTNGANATTGANGGTACATCAACAGNTTCTTNTGAACCCAACTTCATTATTGAGCCTTCACCGTANTCTTTTTNTATTTGCTTTAACGCATTATCTAATGATTGTTTTTTNGTATCTGCCATTTTTTTTCCTATATAGTGTATGTATATACAGTATTAGAGCATAATATTAATTTTTAGTCTACATAAAAAATAACTTTTTCACTCTAATAATGAACAGAATCATCCTCTAATTAAGTAAAATAGCTTTATGGCCTTTGTNGTAACTGATGCATGTATCAATTGTAAGCATACTGACTGTGTTGAAGTTTGTCCTGTTGATTGTTTTTATGAGGGTGACAATTTCATAGTAATCAATCCTGAAGAGTGTATTGATTGTGGTCTTTGTGAACCAGCTTGCCCTGTTAAAGCAATTTATGCAGAAGACGAACTCCCTCCAGATCAAATACCATTTGTTGAAATAAATGACACTTTATCTAGAAAATGGCCCAATCTAACACAAAAAAAAGATGCTATGCCAGAAGCAGAAAAATATGCAGAAATTAAAAATAAGATCGATATGCTTAAAAAGACTTAATTTAAGTGAAGCCAAANCGCTGGAATNGAGCCAAAAATTAATCCTGAGAATAAAACTTTAGTTTGATACTCGTTCTTTTCAAATCTTTCCACTATCTGGGTTGGAATAATAAAAAAGGCGAGAAGCATTCCAATAATAAATGGCAAAAGAAATAGAATATCTAAATTTTTTACGCCAGCTATAATCTCTTGATATACGCCAAGAATCAATAACACTAATGAGCCAGATATTCCCGGCAATATAAANGCGGTAAAAGCTAAAAAACCAGCAAAAACAAGTAAAAAATCATTATTAAAATTAAATTCGATAAGCGAGAAGGCTATAAGAAGTGCAACTATTATTCCTAAAGTAAAACTCAGAAAGTATTTTGCTGAATNAGAAAAACTCTGATCCATGATGCAATTTTTTATTACTGCAAATAGCATCACTGCTGATAAAAATATTTTAAAAAAATAGAGCTGGTGTTTAATAAGATAATCAATAAAATACGCTGAAATGTATATTGAGATTATCATCCCAAACATTAAAGGTATCATCAAAGGTAAATTTATACTTTTAAAAAAACTATTAAAATCTGTAATTAATTTTTTGGGATTAAAAAATGACAGAACTTTAATAAATGGCTCATAGACATTGAAGATGCCTGCAATAGTTGCTCCTGAAATTCCNGGTGTTATTTCTGCCACACCCATACAAAATCCAGCACTAAATCTATATAGAAATTTAGACATTTGGTAATTTGCCTTTCGTTTTACTTAAATTGGTCATATCCCAATAAAGAGGAGTGACAGATATTTTATTTGCTCTTATTGCTTCAAAATCTGTGCCGGATAGATCTCCANCAGGTTTGCCAGCCTTTCCTATCTTGTAGCTTAAGTTATCTCCACTGCCGTCAAATTCTGGAGCTAAAGGCATNCCCCTATTTCCNAATGAAGTAAAAGAAAAGCCAGCCAAATCTACAAATTCCAAATTTGGCACATTCATATTAAAAACTAANCCTCCATGATGTTCATCAGAATAATTTTGAATAATATATTCCAACATTAATTCTGTTGCGATTATCGAAGATTGAAATTTTTCATATGATTTACCAGAAATAGATACAGCAAGTGGTGGAAANTTTAATTTTCTGGCAGTAAATGCTGCTCCTAAAGTTCCTGAATGTATNACATCGTCACCCATATTTGCNCCTCTATTAATGCCAGAAACAACAATATCTGGAATTTCTTTNATAATGGCCATGAGACCCATAAAAACACAATCAGCTGGAGTGCCGCCTACTGAATATACATTCTCATCNAATTTATTAACTTCAACAGAAGTTCTAAGTGTTATTGCTGCTCCTTGACCACTTTTATCCATCTCTGGAGCAATCAAAGTAACTTCATGTTTTTCTTTTAGCGAATCAAATAAAGATCTGGTTATTTCTGATTCAATTCCATCATCATTTGTTAGTAATATTTTCATTTTTCTAATCTTGTTATTACTAGTGCTGCTGCACCTTCTTTATTGCCTATGAAACCCATTTTTTCCGAAGTCTTTGCTTTAAGGCCAATGTTACTTCTTTCAAGTTTTGTTAAATTGCTCAAACTTAAAATGATCTCAGATTTATAGTCTGATAATTTTGGCTCTTCCATTATTACCACTATATCTATCTGTTTTAATGAAAAGCCCTTTTCAAGTACTTTATTATAAGCTATTTTAAACAGCTCTTTTCCTGAAATATTTAACCATTTGTCATCAGTATTAGGAAAATGATCACCAATATCACCAAGACTCACTGCACCAAACATTGAATCAATCAATGCATGAATGATTATATCTCCATCGGAATGGGCAAGAAATGATTTATGGTATGGAATTTTTATTCCTCCAAGCATCAATCCATCCCCAGCTTCAAATCTATGACTATCAAAACCATTACCAATTCGTTCGTGCATTATTATTTTTGTTTCAATATCTTCTGTTACTGTTATCTTTATATTTTTTCTACTGCCAGAAAGAATACGTATCTTTCCTCCAGCTCTTTCAATTGCTTCAGATTCATCACTAGGTGAGAAATTGTCATTAAAACAATGATCTAGTGATTTTTTTAGCATATCAGAGGTAGTAATTTGAGGAGTTTGGGCTAAATAGAATTTACTTCTATCAACACTTTTCTTTACAAATAAATCCTTTTTATTTATTTTTTTTAATGCCTCATAAATAGGAATTCCATACACTAATACCTCCTCTTTCATTGGATTAAAACTATCGATTAGAAACTTTATTTGTTGTTTATCTATAAAAGGTCTTACTGCATCATGAACCACTATTAAACTATTATCTTTTATAGAATTTAAAGCAGACATCACAGATTCTGGTCTAGTATTGCCTCCATTTACTTTTAAGATTTTTTTATGTTTTGAAATGTTAAGTTTTTCAAAAAAACTATCCTCAGAACTAATGGGAACGATAACGCGTTCAAAAATTTCTAAATCAAGAAAATGATTCAAAGTTTTTTCTAGTATGCTGATTCCGTCAATTTCTATATATTGCTTAGGAACATCAGATTTGAATCTTGTCCCAATTCCTGCAGAAGGCACTATTGCATATATTTTATTCAGGTTCTTTTTCATCGTCATTAATTAGTCCTAATTCTTCTTCTGCAATTTTTTTAATATGTTCTTCATTGTTTTTTAAAAGTTTTATCTCTTCTTTTAAATCTTGATTATTCTGATAAATTGTTTCGAGCTCTTTTTCTTTTTCAGAAATTAGATTCTCTATTTTCTGATTTTCTGAAAAGCTAAATTGACCATTAAAAATATCTAAAAAAATAAACGCAATAATTATTGTCAATATAGTAACGACTAAGACTTTTATATTTTTAGTTAAAGATCTCATGGATACAATTCATTTTCTATGATTAGAAGACGGTTGTATTTTGCTGTTCTGTCTGATCTAGCTGGAGCACCAGTTTTTATTTGTCTTGCATCAACCGCTACTGCCAGATCTGAGATAAATGTATCTTCTGTCTCGCCTGATCTATGAGAGATAATTGTTCCATAATCATTAGACTTTGCTAAATCGATAGTTTCTAGAGTTTCTGTAAGTGTTCCAATTTGGTTAGGTTTGACTAAAATAGAATTTGCAACTTTTTCAGTAATGCCTTTTTCCAATAATTTTTTATTGGTTACAAATATATCATCACCAACTATCTGGAGATTATTAGCTTTTGCTGAGAATTCTTTCCAGCCACTCCAATCTGATTCATCTAGAGGGTCCTCAACAGAAATAATCTGGTACCTATTAACTAGATTTAATAAATAATCTGTCATTTCGGCAGAGCTAAAATTTTTATCCTCACTTCCAAGATGATACTTTTTGTCTTTATATAGCTCAGATGATGCGCAATCCAATCCTAAAAAAATATCTTCGCCATATTTCATTCCCGATTCTTCTATTGACTTAATTATCTCCTCTATAACAATTTGGTTTGATTTAAAATTAGGCGCAAAGCCACCTTCATCGCCAACTGTAGTGCTAAGTTTTTTAGCTTCCAAATTATTTTTTAAATGCATATAAACTTCAGTGGCTTTACATAACCCATCCTTAAAAGAAAATTTGTCTGATGGTATAACCATAAATTCTTGTATATCTACATTATTGTTTGCATGAGCTCCGCCATTGAGAATATTTAGCATTGGTCTTGGCATGGAAAATTTGATTTCTTTGGAAGTTAAATTATTAAATAAAATATTTAGGTATTCATAAAGAGAAATATTTAGGCTATTTGCTGAAGCTCTTGTACATGCTAAAGAAATAGATAAAATTGCGTTAGCCCCTACTTTTCTTTTGTTTTCAGTTCCATCAATATCTATGAGCAAGGTATCAATTTTATTTTGATCTTCACTTTCTATTCCTGCTAAGTGTTTCGATAAATTTTTTACTTGTGTAACTGCATTTAAAGCACCCAAACCAAAATATCTGGAATTATCACCATCTCTTAGTTCATAAGCTTCAAGTGATCCAGCAGATGCCCCACTTGGAACCATTGCTGTACCTCTGGAGCCATCTTCTAAATAAACGGTTGTGCATACAGTAGGCCTACCTCTTGAGTCTAAGACTTCAAGTGAATCTATATGTTTAATTTTCATGTTTATTTGCTCTTAACAAGATCATCAAGTAGCAATATCTTATGCATAAAAGTATCTAGCTCTGACAAATTAAGTGCACATGGGCCATCACACATTGCACTTGCAGGATCAGGGTGTGTTTCAATAAATAAGCCGGCGATATTTTGAGATACACCAGCTTTTGCTAAATCAAAAACATATTGTCCTCTACCTCCTGTACTTTTTTCCAACATACCAGGCTGTTGAAGAGAGTGTGTCACATCAAAGAAAATTGGTTTACCTGATTCTTTTAGAATTTGAAAATTTAATGTATCAACTACCAGATTGTTGTAACCGAAAATATTTCCTCTTTCACACAAGATTACATCTGGGTTGCCAGCTTTGTCACATTTATTAACTGCATGAAACATTTCTTTAGCAGATGAAAATTGTGGTTTCTTAATATTGATAATTTTTTTTGTTTTAGCTGCAGCAACAATTAAATCAGTTTGTCTGCACAAAAAGGCTGGAATCTGAATAATATCACAAACCTCTGCCACAACTTCAGCTTGATTTGGTTCATGAATATCTGTTATCAAAGGAACATCAAATTTTTCTTTTACCTTTCTTAGACTTTCAAGACCTTTCTCTAATCCAGGACCTCTAAATGAATCTGAAGAAGATCTGTTTGCTTTATCAAATGAAGCTTTAAAAACATAACTAAATTTATATTTTTCAGCGACAGATTTAAACTTATCGGCAACTTGAAATAAAAGATCATCTGATTCGATGACATTCACACCACCGAAAATAGTCAATCTTTCATCATTTGCTATTGGCGTATTATTTATTTTCATTTTTTCTTTTTTAATTCTACAGCGGTCTTAATAAAATCGTTAAATAAAGGGTGTCCTATTTTTGGTTTGGAAGTAAATTCTGGATGAAATTGACACCCTAAAAACCATGGATGATCTTTCAATTCAATCATTTCAACTAAATCGTGAACTTCTGATCTTGCTGAAACAATTAAACCTTTATTCTCAAGCATTGGAATGTAATCTGGATTTACTTCGTATCTATGTCTATGTCTTTCAAAAATAGTTTTTCTTTTATATAAAGATCTGGCCAATGATCCATTTAAGAGTGATGCTTTTTGAGCACCCAATCTCATTGTCCCTCCCTTGTCTGAGTTTTTATCTCTTTTTTCAATTGTTCCGTCTTCATTTTTCCATTCTGTAACAAGAGATATAACTTTATTTTTTGTTCTTGGTTTAAACTCAGTGCTATTTGCATCTTTTAGATCAAGTAAATTTCTAGCCATTTCAATGATTGCAATTTGAAGACCCAAACAGATACCAAAATATGGAACCTCATTTTCTCTTGCAAATCTTGCTGCTAAAATCATGCCTTCAATACCTCTATCGCCGAAACCTCCAGGAACGAGAATGGCATCTGAATTCTTTAAAACTTTTTTATAATTAGAAGGTTCAATTTTTTCTGAATTGACGTAATTTATGTTTACTTTAGTGTCATTGTGAATTCCTGCATGATCTAAGGCTTCAATTAAGGAAAAATATGCATCTTTTAGATCAACATATTTTCCAACGAAGGAAACATTCAAATCTTTTGAAGGTTTCAATTTTCTTTTAACAACTTTTTTCCAATCTTTAAGGTCAGGAATAGTTTTATCAAGCTGTAATCTTTTAGTAAGTATTTTGTCAATTCCTTCTTCAGCTAAAAATAATGGCACTTGATAAATAGTGTCTAAATTTGGTAAAGAAATAACTCCATCTTTTGGCATGGAACAAAATAAAGCAATTTTTTCTTTACTCTCTTGAGGAAGAGCATAGTCGGACCGACAAATCAGAATATCAGGCTGAACTCCAAGAGTTCGATATTCTTTTACTGAATGTTGTGTTGGTTTGGTTTTCAATTCTCCTGCATTTGATAGATAAGGAACGAGTGTTAGATGCAAATAAGAAGTTTGATAATTTTTTAATTCAAGGCCTAGCTGTCTAATAGCTTCAATGAATGGTTGGCCTTCTATGTCTCCAACTGTTCCTCCTATTTCAACAATTGCAATATCACAGTCTTTAGAAGCATTTAATATTTTGCGTTTTATTTCATCCGTAATATGAGGAATTATTTGAACGGTCTTGCCAAGATATTCCCCTTTCCTTTCTTTTCTTAAAACCGAGTAATAAACCTTTCCGGCAGTAAAATTATTTTTCTTACTACAAACATTATCTATAAATCTTTCATAATGGCCCAAATCTAAATCTGTCTCTGTGCCATCTTCCAATACAAATACTTCGCCATGCTGGAATGGGCTCATTGTTCCTGGATCTACATTAAAATAGGGGTCAAGCTTTATGACTGAAACTTTATAGCCTTTTGATTCAAGGATTGAGCCTATAGATGCTGAAGCGATTCCTTTCCCTAGAGATGAAACAACACCACCTGTAACGAAAATAAACCTCGTATCTTTCAGCAAAATAAAATCCTTACGCTATTCTAAATAATTTTTATTAACTCTACCCGAGATATTAGTTAATAATTGATAAGAAATTGAATCGTATTCTTTTGAAAAACTAGTTAAATCTGTATCAAAACCCCATAATTCAACCCAATCACCTATTTTAATACTAGAATCCTGCTCAAGATTAATTGTAATTAGATCCATATTAATTTTTCCTGCTGTCTTAAATTTTTTTCCATTTATCCTAACTTCTCTTGATTCAGAAAAATAAGGATATCCATCTCCATAACCTATTGGTATCCCAGCTATGATACAGTCTGAATTTGCTACCCAGACGCCATCATACCCCACACTATCTCCAGCTTTAATTTTTTTTAACATTGTTATTTTTGATCTTAAGCATGTAACAGGTTTGATTCCATGTTCTAAATATTTACCGCCATAAATAGCTATGCCTGGCCTCACAATATCAAAATGGGATTCATTAAAATTAAATATTGCTCCTGAATTAGCAAGACTTTTTTTATTGTTGATATTTTTTGTTAAATCAGTAAAAAGCTTTATTTGTTCGATATTTTTTTGATCTGATTTTTCACTTGATGATGCTAAATGTGACATAACTATTAAGTCCTTAAACTTCATATCTGTTAATTTTTGATATCTTTCAAAGAATTCATCTGGGTGAAAACCTAGTCTATTCATTCCAGTATTTATTTTGAGCCAAGCTCTATTATTTGAAAAATTAGTTTCGGGCATATTCTCTAATTGCCAATCAGAATGAACAACAAAATCTAAACCAAAATCTTTTACCTTTTGATAATCTTCAATCTCATGGACTCCTTGCAGAATTAAAATAGGTTTTTTAGTTTTCTTTCTCAGGTCTAATGCTTCATCAATAGTTATAACAGCAAAAGACTCAATATAATCTTCAATAACTTCACTAACTTCATTAATATCAAGGCCATAAGCATTTGCTTTAATTACTGCTTGAATTTCTGCAGAGGTTCTGGATTTTATTACTTTGAGATTGTTCTCGAGGCTAGAAAGATTAATCTGCAGTTCTGTTTTCCGCATAACTGTTCATAATTTCTGGAGCAAGATCGCCAAATCTTGTCAATTCATCCCTAAAGGCTAGAAGTATATCTTTTGTTGGACCATTTCTATGTTTAACAAGTCTCAGTTCAACAACATTTTTCCATTCTTCATCATTAGAATAGAGNTAGTCTCTATACAACATAAATATTAAATCNGCATCTTGNTCAATAGCTCCTGAATCTCTTAGATCTGACATTTGTGGTCTTTTATTAGGCCTCTGCTCCACTGCTCNATTTAGCTGGGATAAAACAATTACTGGCGCATTAACCTCTTTAGCTAAATATTTTAATGATCGGGATATATCAGANAATTCATTAACTCTATTTTCAGTTTTTCCAGGCATTTGCATCAATTGGATATAGTCGACAACNATNAGTTTNACTCCACCATTATTTCTATGTTGTTTTGCTAATCTTCTNGCCTTAGCTCTAATCTCCATTGGGGATATATTAGGTTTATCATCAATATGAATATTCATACTTCTAAGTTTTGCCGCTTGATTAATAGTTTTCTCCCATTGTCTATCAGTTAAATTTGCAGATTTAAAACTTTGCTGTGAAATGCCTGCCATAGAAGCCAACATTCTTGAAGTAAGGGATTCTGATGACATTTCCAAGCTAAAGACTAAAACACAACCATCTTCTTCTTTTGCTACATTCTCAGCAATATTCATTGCCAATGATGTTTTACCCATACTAGGCCTTCCAGCAATTACGATAAGGTCTTCTTTCTGTAATCCCTGTGTCACTCCATCAACTGCTTTAAAGCCAGAAGAAATNCCAATTAGNTCTCCCTGTTGTTTTGATAATTCCTCCAACTTATCTAATGTTGGCCCTACATATTCTTCAATCTTCTTTAACGAATCATTTTTTGTTCTGTTTTCTGATAATTTAAATATTTCAGCTTCTGCTTCATCCAAAATTTGATCACTTGTTTTGCCCTTTGGGTCATCTGATATTTTGATCAATTCCTGTAATACTTTTTTTAAATTTCTATCAATTGATTGATCTTTAACAAGATTTGCATAACTATCAGCAGCAAGAGCTGAGACTGGTACTGTTTGAAGCTCTTTTAAGTAATCAATACCACCAATAAATTTAAGAGAATTTTTTCTATCTAATAGTTTAGATACAGTTATATGGTCTATACCTTTGCCTTCATCTGCGAGTTGTTTTATAGACTCATAGATTGCTTGATGAATATCAGATTCAAAGTCACTTGGATTAATTAGGGCGTCAACTTCAGGATATTTTTCCTTTGATAATAATAACGATCCTAATACTGCTTGTTCAGCTTCAATGTTGCTTGGCATTATTTTGCTTTTACTTCTATAGATATAGATTTAACTATTTCTGGATGAAGTTCAACGTTTACTTCAAATTCTCCGACTTCTTTTATAGGTCCAGTCGATAAAATTATTGATGAACGTTTAACAAAATCATGGCCTTTCTCATGAATTGATTCAAGTATTTCAGAGATACCAACAGAACCAAATAATGCTCCACTTTCTTGTGCATTAGCAGAAATTATTAATTTCATTCCCTCTAATTCAAGAGCGTGTGCTTCTGCAAGTGATAACTCATCTTGTGCTTTCTTGAGATACTCTTCTTTTTTTTCTTCAAAATCCTTTATGTATTTTTCCGTAGCTGGCAAGGCTTTGTGATATGGAAGCAAAAAGTTTCTAGCAAATCCAGACTTTACATCAACAATATCTCCAATATTGCCAAGATTCTTAATTTTAGTTACTAATACAACTTTCATTGCTTTTCTTCGATTTTATGCTTGTCTGTAAATGGTAGAAATCCAAGTATTCTTGCTTTTTTTATAGCTTTAGTAAGTTTTCTTTGGTCTTTTGCGCTTAATCTTGTATATCTTGAAGAAAGAATTTTTCCATTATCGGATACAAAATACTTCAAAGAATCTGGATCTCTGTAATCAATATTTATTTTCTTTTCTTCTGCCATTTAAACGCCTAATTTAACTGTTAAATGCCTAAAAACATTTTGATCATATCTAAATTTTTCTTCCAATATTGGTAAGGTTTCTGGCTCAATTTTTACATCAAGATGAACATAATTTGCATAATTCATATTATTAATTGGATAGGCTAGCTGTCTTTTACCTAAAAGCTTTGTATCAACTAAATCTCCTTTATTTTCTTGAATAATTTTCTTTAAATCATCAAGAAATTGATCAACTTCATCCATTGTATTTGGATTAAGGAGAAGCATTAATTCATAATTCTGCATTATTATTAAGTACCAAATTCGGACCTGAACCATTCAAGCATTCGGCCTATAATACCTCTGCTTTGATTAAAGGTAAACTGTTTCTTCTTCTCTAGTGCGCAAAATTTTATCATTCCAATAATCGGACTAAATTGTGGTTTCTTAAGGTGTTCAGATTTATGAGGGATATCAACCTTAGGCAAACCTATTTCAAAATTGGTTTTTGTGACATCTTCTCCAAGCTTTTGCACTCCTTCTAGATTGGCTGTTCCTCCAGTGAGGACATAACCAGTAGGCATATAATTCAACATTCCATTATCCTCAACACAATTAGCACAATGGCTTATGATTCTTGTTAAAGATTTTTCAATGACCTCAGAAAGTGCCTTTCTTGATATCTCAATTTCTTTATTCCCATTTGTTCCTTTTATTCTTAAAGTGTCTTCAGAATCTGAATCTAATGTCGCGCACCCATATTTCTTTTTAATTTCTTCTGCTTGAATTGATGTAATTTTTAGAGATGTGGCGATTGTCTCAGTTATGAAATCTCCTGCATAAGGAAACACTTTTGAAAAACGAATTGAGCCTCCTTTATAAATTGTTAGGTCTGTTGTTCCTGCGCCGATATCTAGCAAACATACGCCAAGATCTCTTTGGTCTTGAGTCAGAACACTTTGAGCAGCACCTAATTGGTTGAAATAAAATTTTTGGATTCTTAAATCATTTAATTCTTCAACACATTTTGAAATATTTTCTTTCATATTTTGGGAACAATATATTAAATGTGTTCTAGCCTCTAATCTGACGCCATTCATACCTATAGGCTCTGCAATGCCTGGCTGCCCATCAATGTTATATTCATTTGGTGTTACAAAAAGAAGAGTTTTATCGTTAGGAACTTTTAAGGTTGAAGACATATTTAATGCAGATTGAACATCTCTAGCGGTTACTTCTTTTTGTCTAATGATTGCGGAACCAGTTGAACCAATACTAGATATCTGTTCTCCTGAAAAGCTCACAACAATATCTTTAATTTTTTCTCCAGATTTATTCTCTAACTCGTTAATAGATTTAGAAATATCCTCAGAAATTAAACCTATATTTATTATCGCCCCTGTTTTAATGCCAGAAGTCTCAATTGATGAAAATGCCAATACTTCTGGATTTGTATCTTCATCTTTAACAAGAATAGAGCTAATTTTTGATGTGCCTAAATCTAAAATACAAATCATTTTTCTTTTACTGAGCCTTCAATAATCATGGTTATTAATTCTTGATAGTTTATCCCTGATTTTTTAGCAGCCAAAGGAAATAAACTCTTTTCTGTAAAGCCAGGTACGGTATTAATTTCTAGAATGCCGAAATTATTTCCATCAAAAACAAAATCTACTCTTCCCCATATTCTGCAGCCATGAGAAGCAAATGCTTTAACTGCAATATCTTTTAATTCTTCTTTTAAACCTTGATCATTTATTTCAGACTTCTTAGTTTCTACAGACTCATATTTAGCCGCATAATCATAAAAATCTCTTTCTGGATCGGGTAATATCCTTAAAGGCTCCAATGCCTCTCCATTAAGAATGCTTACTGTATACTCAGAATGATTATATGCCTTTTCTATTAACACTTCTTCTGAAAAATTAGAAGCAATATCTATTGCTTTTTGAAGATTGTCTATGTTTGTAACTTTTGTTATGCCAAGGCTTGAACCATTGCAATTTGGCTTCACAAAAAAACTATCGTTTTGCTTAAAAAAGCTATCATCAGCTGAAATTTTTGTGTCATTACTGTAAATAACATAATCTGGTGTTGGTAACTTATTTTGTAGAAGAATATCCTTAGAGCGAATTTTATTCCAACAATTTTCGCATGCTATTTGATCTGAACCAGTAAAAATTATTTCTTTTTCTGACAAAATTTTTTGTATTTTTCCGTCTTCTCCTCCAGCACCATGAACTGCTATAAAAACTATTGAATCTTTATCTGCTTGATCAATTCTAAAGTCATTTAAATCTAATAAACTAGGGGAGAATTTATCTCTGTCTATGTGGTCATATATCGATTTGGCAGTAAGTTCAGAAATTTTATATTCATCTGAATCTCCTCCATAGATAATAATTACTTTATTCATTTATATTTTGCTAAAAGAGAGTTTGAAATATCAATTACGTTACCAGCGCCTTGAGTGATAAGAATCTCATTGTTTTTTATCTCTGCTTCAAGAATCCGAGATATTTCTTCTAGATTTTTAGCAAAGAAGGCTGTACTGCCTTTCTTGATTAAAGAATTAACAAAATCATAGGAACTTATTCCCTCTACATTTTGTTCTCCTGCAGAATAGATGTCTAAAATGATTACTTTGTCCAATAAGCATAGGCACTCTATGAAATCATCAAAAAGTATAGAAGATCTTGTATATCTATGAGGTTGAAAAATCATATTAATTTTTTTACTTTTATAAGATGATTTTATCGCTTCTATTGTGGCGCTAATTTCTGTTGGGTGATGGCCGTAATCATCAAGCAGTTTTATTTTTTTCTCATTAATTTTTAAATCTCCCTTAAATTCAAGTCTTCTTGACACTCCTCCAAATGATTTAAGAGAATCTTTTATTATTTTTGTTGATATGCCTGCTTCTTTTGCGACTATATAGGCGGCCGTAGCATTTAATGCGTTATGGCGCCCCGCAATCTTCAATTGCAATTTAACTTCCTTGCCAACTGAATTCCTTACAAGAGTAAATTCTTGAAAACTGGTAGTCTGTTTTAAATCTTTTAGATAATAATCTGCTGATTTGTTAAAACCATAGGATATTTTTGGTCTAGAAAGATCATTGAAGAGCTTTTCCCCTTTTTCATCGTCTATACANATGATGGCTGNACCATAAAAAGGCAAGTTCTCAAGAAACTGATGAAAAGTTTCATTAAGTTTCTCTATGTTNTTTTCATAAAAGTCTAAATGATCATTATCAACATTTGTTATAACGCTAATTTCTGGACTTAAATGCANAAAAGATGCATCGCTTTCATCTGCTTCCACAATAAGGTATTCACTTGAACCAAGAATACTTTTATCTTCTTGCCCTAATATTCTTCCCCCAATTATATAGGTGGGATCAAGATCAGCTTTTATAAAAATATTAGCTATGAGGCTAGTAGTTGTTGTTTTTCCATGAGAGCCAGCTACAGCTATGCTTTGAAAACCGCGCATTAAACTTGATAACATTTCTGCTCTTGCAATGATGGTTTTATTTAAAGACCTTGCNCTACGCATTTCTGGATTAGATTCAGTAACGGCAGTCGAGTAAACAACAACATCACAGTCTCTGACATTTTTTTCATTATGCCCAATAAAAATTTTGGCTCCCAGATATTTAAGTCTCTCGGTATTTTTATTCTCAACTAAATCGCTTCCTGACACAAAGAAACCCTGATTTAACAGCATTTCTGCTATTCCAACCATTCCAACTCCGCCTATTCCAATAAAATGAATATTTTTAATTTTGCTTAATTTCATCTGCTATTTTCTTTGCTGCATTAAAGTGTATGTCTTTCTTAATTTTCATACTTAATTCTCTTAAATCTAATGCATTAAATCTATTTAGTTCTGCTAAAAATTCTTCTTTATTAAATTTCTTTTCATCAAAAACTAAAGCGCCGCCTCCTTTAGCAGCAAAGATAGCATTATGTTTCTGATGGTCGTCAATAGAATTTGGTAAAGGGAAAAATAATGCTGGCATACCATAAGATTGGAGCTCTGCTACTGTTGATGCCCCAGATCTACAAATAACAAATTTTGTCTTAGTAAAAATTTCTGAAATGTTATCTATGAAATCAANGAANTCTATTTTGTTNGATATAAAATTAATTTCATGATTCCCTTTTTGAAAAATAATTTTCTCTGAAATATCTGAATCTTCTAGAATTTGAGGCAAATTTTCATTGAAAAACTTTGAGCCCTGACTNCCTCCCACTACTAAAATATTTTCCTTATGTAAGTCATCAAAATAACTTGATTCTCTTATATCTTTTCTTATTGGGTTGCCAAAGTTAAATTCATTTTTTAGCCCCAAATTGAAGCTAGTGAATATTTTTTTGACAAAATTTTTTGCGAAGTTATTTGATGTTCCAAGAATAGAATTTTGCTCATGCAAATATATNCTTTTGAAGAATATCTTTCCTGCCACTAANCCAAGAGATGANATATATCCACCCATAAGNAGAACTTTTCTTGGGTTAAAGCTTAAAAAAATATAGACGACTCTAAATAAATTAAAAATAAATCTTACAGGCCATATTAATTTTTCAAATATACTCTTGCCTCTAAAACCGCCTATGTCGAGATGAATAACTTTATAACCTGTTTTTTTAAAAATTTGTTTTTCTAAATCTCTGTTTGATGCAAAGAAAATTACATCATCTTTTTTAAATTCTTCTGCTATTGATAATGCTGGAAATATATGACCTCCAGTACCGGCAGCAAAAATTGCAATCTTCATTTAATGTTGTTCCTAAATTCCCAGCTAGCTCTTAATGTGATAGCTAAAGCTATAAAATTCATGATAACACTGCTACGTCCATAACTTATAAATGGTAATGCAAGTCCTTTTGTCGGTATTAAGCCTAAATTTACAAAAATATTTAAGGAAGTTTGCAAGAAAAATAGTAAGGCAAAAAAAGATATTAAGAGACTATTTAAAAAAAAGTTTTTTTGCATAGATCTATCGGCAAGCCTGAACAGTCTCCAAAGAATCATTAAATAGCATCCAAATAATATTGTCATGCCAATGACTCCAGTCTCTTCAACAAAGATTGAAAATATAAAATCAGTATGCGATTCAGGCAAGAAGTAATATTTTTGTGTACTCTCTCCTATTCCTAAACCAAAAAAACCGCCCTGAACTGAGGCAACTAAAGCATTTATTAATTGATAATCAGAACCTCCTACGTCATCCCATGGATTAGAAAAGCTTATAACTCTACTCCATCTCTCTTCATTGAAATATGCAATCAAGATAACAATAGATAAAAAGGCTACAAATAATAAGAGAAGCTGATTAAATTTTGCTCCACCTATAAATAAGATTATTATGCCAATTGCAAAAATAACTACAGTTGCGCCAAGATCCATTTCTAGTAAAAGCAAAATGCTAATAATAGATGTCAAAATCAATGGCTTAATAAAACCCCACCAAGAAGTTTCTAATTGCTCTTTTCTTCTTAAACAATATCCACAGAGATAAATAGGAACAAATACTTTTGCAATTTCTGAAGGCTGTATGTTGAAGCCTATATTGATCCATCTCAAACTGCCATTCTTTTCAACGCCAATTCCAGGAATAAATACTAAAGTAAGCAAAAAAGCTGCAAANAATATGAGCAAAAGTCCATTTTCTCTATAAAAAGATATGGGTATAAATAAGAATAAAGATCCTGCTATCAGTCCTATAGATAAAGCTACTAATTGTCTTTGTAAATAAAAATACTGATTACCAAAATCGGTATCAGCAACAACACTTGATGATGAATATATAAATACAATACTTATNGCGGTTAATATCGCAAATGGTATTAATAAAGATTGATCTAANAGATTCTCTTTTTTATTCACCAAAATATTCTAATACTTTATTTTTAAAGTATTGNCCTCTCTCAATAAAATTCTGAAAATCNTTCCCGCTGGGGTTACCAGGTGAAAACAAAATTTTTGAGGAATCATTTAAGTTTTTTAAATCCTGTAGNACCTCATCAAGAGTAGNAAAGTCTTTTATATTGTGNTGCTGNACTATTTTCATAAGATCTTTCCTATGCTTACCAAAAATATAAACTTTGTTTGGTCCTTTAATGTTTATTTNACTTAAACATTCTTTATCAGGATCTCCACACATGATTAACACTCCTGAAAATTTTAACTTAGATAATGCATGTCTCAATGAAGATGAATTTGTTGATTTAGAATCATCTATGAATCTTTCTAAGAATTCTTCAAGCCTATGAGGAAGAAGAGAGAACTCTAAGTTTTCATAACTTGAATTAGGTTCTAGATCTTGTGCAATTTTCTTAGCAATGCTTTCATAATCAGATCCGTCACAGAAGATAGTTTTTATCTGGTTTCTGCATATTTTTAATTTTGTTTCCTTNTATTTCTGAAANGTACCATGAAATTGNATGTGATCAGGCTCNATATTGGTGATAATAGCCAAATCAAATAAATTATTTTCCATTTTGTCTAATTGGTAGCTTGAGGCTTCAATAACACTATATTTGTTCTGATGATTAAGATTATCTAATAGAGGGTTACCAATATTNCCTAAAGCTATGGCTGAGCTTGAGTGATTTAAAGCCTGTTCTAAAAAGTGAACTAGGGTACTTTTACCATTTGTGCCAGTAATTCCTATCTTAAAAGAATTATGCTCTAAGAAAAAAATATCCAAATCACTTTTAAGATTTAAATTAGAAATCTCTTCTTTAGTTAANTAATTCTCGAGCTTTATTCCTGGTGAAATATAAATNTCNTTATAATCTTTNAGNTTATTAAAAGAGGGGGTTATATTTTTTTGTTGATTGGGTTCTGATAATTTACTTTTATCGTCATCATAAACATCAAAATTTATATTCTTATCGTTTAAATAGTTTTCAAAAGATTTTCCTGTCTGTCCATAACCAAAAATTAATGATTTCATTATCTAATCTTTAGTAAAGANAGGCCTATTAAAACGAAAATAAAAGTTAAAATCCAAAACCTGACAATTATTTTAGGTTCTTTCCAGCCCATTAGTTCAAAGTGATGGTGAATTGGGGCCATTCTAAAAATCCTTTTCTTTCTTAATTTAAATGAAGCAACCTGCAAAATAACGCTCATTGCNTCCATAATGAAAACCATTGCCATGACTGCGAAAACTATTTCATGTCTTACTATTATTGCGACAAGAGCTATAAATGCTCCCATTGATAGNGACCCAACATCACCCATAAATATTTGAGCAGGATAAGTATTGAACCAGAGGAAACCTATGCCAGCACCAATCATTGCACCACATAGAACTAATAATTCTCCAGTACCAACTATNTGCGGAATATAAAGATAATCAGCTGCTATTATATTTCCAGAAGCCCATGCAATTATACCAAGTGCCGCTGTTATTATTATTACTGGNAAAATAGCAAGACCATCCAAACCATCAGTTAAATTGACTGCATTAGAGCTTCCAATAATTATAAAAATNGAGATNAAAATGAACCAGATTCCAAAATCTAAGACGACATCTTTAAAAAAAGGNACTATATAAGATGTNTCCATTTTATTTTCAGCTGTANTATANAGCACCACTGATATTATGCATGCACAGATAAATTGCCAAAAAATTTTAGATTTTCCAGACATGCCTTCTTGATTTTTTTGTTTGACTTTATTGTAATCATCAACAAAACCTATTAGACCAAACATAAATAAGCAAAAAATAGATATTAAGAGATATTTATTCGTTAGGTCTCCCCAAAGAAAGCCAGATAAAATTACACTACCAATTATCAGTAAACCTCCCATTGTTGGAGTCCCATCCTTAAGCTTATGGCTGTCTGGGCCACGATCGCCAATGGATTGTTGGAATTGAAGGGATCTAATTCTCTCAATAAAAGTATTTCCAAGAAAAAGAACCATCATTAATCCAGTAAGAGTTGAAAGGACAGTCCTGGTTGTTAAATAGGAAAATAAATTTAAAAAGTTAGACTTTTCTGGAAGAAAATTTAGTAAAAAATCAATCATCTATTATCAAATTTAAGTATTGCTCCATTTTACTAGACCGTGAACCTTTAAAATATAGATTATATCCATCATCCAATCTTTCAATTAAAGTTTCTTTTGGGAAATCCTCTAAACCATTGAAATGTTTAACATTTGATGTCTCTAATTGTTTGATTGCTTCTTTAAATAAACTTCCTGTTACAAAAATTTCATATTCTTTAAGATTTGTGAGTAAATCAATATGAATATTGAGTTCGTCTTTACCAAGTTCAGCCATATCGCCTAGAATTAAAGTGGTTTTATCTGAATTTTCCATAGCGACAGTCTCATAAATAGTTTTTGGATGTGCATTATAAGTCTGATCAATTATTTCACCATTAGATTTACTAATCCTATTACCTCTGCCTTTTGTGGGGACAAATGAATCATGATCTAATAAATCGGTAATGCCTAAAAGACTCATAGTCAAATCTACTATTTTTTGGTTATGTAGCTGAAGGTTTGCTTCTGATATTTCTCTTCCGTCAATAAAATTATTTTTATTGATTAAGCAATCTTTAAGCTTAAGTTTTGTATTTGTAATGCTTTCTAGATCTCCAAAAGACTCTAGATGGTTGCTTGCTATGCTAGTTACTATAAAAATATCGCAGAATAAATTCTGAGAGATTAGATCGAAATCATTCTTTTTTCTTGCACCACATTCAACAACCAAGAACTTTGTNTCTGTTGGCATGCTTAAGATTGTGAATGGTATACCAAATTCATTATTTTCATTTTCTCTGCTGCAATGACATTGATCTCCCANGTGATGCTTGAGCATATCTTTTATTGTTGTTTTTCCATAACTACCAGTAATAAAAATAATTTTTGGCCTTATATTNTCTAAATTTTTCCTAGCTAAATTTAACAAACATTCGTAAACATTTTTAACATTCAAAGCTAAACCATTTAATTTTTTTTCTGTGATTGCAGCTGCGCCATTGCCTAAAGCTGATTCAGTAAAATCTTCTCCATTAAATTTTTGACCTTTTAACGGTATAAATAGATCGTTACTCTTGGAATGTCTTGAATCAAATTTTATAGATGTGATATCACAATCTATTTCAGGNCTAGCTATTCCTAGTGTATTTGCATAATCACTTAATTTTTTTAACCCCTCTACTTTATACACTTCAAAATCTCCTCNTAATCTGAAAATGNTTTCTTTTCATTTCCTATTATCTGATATTCTTCATGACCTTTTCCTGTTATCAGAAGAATTTCACCTTTATTTAATTCACTGATTGCCATGCTAATTGCTTTTGCTCTATCAGATTCAATAATAACTTTATTTTTATCACTTATTCCTGTTGCGATCATCTCTATAATTTCTTCNGGNTTCTCAAATCTTGGATTATCAGATGTAATGTAAATCTTTTTTGCATATTTTTGAGCNACATTTCCCATCAGNTCTCTTTTGCCTTGATCTCTATCCCCTCCGGCACCAAAAACTAATNTNAATCCTTTATGATTTTTTTTCTTGAGTTCAGAGCAAACTGCTTCAAGAGCATCTGGTGTGTGAGCAAAATCAATAAATATATTTTCATTAGAAANTTTTTGAAGTCTTCCNCTGGGCAATGTCATTTCTTCTNCAGCAGAAAAGAATCCTGTGCAATTTNCAGTCACTGAATAGTAGTAAGGTAATGAAAGAAGNAAATTATAGATATTGTATTCTGCATGCAGCTTAGGNCTTGAATTAAATTCACCCCATGGTGTTTTTNCTAAAAAATTTATTCTGCCATCTTGATGAAATTCTTTTATTTNAAANTAAATATCAGCCTTCTCACTTTTNCTAGAAACTGAGTATATTTNTTCACCCTTAAATACATTNTCTATATTTGAAAAATNCTTTTCATCTANATTNTAAGATAGNGTTTTTAAACTGCTTTTTTCNGCTAATTTTAATTTTGCCGCTAANTACTCATCAAAATTTTTATGATAATCAAGATGATCTCTTGAGATATTGGTTAATGCTGCATGCTCGACAGCCAAACCTTTNAGNCTATTCTGATGNAGNCCTATTGATGATGCTTCTATAAAAATATTCTTAATATTATTTTCTAAGCATTTGCGCATTACTGATCTCACAAATAATGGCTCCTCTGTTGTTAAGCTATTGCTGAAATNCTTATTNCCATTCAAATATGTTCCAAGAGTNCCTATTGTCGAATTAGNGATGGAATTAAAAGAAAANGCTTGGCTAAGCANNTCTATTGTTGTGCTTTTTCCATTTGTTCCAGTTACAAAAAAATTTTTGAANGCTNACTGNTGTATATCNTAGATTTCATCAATCCANCTAAGATAGTTTTCTTCAAGATTGTCTATTTTTAATATTTTTGGNTCATCATTTTTTTNAAACTTGCTGTCTATTAAAATTAANGAAAGTTTATTGATATCTTCTTGGNTCAANTATTTGATTCCATTGTTTAATGAAATAAANATATCGTCATCTTTTATATATTTTGAATNAGAAACAAAATTNCTCTTTTCAAANNNCATATTATCTAAAGGATTAATCATAGANGNTTCAACCTTTTCANAAATTGGGACATTTTTGNAACNACAGGNGCTGCAACATCTGCACCAAANTAGTTATNAGGATCTGGNTCATCAATAGTAACAACCATAATAAATTTAGGGTCTTCATATGGNAAAATNGANGCAAAACTAGANANNTANCTACCATCTTTTGCNCGACCAANTCCTTCAATATATTTTTCAGCTGTTCCTGTTTTCCCTGCNAAACTTACTGATTCATTTTTNAGATTCTTCGCNGTTCCATTAAGAACAACTTCTCTTAAAGCATCNAGAATAAAGATTGCAATATCTTCNTCTAAGATTTTTTTTCTTGTTACTTCTTCATCAAATTTAATTTTTGGCTCAATCATATAGCCTTTATTTGCAAATACACTATAAGCTCTTGCAATCTGTAGAGAATTGGCAGCCATACTGTATCCATAACCTAAAGAAGCTCTATCAATCTCATATAATTTAGGTCTATCTAAAATCAAGCCTGGATAACTAGTTGTCCAATCCATATTTAAATACTCTCCAAAACCGAATTGTCTCAAATTTTCTCTTAGTTGCTGATCTGAAAATTTAATAGCAATCATTGCTGTGCCAACTTGCGAAGAATTAAAAATTACTTCTTCAGGGTATATCTTTCCAAAATTCTTCCCTCCAGCTTCACACCTCTTGTATTTAGAAAGTGTTATGCATCCAGGATTAGTATTTAGCTCGGTCTGTTTATTTATTAGATTAAAATGTAATGCTCCTGCTACTGTGAATGGTTTTATCAATGATCCTGGTTCATAAAAATCATCAATTAATCTATTTTTCTCTATTATTCTTGAAGGATCATTAGGATTAAATGTTGGATAGCTTGCCATAGCCAAAATATCTCCAGACTTAGCATCCATTATTAATGCATAACCTCCTTTTGCATCATTAATAGATATTGCATTTTTCAATTCATCAAATAACTTATATTGAAGAGTTACGTCTAAAGTAAGCTTTACGCTCCTTTGATCATTAGACAAAAAATCATTTAAGTCACCGAAAGTTTTTCCGCCACGAGCGTTCTTTATGAAAGATTGAGATGATTGTCTCTTTGAAATTTGATTATCAAATACTCTCTCAACACCTTCCAAACCGCCATCAGTTCCTGAAAATCCAATTACTGTACTTGCAATAGACCCATATGGATAATATCTTCTTGATCTAGGCTCTTGAATAGGCATGCATTTGCATGCAATTCTAGATTTCTTTAAAAAACTTATTTCAATTTCATTTTCAAACCAAAGTCTTCTATTTGAATTTAAAAAAATAGGTATTCCTTCTG
>PBXH01000004.1 GCA_002727535.1 Gammaproteobacteria bacterium | reverse complement strand
CCAATAGGGTGCATATAATGCTTTGATATTCTTTCTATTGTTATTAATTGGATATCATTGAAAGTTGGTTTTTCATCAAGTACTTGTAATACATCTTTTATCTTATATTGGCCTTCAAAATCAGACTTATCTGTAGTTACGACTCCTACAAGCTTTCGCTTTCCAAACTCTACTAATACTCTTTTTCCAGCAAGCAATTCACCAGTATTATTTTTATAAGTAAAAGTAGAGCGTAAAGGTGAGGGTATTGCGACATCAACAAAATTCATCAATTTATTGTAATAGAAAATTTATTTGATATTATTTCACACTCATTTAGAAGATATGAAAAAAGATATACATCCTGAATACCGAGAGGTGCTATTCCACGATACTAGTGTGGATAAGTACTTTCTTGTTCGTTCAACTTTAAAAACCGACCAAACGAAAGAATGGGAAGACGGAAAAACTTATCCATATTTTGTTATTGAAACTTCATCTGCTTCACATCCTTTCTATACTGGACAACAGAAGATTCTTGATACAGGTGGTAGGGTTCAAAAGTTTGAGAAGAAATTTGGTAAAAAATCTTCTTAACTAACTCCTGTACTTCCAAATCCTTCAGAACCTCTTTCGGTAGTTTCAAATTCTTCAACAAGATCTAGTTCTACTTGATTCACTCTGATTACAACTAATTGTGCGACTCTTTCGCCAGGGTTTATTTTTATTGGTTCGGAAGACCTATTCCAAAGAGAAATACTAAGAGGACCCTGATAATCTGAATCAATCAGCCCCATAAGATTGCCACACACCAAACCTTTTTTTGCCCCTAACCCAGATCTTGGGATCACTATTCCAGCAAAATCTGAATCTTCAATATAAATAGATATACCTGATGGAATTATTATTGATTCATTTGGACATAAAATAATAGAACTTTCACAGCAAGCAATAAGATCCAAGCCAGCAGATCCTTTTGTTTGATATTTTGGTACCTCATATTCGGTACCTATTCTAGAGTCTAGAATCTTATATTTAAGTTTCATTTGTAGATGATTAATTATTGCATAAAATGCATTACTATTTTATTATCATCCGTTCTTATGAGTAAGGTGTGTCAAGTAACAGGAAAAAAAGCCATGGTAGGCAATCATGTCTCCCATGCTAAAAACCGTGTAAAAAGGTTATTTAAACCTAATTTGCATAAACATAAGTTTTGGGTTGAATCTGAAAATAAATATGTGACCCTTACCGTCTCAGCAAAAGGAATGAGAATAATCGATAAGAACGGTATTGATGCCGTTCTTGAAGATATCCGAGCTAAAGGCGAAAAAATTTAATCGTGCTGCTTCTTGCCTCGGCTTCACAAAGACGAACAGAGCTTTTAGATCTAATGGGCATCAATCATAAAGTTGTGTCTCAAGACTTTGATGAAGATTCAATTACTGAAGAAGATCCTGCACTTTGCTCAAGATTAGTGGTGGAGGGTAAAAATAAAAGTGCAAGGAAACTAGTCTTAAATACCAATCAATCAGATGAGCCTATATTAACAGCGGATACCCTTGTTTATACCCCTTCTCTAAAAATTGTAGGNAAGCCAATANATCATGATCATTCGAGAAAATTGTTAAAAGAATTTTCAGGGAATACTCATAGTGTATTCTCGACAGTAATGCTTAGTCATAAAGGAAGATCAAGAATAGAAACATGTGAAACTTTGGTTAGTTTTAAAANAATGTCAGATGAAGAAATAGAAGAATATGTTTTGTCTGAAGAGGGAGTAGGCAAGGCTGGCGCNTACGGTATTCATGGTCCTGCTGGGAAATATGTGACCAATATCAGCGGTAGTTATACTAATGTTGTTGGACTTCCTGTTCATGAGACATATGAAATTCTCAGAGATTTTAAAATTATTTAATTTTTATTAGCAAATTCGATAATCTTTTCTTTAATTGAAGGGATTCCATCTAAAAATTTCATACCGCCTTGAACAATCTTCTCTCCAAGACCCTCGGCATTACCAAATATTCCATAAAGACTTTGTATTATCCAAGTCATTTGTATATTTTTTTGATTACGGGATGAATTATAGCTTTCTAANATAGCCGAATTTGTTTTCATTAGTTGATCAATATTTTGATCTATGTACATGACGTCTCCGATGCCGAGATTTAAACCTTGTCCAGCCATAGGATGAAAAGAATTTGCTGCATCACCAGAGAGCAAAATACGATCTTTGAACATTTTTTTAGCTCGTACATGTTTAAGCTCAAAACCGAATCCAAGATCAATGCCTTCGAGGTCTAATGATAAATTAAATTCTTCATTTAAAGCTTTTANTTGCTTGTTCGGGTCAGATGTAGAGTTAGTGCAAAGAATAATTGAATAATATTCTTCATCTTTATTCAGAGGCAATAAAGCTAAAGTTCCAAATTTTGAAAAATACTGTTTCGCGATATTCTTATGNTCTGCTTTAACTACTGCTACATATGCTTTTTGACCATAAAACCATTCTTCTGTATCAAATTGCATTATTTTTCTNACATTAGAACTCATTCCATCTGTAGCAAACAAAAGATCAGCAGAAAAATTATTCACTTGNGTATTTATCTGAACATTTGAATCTAATTTGATGTCTTGAATATCCTCATTCCATANGATCATTGAATCTAAACCGGAAATAACCTTTTCATGCAAATCATCTAGCAAACATATAGANGTCACTTTCTTTTCCTCTTTTGATTCAAGCACTAAATTTAAATTAGATTTCTGGTAAAGATGCATTTTTTTGACTGGTGTTGACCACGCATTTAAATCTAATTCTTTATCTAATGAATTAAGAAATTTAATTGAATCGCTAGTTAAAGCTACTGTCCTTCTTGGGTCTTTTCTTATTTCTTTACTTTTTTCTAGTATTTTGAATTGGATATCATGTTTTTTCAGAACTTTTGCTATCAAGCAACCAACTACTCCAGCGCCGACTATTAAAACCTCTTTAGACATTAGTCTTGTATCAATTGTTCTATCTCATCAACCTCTACAGGAACTTGTGGAGTTAGATTTTCAAAGCCAGTTTCGGTTACAAGAATATCATTCTCAATTCTGATACCGATACCTTTCCACTTTTCATCAATTGGAGCAGTTTCATTAACATAGATNCCAGGCTCAATTGTCATAATCATGTTTTCTTCAAACTTAACATCTTCTCCATTTATTGAATATGGACAATCATCATGCACATCTAAACCCAACCAATGACCTATCTTATGGTAATAAAATTCNTTATATAGTTCTTTTTCAAGAATCTCGTCAAGACTCTCGCTTAAAAGGCCTAGATCTTTTAATCCTTGTGATAAAGATTTTTCTGATGCTTTCTGAGGGTCTATACACGATTCTCCTACTTTGATTGCATCGCATGCTGCATTATGTGCTTCTAAAACCACTTCATAGATAGCTTTCTGTTCTCCAGAGAATTTTCCATTAATGGGATAAGTTCTTGTAATATCAGATGCATATAGTCCGAATTCACATCCCGCATCCACTAACACTAAATCACCATCATTTATTGGCTGGTTGTTGTCTACATAGTGAAGAATGCATGCCCTAGCNCCGCCTGCAACTATTGGGGTGTAAGAAGGCTCTCTAGANCCATTTAATTTGAATTCATTAAGATACATTGTTTCAAGATCAAACTCTGTCATTCCAACTTTGACTTTATTCATNACNTTTTTATGTGAAATAGCTGCAATTTCACAGGATTTTCGTATCAAAGAAATCTCTTCAGGCTCTTTTATTAATCGCATAAGGCCTAAAATATTTGAAAAATTTTTTAAATCGATATTAGTCTGATGTCTCTCCATGCCATTGGCTAAATTTACCCAATTAATTACTTTTGCATCAAAATCTTTATCTTTACCAACTAGAGAGTATAAAACTGATGTGCCTCTAATCATGTCTGGCAATAATTTATCTATATCAGATATATTGTGGCCCTCACTAAATTTAAAATGTTTCTTAGCATCATCAAATCCCCACATGAAGCCATCCCATTTCTCTAGATCTGGATTCTTTTGTCTGCAAAAAATAGTTGAACTGCCATCACTTTTAAGCATTAACACTGAATCAGGCTCTTCAAAACCAGTCAGGTAATAAAAGTTGCTGTCTTGCCTAAAAGGAAATGTAGTATCATTATTCCTTGAAACAGTATGAGACGAGCTGAGCAAAAGAATGGAATTTTCTTCCATATTGCTAACAACTTTAGCTCTTCGAGCCTCAAATATGTTTATGTTTAAATCTGTCATAGACGCATATTATGCACGAAAAAATTAAAAAATTATCGAGTCTTGTAGACAAACTTATAGAACAAAACTATAAGCTGAAGACAGAATCTAAGTCTCAAATAAATAAAATTACAGAATTAGAGAACGAAATTAGTGTTTTACAAAAAGAAAATCAGAAGCTTTTAATCAGAAAAAATAATGAATGAGCAATTTTCAGGAACTAAAGAAGTAGCAGAAAATCTAGCTTTTGATCTAGATACATTGAACCAGTATTTAGAAGAAATATCATCTGAAATTGGAGAAATATTAGATTACAAACAATTCAAGGGCGGACAATCGAATCCAACCTATCAATTAATAACAGAAAATAAAAAATATGTCTTACGAAGAAAGCCTCCAGGCAAATTATTAAAATCTGCCCATGCAGTAGATAGAGAATATAGAGTATTAAGTGCTTTAACTGAAACTCCAGTACCAACACCCAAAACTTTTCATTTATGTGAAGACGATAGTGTAGCAGGAACAGCTTTTTACATCATGGAATGTTGTGATGGGAATATTTATTGGGATCCTGTTGCATCAGAGCTTCCAGCAGAAAGAAGGAAAATGATATTTGATCAGATGAACTATGGAATTGCCGCATTGCACTCTCAGGACTATATAGCTTTAGGTTTGGAAGATTATGGTAAGCCTGGAAACTATATTGAAAGACAGGTATCTAGATGGAGCAGGCAATACTTTGATTCTGAAACAGAAGTATTAGATTCCATGCATAAACTTATTGATTGGCTTCCAAAAAGAATGCCAGAACAAAAATATACATCAATTGTGCATGGGGATTTTCGTTTAGATAATTTAATTATGAATGATGAAGATAAGATTATGGCAATCTTGGACTGGGAGCTATCAACAATAGGGGATCCTTTAGCAGATTTTGGCTATCACTGTTTACTTTGGCATGTTGGCAACATAGATGATTCTGTTGCTGCGAACTTAGGCATTCATAATGAAAAGGAATATGTAGACTTATATCTATCAAGAACAAAAATGGAATTGGAGAGCGAATGGGAATTTTATATCATATTCTCATTGTTTAAAGTTGCTGCTATAAGCCAAGGTATTCTTGGCAGAGTAAGAGATGGAACAGCAGCGAGTGATTTTGCAGTAGAAATGGGTAAAAGAGCTAAAGGTCTTGCTGATTTAGGCTGGGAAAAAGCAAAAAAAATATCATGAATGAATTAGATCTATTTCTTAGCAAGCTTTGGAGTCAATATACTTCATACACACCTTCAGCTGAGAAAATTTCACAACTTTTTGGTGAAAAAGTAATTAATGATCATATAGCTTTTAGAACTTTTAATTTATCCCATTGTAATATTGCTAAACAAAAAGAATTTCTAGAGCAATTTGGCTATAAATTTGGAGGAGATTACTTTTTTGAACAAAAAAGATTAAAAGCTATTCATCTTGAAAATGAAAATCCAATTTATCCAAAAATATTCTTGTCTGAATTAATACTTGAAGACTTTTCTAATGAGCTTATTTCTGTAATTGAACAAATCTCATCTGATTTTAATGTAGAAAATAAGGAAAATCTCTTCTTGGGTGGCCGATCATGGAATATTGATTATGAAGTTTATTTAAAATTAGCAGAAGAATCAGAATATGCTTCTTGGTTATATGTTTGGGGATTTTGTCCTAACCATTTTACTGTTTCTGTAAATCATTTAGAGCATTATTCTGAATTGCAAGAAGTTAACGAGATGCTTAAAGATAATGGTTATACCTTAAACAGTTCAGGTGGTGAAATTAAAGGTAGTCAAAATGACTTGCTAGAACAATCATCTACTATGGCAGATAAAATCGAGGTAAATTTTGACACAGAATTAAAACCCGTACCAAGTTGCTATTATGAATTTGCTAAACGCTACGCTGATCAAAGCGGGAATCTATATCAAGGTTTCGTAGCAAAATCTGCTGATAAAATATTTGAAAGTACCAATAAATAATTCTCTTACATTTACTATTAATTAAACATTGAACTTATTTAGTTATATATAATCAAACTAATATATGCGTTATTTTTGTACTTTTTTAATCTTTTTTTTATCGGCCTGTGCACCAGCTCCTGTTAAGAGAGCTCCATCTAATTCAATTTCAGATGCAGAAGCTATGGCTTACAGAGATGATCTTACCCCTAGAGAACAAAGACAATTATTATTATCCACTCCTTATGTAATTGAACTAATACCAAGTTTTGAGGGTGTAGTCTTCTCAAATGATAAATATGGTGTGGGTACAGATATAAAAGAATGTGTTGATTTTGGATTAACTTACGATGTAAACCACAATCAGTTTGTACAAGAATATATTGCCCAAAAAGAATTAGAAGCTGGTGGCGCTGAAGAAATAGTTGCTAGTGGAGTTGCTACAGTTGGTGCAGGAGCATTGGCAGCAGGTATTCTTGCTATTGCATTATTGGGTCCAATTGCTGGATCTTTAGGCGCATCAGGTGGAACGATTGCAGGCATTGGCACTGCAGCTGCAGGTGGTGTGGCAAGTTCTTTAGCAGCGACACTGGGTCCTCTTGTTTTACTTGGAGCTATTGCAGCAGAAAGTGAAAAGGCTTCTATTGAAGAAAATGTAACTGCAGATAGTAGTATCAAAGCTTTTGTATTGAAATCAGCTGTAATTAAATGTCTTACAGAAAAAGGATACTCATTTGATATTTATGCTTCGTTAGTTTTATCTGATGGAGCCAACATAGGGTCAATCAGTGAAGAGCAAGCAATACAATTCTTTGAAATATATGGAGATCTCGCAGTTGCTGAGTATGAGACCATAATGAGTGACATAGATCCTTACATGACAATTGAAAGTGACTATTACTACACCATGAGTGATTATGAAAAGACATCATTCAACGCGTATTTAAAATATCTAAAAGATGAAGGGCAGCCATTAAGAGTTATGAACAAAGATGTTGCTATTGAAGCGAGCAAGATTTCTCAACAAGAAGCTTTTGTTTTTTGGGACCCTCTCAGCCAAAGATTTATTTTTACTGAGCAACAGAGAATACGAGCAACGCTTGATTAGCAATTAGTGCTAATTTTATCTTTCGTCTTTAACCATTTGCACATAGGCTGATTCAGAATCGTTAACTATATCTCCTACATACTGAATAACATGCTCAACTTTTAAATCATTTGGATCGTCAGGTGTAAATGGTATTTCAGGGTTAGATAGAGTCCCTATTTCCTGCATATGATGACAAACATTTGCACTCAAATTCTTTACAACCATCTCATCAGAGTCCGATAAATCTAACAATAGATCATCAGATTTAAGCTTCTCTGGATCAAAATCTTTTTGAGTAAAATGTCTTAATAAAATACAAAGCAAAATTCGAGCTCCTTGTTCAAAGTTTTCTGCATTCATGTCAATTACTGATAGTTCTATTCCTTGAGTAAGGCGATCTTCAAAAAAATTTTCTTCCATAGGATTTACTTTATCTCATTATAAGGGTTTGCGATATATTCAAATTTACTTATATCTGGATCAGGCAATTGATAGCCATCTATAACTCCTTCATAGTTATTCCAATCAATGATATCTAGATCTAGTGTTCTGGGAACAAATTTATTCTCTTCTCTTACTCTTCCACAACGCTCTTCAATACTTCTTAAATAATCTAGAGTCTCTCTAAAGTTCATACCAGTAGAACACTTAATGACTTTATTAATAAAATCGTCTCCTTCCATACCTACAGCTTCTGATTGGTAATCTGAACTTTGTTTAATTAGAAATATTTTATTCTCTTGCTCTATTAGATTAAGGCCTTTCTTTATATTCTCTGCTGGCTCAATATTTGACCCTAC
>PBXH01000045.1 GCA_002727535.1 Gammaproteobacteria bacterium | reverse complement strand
TTTTTTTTGGGCACTCACACGAGTGACTAAATTGTTCTCAATCAGATCTGCCCCATCTCTGTGGGGAAACCATCAAGTATAGTCATTTAAGNAAAAAAAGAAAGCATTTTTTACAATTATTTTATGGTTTAAAACCAAGATATACAGACGTTTCGAAGTGATTTCTCTTTATCTCTTCTCCATGAAAATAAACTATCATTCTTTTCATNGGAACAAGGTGAAGATTTATTTATAATTTNGATACTACATTTAGCTAGTTTTTGCTCACAAAAAGACCGTAAATTCATATATTTTTTTCCATCTTTTTTTGTAATAAATTTATCAATATCAATCTTTGAAGCTTTGAATNTATTAATAAAATCCTGTTGTACTTCAAAATAATTGCAAGAGATGTGAGGGCCAATGAAAGCATGAGTAACTTCTATGCCTGGATCTGAGCTCAACGCTTTTTCAACTATACCGTGTAATAGGCCGCGCCAACCACAATGNAATCCAAATAATATATTTTTTTTTGCATTCCATAGAATTAAAGGTATGCAATCAGCGGTTTTTATGCCNTATGCATCATTTTTTTTATTTGTATAGAAACCATCATATGAATCGGAGAATTCGTCGATTCCAAAAATATTATTTCCATGCGATTGCTGAAAATCTGTGTAGGTTTCAAGATTAAAGTACTTTTTTAATAATGATTCTTTTTCAGAAAGATTAAGAGTTGAAAAATCAAGTTCTGATTTTAATGAAATAAGAATTGATGGGTTTTCGTGGACTTGCGTCATTCTAGAACCGTTTATAATTATTTCTTTCATAATTTATCTATGACGCTCTGCAATTCATCTGGTATATCAGACAAAAAACTGAAATTTTCATCTTCATATATAAACTCTAGCTTATATGCGTGAAGAGATTGTCTTTTAAGATTGCTCAATGCATTTACTTCTTTTTCTGTACTGTTTTTCCAATTTTTTATTTTGCAATAAGACTGATCTCCAGCTATTGGGTGACCAATATGTTGCATATGAACTCT
The DNA here is from genome assembly GCA_002727535.1 of Gammaproteobacteria bacterium. Lineage (GTDB taxonomy): Bacteria > Pseudomonadota > Gammaproteobacteria > Magnimaribacterales > TMED112 > TMED112. The sequence continues at coordinate 8,087 of PBXH01000045.1, read as the reverse complement.
AATTTGATGTGTTCGACCCGTTTCAAGAGAAACATCTAGCAACGAAAAATTTTTAAACTTTTTGTAAATCTTAAAATGCGTAATTGCTTGNCTGCCTCCATCTTTGACACAAAATAAAAGTCTATTTTTTGGATGTCTTCCAATAGGCTTATCTATTGTATCGCCCGCTATTGGTTGACCATGAACTAAAGCATAATAATTCCTTTTTATACTTCTTTTCTGTATAAGATCAGTCAAATTTGTATGAGACTCCAATGTTCGAGCAATGATCATTAAGCCACTTGTATCTTTATCTAGCCGATGAACTACNCCGTATCTAGGTATTTTTCTTTGCTTAGGATATATGTTTAATAATCCATTGATTAATGTAGAATCCTTTTGGCCTGCACCAGGATGAACAGTTAATCCTGCTTGTTTATCAATAATCAAAAAATCATCATTTTCAAAAATGATATCTAAAGAAATATCTTGTGCTTGATCTTCGTTATTAGTTTCTAAGTTAAATTCAATTTCTATTACATCATTAATTTTAGTCTTATAATCTCGCTCTACTNTTTTTCCGTTTACNAAAACTTTACCTTCACCTATTAAATCTTGAACTATTCCTCTTGATATTGAGTCAAAACTTTTTGAAAGAAAGATATCAATGCGATTATTGGCATTCTCTTCGTCAATTTGTAATCTTTTTGATATCATTGTTTTTTAGTTTAATGCATATAAATAATTTTNATGAAAAATAANTTTNTACTAACTTTATTTGCTCTGATNNTTCTNNGCANTTGTTCTAGTNTCCAAGANGAAGAACAAGAAGAACCNGAAGTGCTTCTTTATCAAGCAATCNCAAGACAGAATAAATGCAAATAATTATATTGGTGCNGTTGANTCTTTAANTAGNATNGANAGATTNTATCCATTTGGAGTNTATGCTGAACAAGCTNGAGCNGATTTNATNTACGCATTTTACATGAGTGGAGATTATGANNNNGCNTATGCNGCNTCNGAGAAATTTATNCGTTTATATCCANGAAATACNAACATTGATTANGCATATTTNATGAGAGGCATGACTGGTTATTATGAAGATGANGGNCTNTTAAGNGATGTNTTNTCNTTAGATCTTTCTAAAAGAGATGTNTCTNCTGCTATGAAATCTTATGCAGATTTAACCGAATTNATNATTAGGTATCCAGAAAGTGAATANGTNGATGTNGCTAGAGANAGNTTAATATTNTTAAGAAATCTTATTGCNAGNAGTGANNTNGATGGNGCNGAATATTATCTNAANAGAGGNGCNTATCTNGGNGCNCTNAATAGAGCNAANTATGTATTNAANAATATTCCTGATTCNAGNGAAAAAGATAGGGCTCTNAGNATAATGAAAGAGGCTTATGAAAAACTNGGNTACGANGAATATGCAGAAAAAATCGTANNACTANAGTCCAACTAAANNATGAATTTTNTTATTGCTGGAGTTATTGCTCCAATNGCATATTTTCTAATNAGATTTATTGTTAAAAGATTTGTNATGAGTNTNATAGCTTCNGCTAAGNNNAANTCNAATGTAAAAAATATGNTNCAATGNGAAAATTGNAAAATGTTTNTAGATGAAANNGAGCTTTTTGAAAAAAATGGCANACTGCTCTGCANAAAAACTGAATGCAATNAATAATGCCTAGTATNCGAATAATTTCAGGGAAAATTGGNGGTAGAAATNTAAAAACNNCTGACAATAAAAACCTTAGGCCCACTCCAGCAAAAATGAGAGAGCAGCTTTTTTCATGGTTAAGGCCCGTAATAGATGAATATGTATGTCTGGATCTATTTGCAGGTAGCGGGGCATTGGGAATAGAAGCAATTTCTAATGGTGCAGAAAAAGTAGTTTTAGTTGAACAAAACCAGGAAATTTATAGCTGTTTAAAAAACAATTGTGAAGAGTTAAACGTGCTTGAACAAGTAGACTTATATCGTCAAAGTGCTGAGAATTATGTACGTAGGACAAAGGATATTGAATTTGATTTAATATTCTTAGACCCGCCCTATGAAAAGGATTACATCAATAAATTATTGCCACAAATTATAGAAAAGTTTGCAAAAAACGGCACATATATTTTTATTGAAACAAATTCTTATGAAGAAGAGGTTTATCATGAATTTATGGAACTTTTAAAAGAAGCTTCTTCTGGAGATTCAACAGGACGACTTTATCAAATAAATAAATGAAAATAGCAACTAGATCTTCTAAATTAGCTTTAGCACAAACATCTTTTTTCCAAAGTTGGATATCCAATAAAAATACAGAAATCTTTGAGATAAAAACTGAAGGCGACAAAAAAAGTGCCCTGGGTGAACTGTTATTTGATAAAGCAAACTTCGTGAATGATATAGAGAAATTTTTAATTGAAGATGGTGCTGATGTTGCTATACATTCAGCAAAAGATATGCCTGCATTAAAGCATCTGGAATTAGATCACTATTTTTTTGGTCCTAGATCAAAATCAGATTTATTAATCTTTAGAAAAGATATTAATCCAGTATTTGAAAGTGAAATGAAATTGGGCACATCTAGTTTAAGAAGAAAAATGCAAGCAAAATTTTTTCTTGATGCAAAAAATATTGTCCCTATAAGTGGAAATGTTGATACAAGATTAAATAAACTTAATAGCGGAGACTATGACTGCATTATTCTTGCTGAAGCAGGGTGTCAAAGACTAAAAATAGATTTTGAAAAATTAAATTATATAAAATTAGATCATCTTACTTGTGCAGGACAAGGTATATTGGCTGTGCAATTTAAACCAAATAATAAATTTGCAAATGAATTTCTTGTTGATTGGAAGCAAAATTTTCTTCAAAGAGTCGTTCATGATGAAACAGAAATGGAAAAAAAATTGTTAGCAAAAATTGATGCTAGCTGTAATTCTGCAATCGCTGTTAGAGCAACTCATGAAGGTCCAAAAGGTATTAACAAAATAATTAGAGGAGAAATATATGGATTAAATCAATATATTTCCTTCGAAGGAAAATCTTCTAATGTCGATACGGCTATTGCTGATGCAATAGACATGCTTAAAAATAAAAATGGTCTGGAGTTACTTAATGAACATAATTGATACTAGAGCAGAAAATGCTTTTGGATTTGTAAAAAGAAAATCCATAAAGAATATTCCTTTATTTAAATTGGAACCAATTGATTATGAATTAGAGAGTCATAATTTTACTGAAATTATTTTTCAAAGTAGCCCAGCTGTTGATTTCTTTAAAGATCATGATTTGCTAACTGATAAACAGATTTATTCTATGGGTCAAGCCACTAGTGCAACACTTCAATCAAAAGGATTATCTTCTTTAAATCCTCAATCTCCAAGTTCTGAAAGCTTGATTGAGTTGATTAATAAATCTAAAGGCAAGCATCCAAATTACTTGGTTGTAAAAGGGCAAAAAGGTTTAACAAAAATTTCTGATTACTTAAGAGAAATTGGTGTGCCAGTAAAAGAGATAGAGTGTTATAAAAGAACTAAATTCGAATCATACGAAAATATCAAAGAAAATTTTTATAATGCTGATGCAATAATATTTCCAAGTAACTTTGCAGCTGAAATATATTTTCAAGAAATACATAATAATGAAATTAAAGCTGTATTCTTTGGAATATCACAAAGAATACTTAAACGCATTAATTCATTAGGACACGAGGCCCATATGGTAGATTATTTTTCAGATGATCTTGAAAAGTCTGTTAATCAGACTATTTCTTCGTTTTAGTCTTAGTCATTGAAGCAAAAAATTCTTCATTAGTCTTTGTGTTCTTAAGCTTCGAAATTAAAAACTCTGTAGCAGCAACTTCTTCTTGTTCACTTAAAACTTTTCTTAGCATGTGTACACGAGTTAACTCATCTTTATCAACAAGAAGATCTTCTCTTCTTGTGCCAGATCTAAGGATATTTATTGCAGGGAATACTCTTCTTTCAGCAATTTTTCGCTCAAGGTGGACTTCCATATTACCTGTTCCCTTAAATTCTTCATAGATTACATCATCCATTTTGGATCCTGTTTCTACTAGAGCTGTAGCGATAATCGTAAGACTTCCGCCTTCTTCAATATTTCTTGCAGCACCATAGAATCTTTTAGGTCTTTCAAGAGCATTTGAATCTACTCCACCAGAAAGTATTTTTCCACTCGCTGGTTGGACTGTATTGTATGCTCTACCTAATCTTGTAATTGAGTCTAAAAGAATAACAACATCCTTTTTATGTTCTACAAGTCGTTTTGCCTTTTCTATTACAAGATCTGCAACTTGAACATGTCTTTGAGGAGATTCATCAAATGTACTTGCAACAACTTCTGCATCTACGGTTCTTTGCATATCTGTAACCTCTTCAGGTCTTTCATCAATCAATAGAACAATTACATGTGTTTCAGGGCTATTCTTTACTATAGATTGAGCTAAGTTTTGTAAAAGCAAGGTTTTACCAGCTTTAGGTGGTGAAACAATTAAGCCTCTTTGACCTTTTCCTATTGGCGCGACAAGATCGATAATTCTTGGTGAAATATCTTCAGAACTGCCTGAACCAGTTTCTAATCTAAAACGATCGTCTGGAAAGAGCGGTGTTAAATTTTCAAAAGCTATCTTCTCTTGTGTTTTTGAAGGCTCATTATCATTGATGGTATCAACTTGAACTAAAGCAAAATATCTCTCTTGTTCTCTTGGTGGTCTTATTTTGCCTACAACAAAATCACCCGTTCTTAAATTAAATTTCCTAATTTGACTTGGGGATACATAAACATCATCTGGGCCAGCAAGATAAGAGCCCCATGGAGATCTTAAAAAGCCAAAACCATCTGGTAAAGTTTCTAATATTCCCCCACCCAATAGTTCTTTTCCATCTTTAGATATGGTTTTAAGAATATTAAAAATTATATCGGCTTTTTTTTGCCTAGATACATGTTTAAGGCCATGCTCTTCTGCTATAGCTAGAAGTTCTTTAGTGTTTTTTTGTTTTAATTCTAATGTATTCATAATTTATAAAATTGAAATTTGAAAGGAGTCTGGAGTCTCTAAGAGNTTACTCTAAAACATTTTAGTAAGATTTAAAAGTTTCTAGTAACTAAATCTTCTAATTCTTCTAGACTGACAGCTCCCATTAAACTATCTATCATTTCTCCTTCCTTAAAAATCATTAAAGAAGGAATACTTCTGACATTGTACTGTAAGGCCAATTCTCTATTTGAATCAACATCAACCTTACAGACTGACAAATTNTCAGAGTATTTTTCAGATATTTCNTCTAGTCTAGGAGCAACTTGCTTGCATGGGCCACACCATTCAGCCCAAAANTCTACAAGCACGAGCTTTTCGCTCTGCAACACTTCGCTATCAAAANTTTCTTTATTAACTGATATTGTCATAATTTTCTGCTGNCCATCTTGCGAAATAAGTAATTATCGAAGATGAGCCTGCTCTGAAAAGACTTATTAATGTCTCAGGGATTACATTATGGTCTAAAATTTTTTTGTCAATACCCATTTTTAACATCGAGTACTCTCCGCTNACTTGGTATGCAAATATTGGAACATTGANCTTTTGGTTTAAATCATTGATTACATCTAAATAAGGCATTGCTGGCTTTACCATAAGAATGTCTGCTCCTTCATTTATGTCTAATAATATTTCTTTATGAGCTTCTTTAAGATTCTTAAAGTCCATTTGATATGTTTTTTTTGAGATGCCCTCAGTTTGTTTAGAACCCACAGCATCTCTGAAAGGACCATAGAAGTTTGATGCATATTTAGCTGCATAACTTAANAGAATAGTGTCTTTAAAATTATTTTTCTCTAATGAATCTCTTATTTTACCTATTCTTCCATCCATCATGTCTGAAGGNGCAAGAANATCTGCACCAGATGAAGCTAGATTTAAAGACATCTTTGTTAATGCATCAANAGTAAGNTCATTATCAACTTTGTCATCTAAAATTATTCCGTCATGACCTGTAGATGTATAAGGATCTAATGCTACATCAGTAATAATTACCAATTCAGGAAANCGTTGCTTTATTTCTCTTACAATTCTACAAATGAAATTATCTTCTTTTAATGCTTCGGAACCAGAATTATCTTTTAANTCACTATCTATATTAGGAAATAATGCGATTGTATGAATTCCTAAACTAACTAGTTCATCTACCTCAGACATTAGATCATTTTTTGAAAAAAGGNATTGATCTGGCATTGTTGGTATTTCTTCTTTATTTTTTAGAATNTCGGAAACNAAAAGTGGTTGAATTAATTTAGATTTGTTAATGCTAGTTTCAGAAACCAGATTTCTTATAGTTTTATTCAATCTTAATCTTCTTGGTCTAACTTTTGGAAATAATGTTTTTTGCATGNTATCTTGTTAAGGGNATTAAGTATAACCTAGATAAGATTTTTCAATANAAATTTTACTTAATTTCTTTATTATTTGCGCTAAAAATCTAGCAATTTAATTAAATTTANATTTATATTTGTTGTTAAAATGTTATTAAATTCATTGAATATGTCGTTAAATTCATCTAAAATCANAAAATGAAAATTCTAATAGTAAACGGAGTAAATCTGAATATGCTTGGNAAAAGAGAGACAGATTTATATGGTGAAGAGACTTTAAAAGACCTTGAAAATAGGTTATTTTNGCTTGAATCTGGTGCTGATCTACATTTCTTTCAAAGCAACTCTGAAGAAGAAATTATAGAAAAGATTCATTCGCATAAAAATGAAAAGTATGATTATGGTATCTTTAATTTTGGTGCCCATACACATACAAATATTGCTATAAGAGATGCCATACTCTCTGTAAAGCTTCCTTTNTANGAAGTNCATATAAGCAATATTTATGCTAGAGAAGAATTNNGACANCATTCTTTNTTTAGTGATATNGCTANAGGCTCTATTGTNGGATTTGGTTTAGANGGATATGAATTTGCATTANNNAAAATAATNANGGNGAAANATGGATCTTAGAAAGATAAAAAAGCTTATNGANATGCTTCAAGAATCAGATTTAAATGAAATTGAAGTGAAAGAAGGTGAAGAAAGCGTAAGAATAAATCGAAAGAAAGAAAAACATATAGTTCAATCAGTCGCAAAACCTGTTAAAAATGAGGTTAAACAGGAGGAAGGTGTTAAATCTGAGGATCCTAATAATCTTGATATTATCGCCTCTCCAATGGTAGGAACTTTCTATAGAAAACCTGCTCCTGATAAAGAGCCATTTGTTCAAGTGGGGCAAAAAATAAGCAAAGGTGACACTGTTTGTATTATTGAAGCCATGAAAATGATGAATCAGGTGAAATCAGAATTTGACGGTACGGTTGTCTCTATCGACATAGAAGATGGTGAACCAGTTGAATTCAATCAAACATTAATCTCAATTGAAAGAAACTAAAAAAATACTAATTGCAAACAGAGGAGTAATTGCAATTAGAGCCCTAAGAGCTGCCAAAGAACTTGGTTATAAAGTCGCATCTGTTTACTCAACTGTCGACAAAGATCAAAAGCACTTAAAACTTTCAGATGAAGCAATATGTATTGGGCCCGGCCCGGCTAAAGATAGCTACTTAAATGAAGCTGCGATTATTGCTGCTGCTGAATTAGCAGATGTAGATGCCATATATCCAGGTTTTGGCTTTTTAGCTGAAAATGCTTCTTTTGCAGAAAAGTGTAATCAATCTGGATTTAAATTTATTGGGCCAGATCCAAAGGTAATTGAGATTATGGGAGATAAAATTAAAGCAAAAGATTTAGTTGAGTCTCTAGGTATACCAATAGTTCCTGGATACTCTGGAGATATCACTTCTAATGAACAAATTAAATCAATTGTAAAAGAAATTGGTTACCCAGTAATAGTAAAAGCAACGTCTGGAGGTGGAGGAAAAGGCATGCGAATTGTCAATGAAGAGGATGAATTATGGGACTCTATAGTTAGTGCTCAGAATGAGGCTAAATTAGCATTTGGTGATGACAAAGTATTCATTGAAAAATATCTAAGCAAACCTAGACATATTGAAATACAAATATTTGGTGATGGAAAAGGTAAGGCAGTACATTTA
>PBXH01000044.1 GCA_002727535.1 Gammaproteobacteria bacterium | reverse complement strand
GGAAGTTTAAGGTTATATACTAGGAGATCGTACAGGCCTGTAGCTCAACTGGCAGAGCGGCGGTCTCCAAAACCGCAGGTTGGGGGTTCGATTCCCTCCAGGCCTGCCAATTAGGACATGAATAGCACACTAAATAACGTACTTTGGTTAATATCATTGACTGCTGGATTTGCAGCAGTTGTGCTTTTTAGCTATTTAGATGAACAATTTGGTTTAGGGTTGCTTTATAGAGTCTTAATACTTCTAGGTCTTCTTGGTATATCTCTCGGAGTATTGTCACAAACAAATTTTGGAAAAAACGCAACTAAACTTATCTCTGATTCTAGATTTGAAGTTGCAAAAGTAGTTTGGCCAAGTAGAGGCGAAACAACACAAATGACTATTGTTGTTTTAGTAATGGTCCTTCTTCTTGCATTGGTATTTTGGGGATTAGATTCATTGCTTTCATTTTTATCTAAATTTATATTGAGTTAATTTTATGAACTGGTATGTAATACAAGCTTTTTCAAATTGTGAAGCTAAAGTTAAAGCAGCTCTTGAAGAAAGGATAGAGATGTCAGGACTATCAGATAAGTTTGGCGACATAATGATTCCTACTGAACAAGTTACGGAGCTTAAAAAAGGACAAAAAAAACAAATGGAAAGAAAATTCTTTCCAGGATATATGCTCGTTAATATGGAAATGAATGATGATACTTGGCACTTAGTTAGAAAGACTCCAAATGTAATGGGATTCATAGGAGGTTCAAGGAATAGACCTCATCCATTAACGGATGAAGAGTTTGACAAAATAACTAATAGAGTTGATGAAGCTGTTGAAAGTCCAAAATTTAAAACTATATTTGAATCAGGAGAAACTGTGAGAATAAATGACGGCCCATTTAATGACTTTAATGGAATTGTAGAGGAAGTAGATTATGAGAAGAACCTTATTAAGGTTTCAGTTAGCATCTTTGGTAAAGCTACTCCTGTCGAGCTAAATTTTTCACAAGTAGAAAAGAGTTAATATGGCAAAAGAAGTTTTAACAATTATTAAATTACAAATTCCTGCAGGAGGAGCTAACCCTAGTCCGCCTGTTGGTCCTGCATTAGGGCAGCATGGCTTAAATATCATGGATTTTTGTAATGCATTTAACGATAAAACAAAAGAAGTTGAAAAAGGACTAAAAGTTCCAGTTGAAATAACTGTTTATGAAGATAGAACTTTTACTTTTATAACGAAATCTCCGCCAGCAGCAGTACTTTTACTAAAAGCAGCAGGATTACAGAAAGCGAGTGGAGAACCAAACAGAACTAAGGTTGCAAGAATACCAGTAAGTGAAGTCAAAAAAATAGCAGAAATGAAAATGGAAGATCTAAATTGTAATGATATAGATGCCGCAATAAAAATTATTTCTGGTACAGCAAGAAGTATGGGCATTGAGATTAAAGAACATGGTTCAGCAGAAACAATTGAACAAGAATTGCCTACAGAGGAAGCAGAAGCGGTAACAGAGGAAGCAGAAGCGGTAACAGAGGAAGCAGAAGCGGTAACAGAGGAAGCAGAAGCGGTAACAGAAGAGAAACAATAATGAAAGAAACAAAATATCAAAAAGATTTAGCTGAATTCGATGTCGAGAAAATTTATAGCTTTGATGAAGTGTTGGATTTCATAAGTAATCAACCTAAAAGGAAGTTTACTGAATCTGTCGATGTTGCAGTCAAACTTGGTATTGATGCTAAGAAATCCGATCAAAATGTACGAGGATCAATAACTCTGCCTCACTCTTTAGGCAAGGAGATTAAAGTTGCAGTTTTTGTTGATGAAGATAAAGCAACAGAGGCAAAAGAAGCAGGAGCAGATTTTATTGGAACTGAAGATCTTGTTGAGAAATATAAAGATGGCAATATTGATTTTGATGTTGCTATTACAACTCCATCAATGATGAAAGTCGTCAGTAAGCTTGCAAAAGTTTTAGGCCCTAAAGGACTGATGCCTAATCCTAAATCAGGCACAGTAACTGAAAATATAGAACAAGCTATAAAAGATGTTAAACATGGCCAAGTAAGATTTAAAACCGAACAAGCAGGAGTGGTTCAAGGAACAATAGCAAATTCATCTATGGAAAAGGAGAAAGTAAAAGATAATCTAGACTCCTTTGTAGCTGAACTTAAAAGATTAAAACCTCCTTCATCAAAAGGAATATATATAAAAGCAATTTATCTCTCGACAACAATGGGTCCAGGGTATAGAATTGACGTTTCTCAATTTTGAGACATCGAAGACTGAAGGTGCATTAGCTTAATTTCCTTCATAGATAGTTTCATAAACTTCTAGTCTTCGTATTTATTTAAAATTTTAGTTATGGCACTTACTTTAGAAGAAAAAAAAGAAATAGTAGCAGATGTAAATCAATTAGCTAATGATTCATCTTCACTTGTAATAGCAGATGCAAGAGGTTTGAAGGTATCAGAGGCAAATGAACTTAGATCTCAAGGCTATAAAGCAAATGTAAGTTTTAGAGTAGTTAAAAATACTCTTGTTAGGCTTAGTCTGAAAGGAACAAGCTATGAAGATATTGATGATGACTATTTTAATGGTCCTACAATGCTTGCTTTTTCATATGAAGAACCTGGTGCAGCAGCAAAAATTTTAAAATCATTTGCAAAAAAGAATGAAAACCTCAATATTAAAGGGTTATCTATTGATGGAAAGCATTTTGATGGCTCTGAAATCAANAAATTNGCAACTTTACCAACATTTATTGAAGCTATTTCAAAATTTGCTGGACTTTTAAAGGCACCTNTAGGTAAAATNGCNTCTCTTATGAATGAGGTTCCTTCTAAATTTGCTAGAACAGTTACCGCTGTTAAAGAGCAAAAGGGTTAAAGGAGATAAAAAATAATGGCAACCAAAAAATTAACTAAAGAAGATATATTAGAGTCTATATCAAATATGTCAGTAATGGATNTNGTAGATCTAATTAAAGACATAGAAGAAAAGTTNGATGTCACTGCAGCAGCAGTNGCAGCNGCACCAGNNGCAGGCGGTGCAGCAGCACCAGCTGAAGGTGGNGGNGAAGAAGCAGAAGAAAAAAGTGCTTACGANGTAGTTTTAACAGCAGCTGGNGATAAAAAAGTTGCAGTTATTAAAGCAGTCAGAGCAGCTACTGATTTAGGTTTAAAAGAAGCTAAAGATTTAGTTGATGGTGCTCCAAAAACCGTGAAGGAAGGAGCTAAGAAAGAAGATGCAGAAGCACTTGTTGCAGCGTTACAAGAAGCTGGCGCTCAAGCTGAGATGAAGTAATCTTAGTAACTTCTAACATATTTTAATGACATACTCTTTTACTGAGAAGAAACGTATTCGAAGACAGTTCGGCACCTTGCCTAATGTCATGTCTTTGCCGTANCTGTTAAAAACTCAAACTGATTCTTATGCTGAATTCCTTCAAGAAAATCTTGACCCATTAAAAAGAGAAAATAATGGCCTCGAAGAGGTATTTAAATCAATATTTCCAATTGACAGTGCTTCTAAAAATGCTGCATTAGATTATGTTAGCTATGAATTAGGAGAATGTCTTTATACTCCGCAGGAATGCAAGATGAAAGGAATTTCATATGCTGTGCCTTTGCATGTGAATTTAAATTTAAGATTCATGGACAAAGCATCTGGTTATAAGACTGTAAAAGGAAAACCAATTGAAGATAGAGTTTTCCTTGGTGATATTCCAGTTATGACAAAAGATGGAAGTTTTGTTGTNAATGGAACAGAAAGAGTAGTGGTTTCTCAATTACACAGATCTCCAGGCGTTTTCTTCGATCATGATAAAGGTAAAACTCATGCATCAGGTAANNTTCTTTATNCGGCAAGAATAATCCCTTATAGAGGTTCTTGGCTTGATTATGAATTTGATGCAAAAGATTTAATTTACGCAAGAATAGACAGAAAAAGAAAATTTGCTGCTACAGCTATATTGAAATCTCTTGATATGACAGATCAAGAGATTCTTGATACTTTNTATGAAAAAATTAATGTTGTTGTAAAAGATAAAAAAATNTTTTTATCTTTGGATGCAAAANANCTTAAAGGCAAAGCATTNGACTTTGATNTTGAAATAGCAGGTAAAAATATTGNATCTGGNAAAAGNATTAATGCAAAAGTTGCTGCTGACTATGAGAAGCAAAAAAATAAATTGATTGAAGTTGANTTTGACTCTTTTATAGGTTCAATTTTAGGCGANGATATANTAAANAAAGAAACAGGTGAAATNGTTCATAGNGCNAATANANNNTTAGNCAANCCAGTTCTTAAAAAGCTTTTAGANGAGAATATTGAAGATTTCAAAATTTTATATGTAAACACNATTGATAGTGGATCATATCTTTCTGACACATTAAGAAGNGATGAAAANCCTGATCCTCATAATCCTGGCAAAACAATNCCTAAGGATAAAAATGATGCGTTAATTGATATCTATAGAATGTTAAGACCAGGAGANCCTCCAACAAAAGAATCAACTGAAGTTTTATTCAATAATTTATTCTTCTCAGATGACAGATANGACTTATCNGATGTTGGAAGAATGAAACTTAACTGGAGNCTCAAGATTGAAGATCGANCAGATACCTTCGTTTTAACGAAAGAAGACATCGTTGAGGTTCTAAAAAAACTTGTTGATATAAGAAATGGTAAAGACACTGTCGATGATATTGATCATCTTGGNAATAGAAGAATTAGATCTGTTGGTGAGATGACGGCAAATCAATTGAGAATTGCATTAGTTAGNGTGGAAAGAGCTGTAAAAGATAGACTTGGNATGGCAGAGACAGAAGGTTATAAGCCAGCAGACTTAATAAATGCAAAACCAATCACAGCTGCGTTTAAAGAGTTTTTTGGTTCAAGTCANCTTTCACAGTTCATGGATCAAAACAATCCATTATCAGAAATTACACATAAAAGAAGAGTATCAGCTTTAGGTCCTGGAGGATTGTCACGCGAAAGAGCTGGTTTTGAAGTTAGAGATGTTCATCCAACACACTATGGAAGAGTTTGNCCAATTGAAACTCCNGAAGGTCCAAATATTGGATTAATAAATTCATTATCTACTTATGCCAGAACAGATAAATATGGTTTTATTGAAACACCATATCNAGTCGTAAAAGNTGGCAAAGTAACAGATGAGNTAGTCTATTTNTCTCCAATAATGGAGAAAAATCATTACATAGCTCAAGCTAACGTTGANATAGATNGACGANAAAGAATTACTAACGAATTTATTACAGCNNGACATCAAGGAGAGACAAGTTTAGTAAGTGTAGGAATGATCACATTAATGGATGTCTCTCCAAAACAAGTNCTTTCAGTTGCAGCATGTTTAATCCCATTTTTAGAAAATAATGANGCGAACAGAGCTCTTATGGGTTCAAANATGATGAGGCAGGCAGTTCCTACGTTATTACCTCAGAAGCCGCTTGTTGGAACTGGTTTAGAAAGGCAGGTAGCCAGAGACTCTGGTGTTTGCGTAGTAGCGAGAAATTCTGGTGTAATTGATTCAGTGGATGGTGGACGAATAGTCATTAAAGTATCTTCTGGNGATAATGTTAGTGTAGATATTTACAATNTAATTAAATATACAAGATCTAACCAAAATACATGCATAAACCAAAGACCTTTNGTAAAGAAAGGTGATCATGTAAAAGCTGGAGACATCATAGCTGATGGCCCATCAATTGATTTAGGTGAATTAGCTATTGGTCAAAACATGCGAATTGCATTTATGCCTTGGAATGGGTTCAATTATGAAGATTCGATCTTAGTTTCTGAGAAGGTAGTNCAAGAAGATAGATTAACTAGCATTCATATACAAGAATTAACCTGTATTACAAGAGATACTAAATTAGGAATGGAAGAAATAACATCAGATATTCCTGGTGTAAGTGAATCAGCCTTATCAAAATTGGATGAGAATGGAATAGTTTATGTAGGAGCAAAAGTTGAAGCAGGCGACATTCTAGTCGGTAAAGTGACACCAAAAGGTGAATCACAATTNTCTCCAGAAGAGAAATTGCTTAAAGCAATTTTTGGTGAAAAAGCTTCNGANATTAAAGATACATCTTTAAGAGTCCCATCAAGTGTAAGNGGNACTGTTATNGATGTTCAAATTTTCACTAGAGATGGAGCTGAAAAAAATCCTAGAGCTAAAAGTAATGAAGATTTGATGATATCTGAATTTAGTAAAGATTTAGATGACGAAATGAGAGTTGTAACAAATTCATTAAGAAATACATTGGTGCAGGCTCTAAAAAGAGAAAATCTNATTACTCAGAAAGGAAAAATAACCATAGAGACTGTGAANGATATGGATCTGAATGGNCTTTTAAAATTAAGTGTTAAAAATAAGAAAGTTTCTGATTTGCAAAAAAATATTACTGATCAATTTAAAAAATACCAATCCGAAAATAAAGAAAAAATGGNAATTTTCAAGAAAAAAATTGAAGGTGGNAATGATTTAGCACCAGGTGTTTTGTCAGTAATAAAAGTTTATCTAGCTGTTAAGAGAAAAATTCAAGCAGGCGACAAACTAGCAGGTAGNCATGGTAATAAAGGTGTTATTTCAAGCATCATTCCAGTNGAAGATATGCCTTATGATGAAAATGGTGACCCTGTAGACATTGTTTTAAATCCTTTAGGCGTTCCATCAAGAATGAATGTCGGNCAAATTTTAGAAACTCATTTAGGTTTAGCAGCCAAAGGTCTTGGAAANAAGATCGANAAAATGCTTAAATCAGATGAAAAGATTACTAATNTTAAAAAGGTATTAAAAGATATCTATTCNTTTGGTCCTAGAGAAAANGATGAAATTGATTCANTTAAAGATGCAGAAATTAATGAGCTTGCCGANAACTTAAGAGAGGGCGTACCATTTGCCACGCCAGTTTTTGANGGCGCTAATGAATACCAGGTTAAAGAATTATTAAAATATGCCGACCTTCCAGAAAGTGGNCAATTCGAATTATTTGATGGGAGAACAGGTGANAAATTTGATAGACCTGTAACTGTTGGTTATATGTATATGTTGAAGTTAAATCATTTAGTTGATGANAAAATGCATGCTAGATCAACAGGTTCATACAGCTTAGTCACACAACAACCACTTGGAGGNAAAGCACAATTTGGTGGGCAAAGATTCGGAGAGATGGAGGTTTGGGCTTTAGAAGCTTATGGAGCTTCATANACTCTGCAAGAAATGCTAACTGTTAAGTCNGATGATATAAGTGGAAGATCTAAAGTATATAAAAATATTGTTNATGGTAATTATGAAGTGGAATCGGGTGTACCGGAGTCATTTAATGTCCTAAGCAATGAAATTAAAGCACTAGGTATAAATTTAGAATTGGAAGACTCAAAAGAGGAATAACATGCAAGATATTATTAAAAACATAAACAGAACCTCCAGAAGAAACTTCGATCTNATTTCTTGTGGTCTTGCTTCTCCTCAGATGATTAGATCATGGTCTTGGGGNGAAGTTAAAAAACCAGAAACNATAAATTACAGNACATTTAANCCTGAAAGAGATGGTTTATTTTGCTCAAGAATTTTTGGCCCAATAAAAGATTTTGAATGTCTTTGTGGAAAATATAAAAGAAGAAANCATAGAGGAGTGATATGTGAAAAATGTGGTGTTGAGGTAACAGCTACTAAAGTTAGAAGAGAAAGAATGGGGCATATTGAATTAGCCTCTCCAGTTGCTCATATTTGGTTCTTAAAATCACTTCCGTCAAGAATAGGTTTATTTCTTGATATGACCTTAAGAGAAATTGAAAGAGTTCTTTATTATGAGAGCTTTGTTGTTGTTGAAGCTGGTATTACGGATCTTGAGAAAGGGCAACTCTTAACAGAAGATGAATATTATGAAGCTTTAGATGAGTATGATGACGATTTCACTGCATTGATGGGCGCAGAAGCTATACAAATACTGCTTAACGAAGTCGATTTAGAAAAAGAACTTCAAATAATAAAAGAAGAGCTTAATACTAGCGGTTCCGAGACAAAAATTAANAAACTTCAAAAAAGATTAAAGTTAATAGAAGCATTTAAAGAAAGTGGGCAGAAGCCAGAATGGATGATTATGAATGTGCTTCCAGTCTTGCCTCCTGATTTAAGGCCATTAGTGCCATTAGATGGNGGAAGATTCGCAACATCTGATCTAAATGATCTNTATAGAAGGGTCATAAATAGAAATAATAGACTTAANAGACTTCTACTCTTNGGTGCTCCAGAAATTATTGTCAGAAATGAGAAGAGAATGCTNCAGGAATCTGTAGATGCTCTTTTAGATAATGGTAGAAGAGGAAGGGCNATTTTAGGNACAAATAAGAGACCATTAAAATCTCTTGCAGACATGATTAAAGGAAAACAAGGAAGATTTAGACAAAACTTGCTTGGTAAAAGAGTAGATTANTCAGGAAGATCTGTAGTAGTTTCCGGACCAACATTAAAGCTACACCAATGTGGNTTGCCAAAAAAAATGGCGCTTGAATTATTCAANCCTTTTATTTTCAATAAGTTNGAGCAAAAAGGCATAACAATAACAATTAAAGCTGCTAAGCAATTAGTTGAAGAAGAAACCCCTGAAGTATGGGATTGTTTAGATGAAGTAATNAGAGAACATCCAGTTTTACTAAATAGAGCNCCAACACTACATAGGCTTGGAATTCAGGCATTTGAACCAGTATTGATTGAAGGAAAGGCTATTCAGTTACANCCTCTTGTTTGTGTTGCATTTAATGCTGACTTTGATGGTGACCAAATGGCAGTTCATGTTCCTTTATCATTAGAAGCACAACTTGAAGCACGCGCTTTAATGATGTCAACAAACAACATANTNTCTCCAGCAAGCGGAGAACCAATNATTCAACCAAACCAAGATGTTGTTTTAGGTATTTATTACTTAACTAAAGAGGATTTNGNCCTTCCTGGAGAAGGAAGATCTTTTGTAGATGTTCATGAAGTAAAAAGAGCATTTATAGAGAAACAGATTAGTCTTCATACTAAAGTNAAAGTTCGAGTTNAAGAAGGTGATACAAAAAAAATTCATGATACTACAGTAGGAAGATGNCTTCTTTATGAAATCATGCCAAAGGGACTGGAATTTTCACGAATNAATAAAACACTAAAAAAGAAAGATATCCTTAATCTGATATCACATGTATATAAGGATTTTGGCTTAAAAGAATCTGTACTTTTTGCTGATCAATTGATGTATTTAGGATTTGAATATTCAACTACATCTGGAGCTTCTATTGGNGTAAATGATTTTGAGATTCCTGATGAAAAGGAATCTATTATTTCTAATGCAGAGAATGAAGTTCAGAGNATAGAACANCAATTTGAATCAGGACTATTAACCAAGGGTGAAAAATACAACAAAATTATAGATATTTGGTCTAGAACTAATGAAAAAGTAGCAAGTTCCATGATGGATGCTTTGGGAGATCAAATTGACGTTGATAAGGATGGAAATGAAANAGTATCTCCATCTTTTAATAGTGTATTTATGTATGCTGACTCTGGAGCAAGAGGTTCCCCAGCCCAAATAAGACAGCTAGCAGGAATGAGAGGTCTAATGTCAAAGCCTGATGGAAGTATTATTGAAAGTGCTATTACATCTAATTTTAGAGAAGGNTTATCTATGCTTGAATACTTCACTTCAACTCATGGAGCACGTAAAGGGCTTGCTGATACAGCACTTAAAACAGCAAATTCAGGATATTTAACAAGACGTTTAGTAGATGTATCTCAAGATGTTGTAATAACTACGGAAGATTGTGNGACAGAAGAAGGAATTACGGTAGAAGCAATTATTGATGGCGCATCCGTGATTCAAACAATTTCTGAGAGAATCTTAGGTCGAGTTCTCCAAGAAGATATCAAAAAAGGAAANAAGGTGCTTTTTGAAAAAGGACATCTATTTGATGAAGAGTCTGCAGAAGAAGTCCAAAATTCTGGAATTAAAAAAGTCAAAATCAGATCTCCTATAACTTGTGAGGCAANTCATGGCTTATGTGCAAATTGCTATGGTCGTGATTTAGCCAGAGGTCATTTAGTTCATATTGGTGAAGCGGTTGGTGTTGTGGCAGCTCAATCAATTGGAGAGCCAGGAACTCAGCTTACTATGAGAACTTTCCATATNGGAGGAGCAGCATCTGGTTCAACAGAAGATGATTCAATAACCACATTNAGAGGTGGAGTCGTTGTCTTTGGCTCTTCACTAAAAACTGTTGAGAAGAAAAATGGTGAATTTATTGTGGTTTCAAGAAATGCNCATTTAACAATTCAAGATGAAGATGAGAATCTNCTTGAAAAATATTCTGTTCCTTATGGTGCTGAGATTNTGTANAGCGATAAGTCAGTAGTAGAGCCAGGCACATTAATTTCTAAATGGGATCCATTAACACTTCCTATCATTTCTGAAGCTGAAGGAACGATATCTTTTAATGACTTAACAGAAGATGTAACAATGAAAGTTGANGTTGATGATTTTACTGGATCAACAACAAGAGAAGTAATAGATGTAAATGATAGACCTGTTAAAGGNAAGACAATGACACCTATACTTACAGTCCTTGATGGCAATAAAAAGGTCATTGGAACTTACACATTACCATCAAAATCAATCTTAATGAAAAATAATGGNAATAAAGTTACAAAAGGTGAATTCTTAGCAAGAGTTCCTGTAGAAGGTACAAAAACAAAGGATATAACAGGAGGACTTCCAAGAGTTGCAGACTTATTTGAAGCAAGAAAACCTAAAGATGGAGCCATTTATGCAGAAACTTCAGGAACACTTTCTTATGGGAAAGAAACAAAAGGAAGAAAGAGATTAGTTATAACACCTAAGAAGGGNGATCCAGTTGAAATGATGATCCAAAAATACAGAGCTGTTGCCTTCCTAGAAGGAGACCATGTTGAAAGAGGAGATATACTTTGTCATGGGCCAGTAGATACACATAGTCTTTTAGCTTTACATGGAGTAGAAGAGTTAGCTAAACATTTAATTGCTGAAGTNCAAGATGTTTATAGACTTCAAGGAGTTGTAATAAATGATAAGCATATTGAAACGATATGTAGGCAAATGATGAAAAAGGTCACTGTGACAGAATCTGGAGATAGTGATTACATTGAGGGTGATATAGTTGATCTTGGTCAANTAAGANCAGNAAATAAAAATCTTGAAGCATCAGGTAAGAAGCCAGCTATATTTGAAAGAATGCTTTTAGGCATAACTAAAGCAGCATTATCGACTGATTCNTTTATTTCTGCTGCTTCTTTCCAAGAAACTACAAGAGTTTTAACTGAAGCTGCAGTTACAAGCAGGAAAGATATACTCAAAGGCCTTAAAGAAAATGTNGTTGTAGGTAGATTAATACCAGCTGGTACAGGTTTTGCAGCCAATCAAAGAGCAAGCGTATCATCAGAAGAAATACAAGATATTGAAGAAGCATTGAAAAAAGAACTACTGGAAAGCTTTCAGTAAGCATTGACCTATGATTATCACTGCTCTATTATTCAGTTTTTAAAAAATGGCTACGATAAATCAATTAGTTAGGAAGCCTCGAAAGACAAAAACTCTGAAGAGTGATGTTCCTGCTTTAAAAAATTGCCCACAAAGAAGGGGTGTGTGTACTCGTGTATATACAACAACACCTAAAAAACCAAACTCTGCTCTAAGAAAAGTATGCAGAGTAAAACTTACCTCAGGTTTTGAAGTTACCTCTTACATAGGCGGCGAAGGACACAATCTGCAAGAACATTCAGTCGTTCTTATTAGAGGCGGAAGAGTAAAAGATTTACCGGGTGTGCGATACCACACTGTAAGAGGAGCATTAGACACTTCAGGTGTCTCTGAACGAAAACAAGGCAGATCTAAATACGGAGCAAAGCGAGCTAAATAATGAGAAGAAGAGCAGCACCAAAAAGAAAAGTTATTCCTGATTCAAAATATGAAAGTGAATTAGTAGCAAAATTTATGAATCAGCTTATGGTTGATGGAAAAAAATCTACTGCAGAGAAAATAGTTTATGGTGCTTTTGAAGAGTTAGAAAAAAATAATAAGAAAGAAGATCTAGTTGAAATGTTTAGAAAAATTTTAGATCAGATAGCTCCTGTTGTTGAAGTCAGGTCAAGAAGAATAGGTGGAGCTACATATCAAGTGCCTGTAGAGGTGAGAGCAAAAAGAAGAACAGCATTAGCAATGAGATGGTTAGTTGATGCTGCAAGAGGCAGAAAAGAAAAATCCATGCCTGCACGATTAGCAGCTGAACTTAGTGAAGCAAAAGAAGGCAAAGGAGCAGCAGTTAAGAAAAAAGAAGATATGCATAGAATGGCTGAAGCTAATAAAGCATTTGCACATTTTAGATTTTAATCATGGCCAGACAAACACCTTTAAATAGATATAGAAACATAGGTATATGTGCTCATGTTGATGCTGGTAAAACAACAACAACAGAAAGAGTTCTTTTTTATACAGGAATTTCACACAAAATAGGAGAAGTTCATGATGGCGCTGCTGTTATGGACTGGATGGAACAAGAGCAAGAAAGAGGTATAACTATAACTTCTGCAGCGACTACGTGTTTCTGGAAT
The DNA here is from genome assembly GCA_002727535.1 of Gammaproteobacteria bacterium. Taxonomy (GTDB): domain Bacteria; phylum Pseudomonadota; class Gammaproteobacteria; order Magnimaribacterales; family TMED112; genus TMED112. The sequence continues at coordinate 3,060 of PBXH01000044.1, read as the reverse complement.
GGTATGGATCAACAATTTGATGAACACAGAGTTAATATCATTGATACACCTGGACACGTCGATTTTACAATTGAAGTAGAAAGGTCTCTAAGAGTGCTTGATGGAGCTGTAGTTGTATTTTGTGGATCATCAGGAGTGCAACCCCAATCTGAAACTGTTTGGAGACAAGCCAATAGATATGAAGTACCAAGAATTGTCTTTGTTAACAAAATGGATAGAGCTGGTGCTAATTTTGAAAGAGTCGTTGATCAAATAAGAGATAGATTAGGAGCGACAGTTGTTCCAATTCAGTACAACATTGGAGCAGAAGATGATTTCAAAGGAGTAATTGACTTAATCAAAATGAAAACTATCACCTGGAATGAAGGAGACATGGGAGCTACTTTCGAATACACAGATATTCCAGAAGATTTAGTGTCTAAATGCCAATCTTTAAGAGAAGAATTAGTTGAAGCTGCAGCAGAAGCTAATGAAGAATTAATGGAAAAATACCTAGAATCTGCAGATTTATCTGAAGAAGAAATAAAAAAAGGTCTTAGAGAAAGAGTTTTATCAAATGAAATAACATTAGCTCTTTGTGGCTCAGCCTTTAAAAATAAAGGGGTACAAGCTGTTTTAGATGCTGTTATTGAATTCCTTCCTGCACCAGATGAAGTTAAGGCTATAGAAGGCATTAACCCTAAGACTGAAGAAGCTACATCTAGAAGTTCAAGTGATGATGAACCTTTTTCTGCTCTTGCATTTAAGATTGCTACCGATCCTTTTGTTGGAAACTTAACATTTATAAGAGTATATTCTGGCGTTTTATCTCAAGGTGATGGTGTTATAAATACTGTAAAAGACGATAAAGAAAGAATTGGTAGGATGGTTCAGATGCATTCTAATAATAGAGAAGAAATTAAAGAAGTTAGAGCTGGAGATATTGCAGCATGTATAGGTCTTAAAAATATTACAACTGGTGATACTTTGTCTGATGAGAAGAATTTAGTTGTTTTGGAGAGAATGGAATTTCCAGAACCAGTAATATCATTAGCAGTTGAGCCAAAATCAAAACCAGACCAAGAAAAAATGTCAATTGCATTAGGAAAATTAGCTCAAGAAGACCCATCATTTAGAGTAAGTTCAGACGAAGAGTCAGGTCAAACCATAATATCTGGTATGGGAGAACTACATTTAGAAGTTCTTGTAGAAAGAATGAAGAGAGAATTTAGTGTAGAAGCAAATGTAGGTAAACCACAAGTAGCCTATAGAGAAGCAATTAAATCAAAAGTTGAAACAGAGCATAAATATGCAAAACAATCAGGCGGTAGAGGGCAATATGGGCATGTTGTTATGAGAATGGAGCCTTCTGAAGAAGAATTTGAGTTTATAGATGAGATCAAAGGTGGAGCAATTCCAAAAGAATATATACCTGCTGTTTCAAAAGGTGTGCAAGAACAGCTTCAAAACGGTGTCATAGCTGGATACCCATTACAAGGAGTAAAAGTTACTTTATATGATGGTTCTTTCCATGAGGTTGATTCAAGCGAAATGGCCTTTAAACTTGCTGGTTCAATGGCAGCAAAAGAAGGAGCTATGAAAGCCAATCCAGTTCTACTTGAACCTATGATGGATGTTGAAGTTGTGACTCCTGAGGATTATATGGGTGATGTCGTGGGAGATCTAAATAGACGAAGAGGACAGGTTCAAAATATGGAGGATATCCCGTCAGGAAAGGCTATTAAGGCTCTTGTTCCTCTTGCAGAAATGTTTGGTTATGCAACAGATTTACGTTCTGCTACACAAGGAAGAGCAACATACACTATGGAGTTCCAAAAATACTTAGAAGTGCCTTCAAATTTAACAGAAGAAATTATCAGCAAGAATTAACAATATCCTTTGACAGTACCGTTTTAAAGCCTTAAAATCGTGGTCTTTCTAATCTAAAAGGGGATTATGGAACAGCAAAAAATTAGAATAAAACTCAAGGCTTTTGATCATAAATTGGTTGATAAATCTACAAAAGAAATCCTTGAGACAGTAACAAAAACCGGCGCTAAAGTTGTCGGCCCTATCCCTTTACCTGTAAAAAAGGAAAAACTTACGGTTCTTATATCGCCGCATAAAGACAAGGATGCACGCGATCAGTATGAAACCAGAACCCATAAAAGACTTTTTGATATCATCAATCCGTCTGAGCAAACTGTAGATGCATTAATGCGATTAGATATTGCTGCCGGAGTAGATGTAAAAATTACACTTAACTAAAAATGTTTGGATTAATAGGAACAAAAAAGGGGATGACGCGTGTCTTTAAAGAAGATGGCGCATCTATTCCAGTTACAGTAATTGAAATCTGTAAGAGCAAAATTGTTCAAAGAAAAACCCCAGAAAAAGATGGGTATTATGGTATTCAAATAAATTATGGTTCAAAGAAAAAAGTTTCAAAGAGTTTAGAGAAAAAGTTTAAGGATAATGATGCCTCTAATGGATATTTAACTGAGTTTAATTTAACAGAAGAAGAATTTAATAAATTAGCTGAAGTTAATGAACTTACTGTAGATTTCTTTGATGAAAATATTAAGGTTGATGTTTCAGGGGTTTCAAAAGGAAAAGGTTTTGCTGGAGTAGTTAAGAGACATAACTTTAAAACACAGGATGCAACACATGGCAATTCTCTTTCGCATAGAGCTCCAGGATCTATAGGCCAGTGCCAATTTCCAGGTAGAGTTTTCAAGGGTAAAAAAATGGCAGGACAGTATGGAAATAAACAAATAACCATACAAAATTTAGAAATAGAGAAAATAAATATTGATGATAGCTTAATGCTTGTTCAGGGCTCTATTCCAGGATCAGTAGGTTCTTTTGTGAGAATTACCCCATCGATTAAAGGCGATGTAGTTTTATCTCTTGAACCAAAACTACCTGAGTCAAAAGATGCTGTAGAAGAAGTAGCACCTGCTGAAACAGAAGAAGCAGCAGCTCCAGTAGAAGCAGCCCCAGCAGAGGAAGCAGCTCCAGTAGAAGAGGAAGCGCCTGCTGAAACAGAAGAAGCAGCCCCAGCAGAGGAAGCAGCTCCAG
>PBXH01000043.1 GCA_002727535.1 Gammaproteobacteria bacterium | reverse complement strand
TAAAAAAATCTTTTTTAGATAAATATTATGAATTCATGCTAGATGATATTTGTCTCTATGAAGGTGTAACTGATTTAATCAATTTTCTAAAAAATAAACATATTCCATGGGGAATTGTTACTAATAAATCCGAAAAATATACAAAACCAATAATTGAAAAACTAAGATGGCATGAACTAACTGATGCTGTTATATGTCCTGAAGATGTATCTGAGGGTAAACCTAATCCTGAAGGCATCATTAGAGCATTAGATATTCTTAATGCATCAAATAAAGAATCATACTATGTAGGTGATCACGAAAGAGATATAGATACCGGTAAAAATGCCGAAGTTAAAACTATTGCATGTACTTATGGTTTTCATGAAACTGATCCTCATTCTTGGAAAGCAGACTATATAATTAATAAGCCGATTGAATTAATTAATATTATCTAATGCAAGTACCAAATTTTCAGCCAACGCCAAATCTGTTAAAAGATAAAAAAATTCTAATTACGGGGGCTGGTTCTGGTATTGGAAGGCAAGTTGCACTCGATGCTGCAAAGATGGGAGCTAATTTAATATTATTATCAAAAGATGTAAGTAAGCTCTATTCTTTGCAAGATGAAATAGTTGCAAATAAACTTACAGAGCCTCTTGTCGTAGAACTTGATTTTCATAAAGCCAAGGAAAAAGATTACAAGACACTAGCCGAAAATCTTTATGAAAATTATGATGAGCTTAATGGTTTAGTTCACGTTGCAGGAATACTTGGATATTTATCTCCTCTACTACATACATCTCTAATGCAACTTAAGACTGTTATGCAAATAAATTTTGAGAGTAATTTTCTTATTACTCAACTAGCCCTACCCCTTCTGCTTAAAGCTTCAAACCCATCAATAATATTTACTTCATCTGGAGTAGGAAGAAAGGCAAGAGCTTTTTGGACAAGTTATTCAATCTCAAAATTTGCTATTGAAGGCTTAATGCAAAGTCTTGCTGACGAATATGAAAAAGAAATGAGAGTAAACTCTTATAATCCTGGGCCAACTAGAACATCAATGAGAGCGCAAGCATTTCCTGCTGAAGATCCTATGACATTAAAAACACCTAAAGATATTTCATCTGATTATTTATGGCTGCTTTCAGATAAGTGTAAACAAACTGGTATTATGTTTGATTATCATGAATGAATTAATTGAAGCATTGAAAAAAGGGGCAGTAGTTATTACTTTTAAAAAAATTGACACAGGAGATGTGAGAGTTATGCCTTCTACACTTAATCCTGAATTGATTCCTGAAAGCACATCTATAACAAATATATCAGCAGAAAGTGAAACTATAATGGTATGGTCACTTGATAAAAATGCCTGGAGAGATATAAGATCAAATACAATNATTGAATGGAGAGTNGAGCATGAATAACTTTATTAAAACTTCTTTTTTATTTTTGATGCTATTTGTTTCGCACAACCTTGTAGCTAAAAGTTTTTCAGTAATGGCATTCAATGTTGAAAATATGTTTGATAATTCAGACGACCCTANTAAAGANGATGAAACTTATNTACCTGTTTCAATGAAAACATCACAAACACACATTAATAACTGTAATAAATTGAGATATCAAAGATGGAGAGATGACTGTTTAAAAATGGACTGGAACGATGANGTTATTGACTACAAACTAGGTGCAACTGCAGAAGTTATTCTCTCTTATGGTACGAATGGTCCAGACATTATTGGATTTCAAGAAATAGAGAATATTAATATTCTTGAAAGATTGTTTAAGCTTTTAGAGCCTCATGGCTATAAGTATTATGCTTTGGTTGAAGGAAATGATAAGCGTGGTATTGATAATGCCTTTATTTCTAAATATAAAATCCTCAGCACAAAGTTACATCAGATTAAATTTACTGGCGCTACAAAAGATCAGATAGGTGATACGCGACCAATCCTGGAGGGTGTGTTTGAATTAGGTGAACATNATATCTCAATATTTAATGTTCATTTTCCTGCTCCTTATAATCCGAGGTTTATGAGGCAAGATGCTCTCAAGACTCTCAATGAACTGTCCAATAAAAATTCAAGAGTAAATATTGCTCTCGGAGATTTTAATATAACTTCAGCTGAAGATGCTGAAGCAAACCTATACGGAAAATTTANTGCAGATTGGTATATTTCACATTTNGANCAATGCATAGAATGCATAGGAACTAATTATTNNTTTCAAGAAGACAGATGGTCATTTTTAGATGCTGTAATGCTTAAAAAAAATAGAAATTCTAAATTTGTTGAGGATAGTGTAGTCGTTATTTCAGCTGATATTCATACTAGAGATAATGGAAGCCCACTGCGCTTTAATGCNNAAGAGCTCTATGGTGTTTCAGATCATTTTCCGGTAGTGGCAGAAATAGAAATCTATTGAATATCTAACAAATTTTGNAATTTGTTAANTTCTTTTTTTGAAAATATTTTCCAACCTCCTGGTTTCATATTTTCAGGCAAGATAATAGGGCCATACCTTAATCTTATCAATCGATTTACTGTTAATTTTTGAGATCCCCATAATTTTCTAACCTCTCTATTCTTTCCAGTAAAAAGACAAACATAGAACCAATGATTTTTTGATTTAGATTTTTTCTTGACAGGAACAATNTCTGAGAATTTAGACAATTCATCATTAACTTTTACACCTTTTAATAAATTATCAATTTTTTTATTTGAAATATCTCCATATACCCTGCACAAATATTCTCTATCGATTTCACTGCTAGGGTGAGATAAATAATTGATAAAATTACCATTATTGCTNAAAACTAATAGCCCAGATGTATTTACATCTAACCTGCCTGCCATGATCCATTTGCCTTTCTTTCTTGGTGGTAAGTGCATGAAAACACTATCATTTTCTTCAGTAGANATTGTTGAACAAACCTGGCCAGTCGGCTTGTGATATATCAAAACTTCAACTGGAGGATTAAGTTCAGCAACAATATCCTCGCCATTTATTTTTACTATGTCTCCATCTTTAATAATTGAATCNTGTTTAGCTTTACTATTATTTAACTTAACATCATTAGTATTAATGAAATCTGAAATATTTCTTCTAGAGGCAATNCCAATATTTGCTAAATATTTTGAAAGCTTTTCTTTAGGATTTTGGAGCTTCTTGCTCAATTGAATCATCCTGTAATGTTAATTCTGGAGCTATATTTTCAATTTCAGGAAGATCTGGCAAGACAGGCAGTTCTTCTAAATGTTTCATAGAAAAATCATCTAAAAATTTTTGTGTTGTCATGAATAGAGCCGGCCTTCCAGGCACATCACGATAGCCTTTAATTCTTATCCAGCCCTGATCTATTAACAATTTAATAATATTAGTAGCTACATTGACTCCTCTTATATCTTCAATATCGCCTCGAGTTACAGGCTGCATATAGGCAATTATTGAAAGTGTCTCTAAAGTTGCTCTTGAAAGCTTTAAAGGCTTTACCTCCCAAAGTTTTGCAATGTCTTCTGCAGATTCATGACTAATTTGAATCCTATAACCACTAGAAACTTCAATTAAATCATAAGCTTTATCTTTNTATTCATCTTTAAGTTGTTGAATTGAATTTATTACCTCGGCTTCTTCTTCTTTAGATTCTATGACCAATAACTCATTAATGTCTTCAAGAGTTAAAGATCTGTTTGAAGCTAAAAAAAGAGCCTCAATNCTATCTTTAATTTTCATTAATGCACAACCTCCTCAGAATTCTTAAAATATATTTCACCATATTGTTCAGCTTGAACAATCTCAACATANCCTTTTCTATTTAATTCAAGCGCTGCACTGAGAATAACAGATACAGCAAGTTTGGATTCTCCTTTNAAAATAAGTTCAGGTAATGAAATAAAATCTCTCTCTTTTAAACTATCCAATAAAAGCTTTGACTTAGACTCAACAGTGATGTTCTCAAGGGTAACTTTATGACTAGTTANCCTTANCATCTCATCAAGTAAGTTTTTTAAAGCAAAAGATAAATCATTTTTATCATANTCAATTTTTGCTTTGGGAAGCTGAAATTCAGGAAGCTTTGCAGATGCTGGAAAAATATCTCTATCAACTCTAGGTAAAAGATCAATATTTATTGACGCTTCTTTAAATCTTTTATACTCCTGTAATCTTCTGATTANCTCAGCCTTTGGATCATTTTCTTCTTCTTCNTTTTCTTCTTCTCTAGGAAGAAGAATTCTAGATTTTATTTCTGCTAGATATGCAGCCATCGCAAGATAATCACCAGCTAATTCATATTCAAAGTCTTCCATCATCTCAATGTAAGCAATATATTGATCTGTTATCTCAACTAAATTGACTTCAAGAATATCAAGGTTCTTTCTTTGTATTAGATACAATAAAAAATCCATTGGTCCAGAAAAGACATCCAAAAGCAATAACAATGCTTTTGGTGGGACATATAAATTTTCAGGAAGTTGATCTACAGGAGATCCCTTAACTTTAGGCAATTCTATTTCGTGCGCAGCTTGCATACACTAGATATTGTATATAAAAATGAAAATAAATACTAAATATTGTGTTTTTTGCTAACATCATTTTTTCTGTTAAATACTTATCAAGTAACAGAGAAAGTTAAAGCCTAATAATGTAAAATTGTCTGTTCGACGATTTAAACAATAGCATGTATATAACTGATAACAGCAGAATCCTTTCACGCGAAGAATTNCCTACGCCTGAGGAAGTAATAAATGAAGTTCCTTTGAATAAGGAATCCTCTAAATTAGTTTTTGGTGCTAGAAGAAATATTAGCAGAATACTTCATGGATTAGACGACAGAATAATTGCTGTTGTTGGTCCATGTTCAATACATGACCCTAAATCAGCAATTGAATATGCAAAACTTTTAAAAGAATTCTCAACTGAAGTAGAAGATGAAGTGCTANTTGTAATGCGTGTATATTTTGAAAAGCCAAGAACTACTATAGGTTGGAAGGGTTTAATAAATGACCCTCGATTAGATAATTCTTTTAAGATCAATGAGGGTCTAAGAGTTGCGAGAAGATTGCTTAAGGATATTTCTGATATTGGGTTGCCAACAGGAACAGAATTTTTAGATCTAATATCACCACAATATATGTCAGATTTAATAAGCTGGGGGGCAATTGGTGCTAGGACAGCAGAAAGTCAAGTCCATAGAGAACTTACTTCTGGACTGTCATGTCCGATGGGGATTAAAAATTCAACTAATGGTGATCTACAAGTAGCTATGGATGCAATGAANTCAGCTAAATATCAACATGTATTCTTAGGAACTACAAAGCAAGGCAAAGTTGCAATATTTAAGACTTCAGGTAATGACGATACACATATTATTTTGCGTGGAGGTGAAAAACCTAATTATGATTCGTCTGATATTAAAGAATGTATCGCTAAATTAAAGAATGAAAAAGTAAATATGAATCTAATGGTTGATTTTAGTCATGGNAATAGTCAAAAAAATCATGAGAATCAAAAAATCGTTTGTAAATCAGTTGCTGAGCAGATTTTGAAAGGCAACAAACACATTACAGGAGTGATGATTGAAAGNCACTTAGAGGAAGGTAGTCAAAAAATGNCAGAAAACCTCGAATATGGCAAAAGCATTACAGATTCATGTATTGGCTGGGAAGAAACAAAGGAACTTATTCGAAAATTAGCAAAATCAGTTGAAGGAAGAAGAGAAATTGGATAAAAGTCTTAAATTTGATAAAGAGACTGCAGAATCAATTGGTGTTGAATCTGCAATAATTTTAAATTGGATCCAAAATAAAGGTAAAGAAGAGACCATAAATTTAGCTGAGGCCTTCGAAGAGCTTTCTTTTTGGAGTGAAACAGATTTAATGTCCTACTTAATAAGCCTTGAACAAAAAAATTTAATCGGTTTAGATCTTGATAAAAAAACTATATCCAAGACAACAAATAGAAAAAAGAAGAATAATATTCAAATGAACAAGGTTCATGAAAAATCCAAAATTAATAATACATGGAGGCCTTCAGAAGATGTTATGGAAATATTNACTAGAGCTGGCATAGATAGTGAATTTTTAGAAGGATTAATTCCTGAATTTGTNATTTATTGGTCTGAAAGAGCTGATGTTTTNATTCCTTATAATTCAAAATTTATTGANCATGCNAGATTAAANTGGGCNCAACATTCAGCTGANATTGANACNAAANNANATCCANCTNTNATNNCNGATGANTGGCAACCATCNCAAGATTGTATAGATATTGTTCAAATGACTGGAATAGATAATAATTTTGTCGAAGAATCTCTCCCTGCATTTAAGTTATATTGGAAAGATGATGGAAGATCATCTGTTTCTTGGGATAGTAAATTTATTGATTTCATAAAAAAGAGAGCAAGTTTTTTTAATCAACAGTCAGGAAACCAAAACAAACAAGCTTTCAACTGGTATAATCCCTATGAAGAAGAGAAAGACAAGAAACTATCAAATAAAAAAACGGTAGAAAAACTAAGAAAAAAACATAAAGTTTAAAAAAATGAATAAGAAGAATATAAGAGCATCTATGGTTATTTTGGCTATAGCAATTGCATGGATGATTTCAGGATTTTTTGCTCCTGGTGAACCGCAAGTTATTGAACCAGAAGTTAAGAATCAGAAAGTTATAACCGTTAATTCAATTGCTCAAAACTTTAGTCTACCTATAACAGTAAAGGGTGAATCTCAAGCTTTTTCAAAAGTAGATATAAAAGCTCAAACTTCAGAAAAAGTTATGAAAATAAATTTCTCAGATGGTGATTTTGTAAAAAAAGGGCAAGTGATATGTGAACTTGATTCAGGACAAAGAAGAGCTAACTTTAAGAAAGCAGAGATTGACTACAATTCAACTAAAGAACTTAATAAAAAGGGTTTAGCTTCACAATCTGCATTAGTGACTACTGAAACTGTCTATGAGACAGCAAGAATCGAATTAAGCAGAACAAAAATTATTGCTCCATTTGATGGTTTTGTAGAAAAATTAGCAAAAGAGGGTCAGTTAATACAAAACGGGCAAATGTGTGCATCAATAGTCTCACTATCTCCATTAAAAATAGCTGGAAATGTTTCGGAACTTGTAGTTTCTAAAATAAAAAAGGGGCAAAAGGCTGCAATTAAATTCATTTCTGGAGAAAAATTTGATTCTACTGTTACATTCGTTAGTTCAACTGCTGATCTCCAAACAAGAACATTTAAGGTGGAGAGTGAATTGGAGAATAAGGATTATCTAATAAAAGATGGATTAACAGGAGATCTAATAATTTATACAGACCCTGTAAAAGCACATTTTGTTCCTACTTCTGCATTTCTCTTAGCTGCTGATGGTGATGTTGCTTTAGCAGAAGTTGTTGATGGGAAAATTAATATAGTTACAGTTGAAATATTAATTGACACAATTGAAGGTGCTTGGGTAACTGGTTTGCCTGAAGTATCAAAAGTAGTTGTTAGTGGTCAAGGTTTTGTTAAGCCAGGTGAAAAAGTCGATTTTATCGATAAATAAAAATGGGTATAGTACAAACAGCCGTCTCAAAATTTAGAACCACAATTCTAATAATGATATTCCTCATAATAATGGGGATAATGGGTCGTGCTGCAATGCCTATTGCTTCAAACCCAAATATTACTTTCCCATGGGTTACAGTTTCTGTATTTCTTGAAGGTGCTTCACCAGAAGATATGGCAAGGTTAGTTGCAAAGCCAATTGAAAATAGATTCATGAAGCTTGAAGGAAAAGAAGAAGTAAGATCTATAAACTCTGCAAGCTTTACTAATGTACAAGTTCAATATGATGTTGATTATGATATTGATCAAGCCATTTTAGATGTAGAAAGAGCAGTAAATGAAATAAGGAATCAATTACCTCCTGAAGCAGAAGACCCTAGAGTAAGTGAGGCAAGAGCTGATCAAGATTTCCCAATATTATCCTACAGTGTATATGGATTTTCTGATTTAAGATCTGGTTATTTTATTGCTAAAGATATTCAAGAAAGATTTGAAAAAGTACCTGGTGTTTTGACCGTTGAAATTGGTGGAGTCCCAGAAGAGCTTTTAGAAGTAGAAGTTTCAAAATCAAAATTAGAAAGTCTGGGAGTCAGTCTCTCAGAAATTGGAAATGCAGTTAGATTTAATAACGTTCTGATTCCTGCAGGATTCCAAGATACAGGTTCAGGAAAATTTGCTGTAGAGATACCAAGTCTATTTGAAACAAGAGAGGATGTTTATAATCTTCCAATAAAATCATCTGGGTCAAAGGTTGTAAAACTTGGAGATGTAGCTGAAATAAAAAGAACATTTAAGGATCCAACAACTTTCTCACGTGTAAATGGTTATGATGCTATTTCAATTTCAGTTAGCAAAAGAGTTGGTTTCAATGAACTTGATATAGCTAATAAAGTAAAGGCAGAAGTTGAACAAATTCGTGAAGACTATCCAAGTAGCCTTCAAATTACTCCTAGTCTAGACACCACTAGATTTGCAGATGACATGGTTAATGAGCTTCAGGGCAACATAATTACAGCTGTAATCCTTGTTATGGTTTTAGTTGTAGCCGCCCTTGGATTAAGAAACGGGCTTATTGTTGGAATTGCTATACCTTTTTCATTTTTGGTTACATTTGGAGTTTTACATTTCTTTTTAGGCTATGAATTTAATTTTCTTGTAATGTTTGGAATGCTTCTTGGCTTAGGAATGTTAATTGATGGTGGAATTGTAATAGTTGAGTATGCAGATAAATTGATTGATGCAGGGCAAGATAGAAAAGAGGCTTATACGAATGCTGCAAAAAGAATGTTTGCACCAGTATTTGCTTCTGTATTAACTACACTAGCAGCTTTTTCTCCTTTGATGATATGGCCTGGTATATCAGGTAAATTCATGAGGTATCTACCAATAACAGTATTTGTTGTTTTAGCTGCATCACTTGCATATGCATTAATTTTTGCTCCTGTAATTGGTTCATTACTTGGTAGAAGAAAGGGTGATTCCGATAAAACTAATGATAGTGATGATACATTTCTAAAAAGAAACTATAAAAAAGCTATTAATTTTGCTGTCAGAAACCCGTTTGAAACAATTACTTATACTTTTTTAAGCATGTTTTTGATTCTTGGTAGTATTGTTCCAAATTACGGCAAAGGTTGGATTTATTTTCCAAATATTGAACCATGGTTAATAACAGCCAATATTCAAGCTAGAGGAAATCTATCGCCG
>PBXH01000042.1 GCA_002727535.1 Gammaproteobacteria bacterium | reverse complement strand
TACTATAAATAGGGTTAATGTCGAGCAATACAACCAATCAAATAAACTATTTTTAATCGTTGATTATCTTTATAGATTCTATCTCTTCGCCGTCTTTTTGTTTTGAATAATTACAGGAGATGCATTTAATCTCTGAATCGTCGTTTTTAAGCTTAATAGAGTCTATGTCGCCACATGAAGGGCACACTGCTCCAGCTATAAATTTATAATCACTCATCTAATAATATTTTTTTTATATTTTCTGTGCTTGGTCGGTGTTCAAACCAGTGTTCAAAACTATCAGCTGCTTGTTCAACTAACATGCCTAACCCGTTATATAGTCTAGCTACATCAATAATTGCCATTTCAGACAATATAATGTTTGTTTCGCTTTTATAGTTAATGTCATAAATTGATCCATTTGTTGCAAAATTTATATTTTCTACAAAGTTTAAAGATTCAAGATCAAACTTTTCTGCGCATGAAATAAATAAATCGACTGGCTCGCCGGAATATTTTTTTAAATTTTCATTATTTTGTATAAGTTCTTCAATCTTGTCTTTGTTTCTATTTGCAATATAGGTGTTTTTTGTTGATTTAAGCTCTTTGAGAATTGATTTCCCTGCTCCCCCTAGGCCAAAAAGCAATATATTCTTATCTTCTGNTTCAATGTTTTTAGATTTTATGTCTGCAATAAACCCAGTGCCATCAGTTGAAGTTGCATCAATCTCTTTTCCATACAAACAATTTACTGAGTCTAGATTTTTTGAAAATTCTTGAGCAACAATTTCTTTGTAAGGCTTAGTTATGTTTAGTCCAACCCCTCCTTCCTTAAAAAAATTATAAATAAATGGAATGGGGTCGACTTCTATATCGTAAATTTCATAATTTAAGTCTATGCCNGCTTCTTGAGCGAACAGTTTATGTATTTTAGGAGACAGTGAATATGAAATATCTTTTCCCAAAACTCCAGATCTATGAGCCATCTATCCAATCCTTAGGGTTCTTTATAAACTTATAGAGATTCTTTTCTTTCTCTGTAAGGCTTTCATCAAATTTATATCTCCATGCCACATCATTCGGCAATGACATCAATATTGACTCAATTCTTCCGCCTGTCTGTAGGCCAAACAGTGTCCCTCTGTCATAAACAAGATTAAATTCTACGTAACGGCCTCTTCTAAATTTTTGAAATTCTTTATCTCTTTCTTCAAAGTCTAAATCTTTTCGTTTATTTATTATCTCAATATAAGAGTTAGTAAATGCTTCACAAACATTCTGAGATAGTTTAAGTCCATGGTCTAAAGTTTCTGCTTTATGCTTCTCGTAGAATATGCCTCCTATTCCTCTATGCTCTTTTCTATGTTTAATAAAGAAATATTCGTCACAATTNTTTTTGAAATCTGTATATAAATTTTCATTGATAGANTCACATGCTTTTTTTGCCGATTTATGCCAATTAACGCAATCCTCTNNAAACAAAATATATGGAGTTAGGTCAAAACCGCCTCCAAACCACTCTTCAAAAATTTGCCCATCTTTAAATGTGCAGAAATATCGCACATTTAAGTGTGCTGTCGGTATGTTTGGATTTTTCGGATGAAAAACTACTGAAACACCAGTAGCAAAAAAAGGCATCTTTGTTGAGTTATCCATACTTCCGACCGAAGATGCTGGAAGAGAGTCTCCTGATATTTTGGAAAAGTTTATGCCTGCTTTATCAAAAAANTTTCCTTGGTCAACAACAATAGATGTGCCGCTACCAAGATTCTCTTTTTTCCATTCGTCTTCAATAAAAAAATTAGAATCCTCATAAGGCCCAATNTTTGAATGTAAGTTTTTATGCANCTCACTAAAAAAATCTGCTATCTGATTTGTTTTATCTTCTATATTCATTAGTTTCTACATCTAGAATTCTTGATGGGCCTTCTTCTCCTCCTAAAGGAAGATCTAAAACACCATAAACTGTTTCATTGAAAGTATATTTTATTTCTTCTGCTGTTGCGCAAACTGGTTTGCCAGAAATATTGGCTGATGTAGATATTATTTCTTCTCCTATAAGCTCTAAAAAGCTTAAGAGTTGTTNATTGTCTGGAATTCTTGCTGCTATTTTTTCTTCTCCTTCAATAGGAAGCAACATGGTCACGAATGTTTCCGATATTTTTTTCACATTTTCTTTAATCTCGTCTGTAAATGAAAACTTTTTAAATAAAAGGTCATAAGAAGGAAACAAAAGAATATATTTTTTATCTGNAGGTCTTTTTTTTATTAAGTCTATGGCTTTTATAATTTCTGGGGTATTCAGGCCGCCTAAACCCCATATGCCTTCAGTTGGATANGCTATTACCTTTCCTTCTCTAATCCAATTTGAAGCTATTGAGATATCTTTAGTAGTTTTCAATCTCTATCAAGATTTTTATCTTTTTCGATAGTTTTTTCGCGAAGCTCTGCTTTAAATGATTGCATTTTTTCAGCAAGGCTATCATCGTTGCTGGCAAGCATTTGCGCTGCAAAGATTCCAGCATTTGTTGCTCCTGCTTTTCCCGCAGCAAAAGTAGCGACAGGAACACCAGCTGGCATCTGTAAGGTTGATAATATGGCATCAAGACCATTTAAAGAGCTATTTGCAGCGGGCACTCCCAATACTGGGCTTGTCGAATGTGCTGCAACTGCTCCAGCTAANTGAGCAGCCATTCCAGCGATAGCAATATATGCTTTACACCCTCTTTCTTTAGAGCTTTTTAAATAATCTACCAAAACATCAGGTGACCTATGTGCAGATATAACCTTTAGCTCACAAGAAATATCAAAACTTTTGAGCGAATTAATCGCTGCTTTGCCTAAATCAAGATCAGAATCTGATCCTAGAATTACAGAAACTTGTATATTGTCCATATATATAAAATTATAATTAAAGTATGAATAAGCTAGATATTTTAACATTTCCTGACCCAAGGTTAAGAAAAAAAGCACAGCCANTTGAAAGATTTGATGAAAATCTTAAAGATATGGCTAAAAAAATGTTGTATACAATGTATGCCGACAAAGGCATTGGTCTAGCAGCAACTCAAGTTAATTATCATGAGAGATTAATTGTTATTGATGTTTCTGAGAATCAAGATGAGCCTATATATATAGTAAATCCCTCTTATGAGGTTTTAGACAGTTCTCCTGAATCTTCTAAAGAAGGCTGTCTTTCGATACCTACATTTCAGCAAGAAGTGNTCAGAGCAAAAAAAATTGAGCTNTCTTATCAGGATCTAGATGGCAACCCNCACAAATTAACAGCNGAAGGTCTTTTTGGGTATTGNATACAGCANGAAATAGATCATCTTAATGGNAANCTGATAGTAGATTATGCCTCTTCATTAAAGAGAAGTCGTATCAAAGCAAAACTACTTAAAATAAAAGATGGCCAAGNATGAAAAGATTAAAATAGGNTTTGCAGGAACTCCTGAGATTGCGTTCGCNCATTTTAATCATCTTTTGAATNNTCCAGANATAGANATTAGTTTCGTTCTGACACAACCAAACAAAAAATCAGGCAGGGGNTTAGAANANTCTAAAACCTTATTTAATGATATTGATNNNANCATACCAATTCTTCANCCAGANAATCTCAACNATCAANANACCATCAGNNCGATAAGCAAAATGAAAATAGANCTTCTNGTNGTNGTTGCTTATGGNAAAATTTTGCCAGATTGGGTNCTTGAGTACCCAAAGTTTGGNTGCTTNAACATTCACTTCTCANTNCTTCCTANGTGGAGAGGAGCTGCACCAATACAAAAGGCAATTGCTAATGGNGACAAGNTTTCTGGCATTAGNTTTATGAAAATAGTAAATGAACTAGATGCAGGNCCAATTTATGNNAGNTTNAATGTAGATATTGAAGATAATGACTTTTTTCANGCTGAAGAAAANCTGCTAGAAACCTCTTTGATGCATATTAGCTCTGTAATAAATNAAATAGTCGCAAANAATAAACAGCCNGAAGANCAAAACNGCAAAGAAGTCACTTATGCTGAAAAAATAGATCGTGNTGATGGGCTTGTNAATTGGTCATGGGGCGNCAAAGAGATAAAAAATAAATTTCTAGCATATAAAAAATGGCCTGTTCTAAGTTTTATGTTTAAAAATGAGGAAGTTCAAATACATGATTTAGAAATAGCTTCTGGTCAAGCTGGTGCTCCTGGCGTTATAGCAGAGTTTACTAAAGATTCTCTAAGTGTTTCTTGTAGTGATGGGGTTATAAAGATAAAGGCGGTTAAGTTTCCTGGAAAAAAAGTTATATCTTCAATAGATTTCTTTAATGCAAAAAGAGATATAATTTCATCAGGGGATATATTGGTTTGAGAATAATCATACTAGGCGGTGGCTCTATTGGGGGAAGCGTAGCAAAAGAGCTTTCTTCAGAAGAAAATGATGTGATTGTTATTGATAATAACAACGAGCATCTAGAGGAGCTTAAAAACAAAGAAGGGATAGCCACAATTCTGGGTAATGCATCATCTCCTGACATGCTGGCAGAAGCTGGTTTAAATAGTGAATGTCTGCTTTTGTGTCTTACAGATTCCGAAGAAACAAACCTTTTAGCGTCCATTGTTGGCAAAGAACAATTTAAGGCAGGAAAAATTATATGTAGATTAAAAGGCTCGGACTATAAAGAGGTTGCTTTAAAAATCGCTCCGTTTGTTGACTACTTCATAAACCCAGAAGACTTAATAACAGAAGAGATTAAGAACTTATTACATCACCCTGGATCACTTGAAATTCTAGATTTTGCTGAAGGAAAGGTTAAGTTAGTGAGTGTTTGCGCTAAACCGTCAGGCATTTTGGTTGGACGACAAATAAAAGAACTCAAAAACGACTTGCCTGATTATGAAACAAGAATACCGGCAATATATAGAAATGAAGAACTAATCATTCCTTCTGGCGACACAACCATACTAGAGGGTGATGAAGTTTTCTTTATTGCAGATGAAAAACACATAGAAGATGTCACAAAAGAATTACAGCAACTAGAAAATAAGTATGTAAATGTATATATAGCGGGAGCAGGAAATATTGGAAGATCTCTTGCAGGAAAAATTAATGATGAGTTCAACATAAAGCTTATAGAAAAAAATACAGAAATATCTGAGCTTGCATCTGAAAAACTCGACAATGTATTAATTCTCAATGCAGACGCTGCTGATCAAGAATTTTTGGGTTCAGAAGCCATTGAAGACTGTGATGCTTTTGTTGCTGTAACTCAAGACGATGAAACAAATGTGTTGTGTTCACTAATGGCGAAAAAATTAGGTGCTAAAAAAACAATCACAATTATTAATAAAGAGGCATATTTCGATTTAGTTGGGAAAAACGAACTAGATATCATAATATCGCCTGTTCAAATAACTGTTTCTCACGTTCTTAAGTACATAAGAAAAGGCACTGTGTCCAATATTCATAAAGTGAAAAAAGGTATGGCAGAGGCTTTGGAGCTGACTGTTGATGAGGCAATGAGCGGATTAAAAGGAAAGTGCATCTCTGACCTAGACCTAACTGGCGATATAACTATACCGTGCATTCAAAGAGAAGAAGGGGTGCTTATGGCGCATGGCACAACTGAAATCAATGCAGGTGATCATTTAATTGTATTTTATAAAAGCAAGGAAGATCTAGATATCTTCTATAATAAGGCTAGATGAATACTTCTTTAAAGCTTCTTAGGTTTTTAGGACCTACCCTACTATTTTTTGCGACCTTTGTGGTTTTTCCTCCGCTAGTTATGAGCTATTTAAACGCCGAGCTAGATTCAGGAATGCTTATAATTTGGTTTCTGGCAGCTGTTTACGCAGGAATAATTGCTCTCACCCTGCGAAGGAAAAAATTTAGTTACACCCCAAAAGATGGTTTTATTATTACTTTTGTTGCATGGGTCTTTGTTTCTTTAATCGCTTCCTTTCCTTTCTTTAGTTATGGTCTTTCGTTTAGTGATTCGGTTTTTGAAGCTGTCTCTGGTCTTACAACAACGGGCTCAACTTCCATAACAAACTTATCAGAGCTACCTGATTATCTGCTTTTATATAGACAGCTGCTTCAGTGGGCTGGTGGTGTTGGATTGGTTATTGTTGTGTTGGCAATAATTCCAGCTGTTTCTGGCGGCATGAAAGTTCTTCAAGCTGAAACTGCTGGTTTTGCAGATAAAAGCTTTTCGCCAAGACTAAGAGAAACCGCAAGATCTTTATTAAAGTTCTACTTATTGATTACTTTTTTGTGTGCTTTTGCTTATTGGTTGGCAGGAATGTCTGTTTTTGAAGCAACCACACATTCCTTTAGCACGGTCTCTATCGGGGGGTTCTCTATTTACAATGAAAATATTGGATATTTTAATAATTTTCAAATAGAACTGATTGCTGTAGTGTTTATGTTAATTTCAGCAACTAACTTTGGCCTGCACTTTCTAGCGCTAACTAAAAAATCTATTAAATATCATTTAAATAATGATGAATTCAAGTTCTTTTTG
>PBXH01000041.1 GCA_002727535.1 Gammaproteobacteria bacterium | reverse complement strand
TATCTTCTTCCATATTCTCCTCTATTACTTTGAGTACAACTCAATAATTAAGTTCTCATTAATCTCTGAACTTAGTTCTGAACGATCTGGGTTACTTACAAAAGTACCTTTCATTTCATCAAAACTGACTTCAATCCAACTTGCTTGATCTTTTGATTTTGCAAGCTCAACTGCAGCTTTAATTCTAAGATGTTCTTTGCTCTTATCTCTGACTGATATTTCATCATTGGGTTTAACGTTATAAGATGGAATATTAACCACTTCGCCATTAACCAAAATTGATTTATGGGAAACAATTTGTCTAGATTCTGCTCTTGTTACTCCAAAGCCCATTCTATAGACAACATTATCTAATCTTGTTTCTAACAAATTTAATAAGTTATCACCTGTATTGCCTTGTGACTTTGCAGCTTTACGATAATAATTTCTAAACTGTCTTTCTAATAAGCCGTACATTCTTTTTACTTTCTGCTTTTCTCTTAACTGTGTACCATAATCTGATAATCTTCCTCGAGACATTGCATTTCCAGGCTTATTATCGAATTTGCATTTTGATTCGATTGCTCTTGTTCCGGATGTGAGCATTAAATCTGTACCCTCTCTTCTAGAAAGTCTTAGTCTTGGTCCTCTATATCTTGCCATATTTAAACTCTTCTCTTCTTTGGTGGCCTACAACCATTATGAGGAAGTGGGGTCACGTCTGTTATTTTATTAATTCTTAATCCACATGCATTCAGAGCTCTAATTGAAGACTCTCTGCCAGCGCCTGGTCCTTTTACTCTTACTTCAAGATTCACCATGCCTAAATCTTTTGCCATGTTTCCTGCTCTTTCGGCTGCAATCTGTGCAGCAAAAGGTGTACTTTTTCTTGAACCCTTGAAGCCTTGTCCGCCTGAGGTTGCCCAACATAAAGCATTGCCACCCATATCGGTAATCATGACAATTGTATTATTAAAGGATGCTTTTATATGAGCAATCCCATCAGTAACTATTTTTTTTGTCTTCTTTCCAGCCATATTATGCTCTTATAGGTTTCCTTGGTCCCTTTCTAGTTCTTGCATTTGTTTTTGTTCTTTGACCTCTTAAAGGCAGCCCCTTTCTATGTCTAATTCCTCTATAACAACCAAGATCCATTAATCGTTTTATATTAAAATTAATGTCCCTTCGAAGATCACCTTCAATCTGATAGTTTTTAAGCTCATCTCTTATCCTGTCTAGGTCTTTCTCTTTTATTTCAGAAACTTTTGTACTAAATTCAATATCTAACTTGGCACATATAGATTGAGCAGTTTTTCTACCAATTCCAAAAATATGAGTTAAAGCAACATCAACATGCTTGTTGTCTGGTATGTTTATTCCGCCTACTCTTGCCATAATTAGCCTTGTCTTTGTTTATGTCTCTTGTTCTTACAGATCACATATAATGTGCCTGTTCTTTTAACTATTTTGCAATCTTTGCAAATTCTTTTTACTGACGATCTTACTTTCATCTTCTTCTACTCTTTTTTGAGCCCGAAATATTAGCATTTTTTAAGATAGATGCATATTGTTGACTCATAACATAAGATTGAATTTGTCTTTGTAAATCAAGCATTACAACAACCACAATCAAAACTGATGTACCTCCTAAATAAAAAGAAATACCAAAACTATTTATAAGCATAAGAGGTAAAAGACATACTAATGTTAAATACAGAGCACCAAATACAGTTAATCGAGAAAGTATAGTGTCTATAAATGTAGCCGTTTGTTCTCCAGGCCTAATTCCTGGAATATATGCTCCCCCTCTTTTTAAGTTGTCAGCCATATCATCTGAACTAAATGTTAAAGCTAGCCATATATAGCAAAATGAAACAATCAGAATTGCAAATAACAGCATGTATAAAGGTGATCCTGGAGCAAGATAGAGTGTAGCAAAATCATTTAGTCCTCCTAGACCTAAACCTGTACCAAACCATTGAGATAATGAAGCTGGGAATAGTAAAAATGTACTAGCGAAAATAGCTGGTATTACTCCAGACATATTTAATTTAAGTGGTAGAAAGCTAGCAGGTGCTTGCACCATGCCACGAACCTGATGTCTTTGAGCATAATTTACTGTTATTCTTCTTTGAGCATTCTCAACAAATACAACAAAGGCTATTAATATCAATGTCAANATTGCAAGAATAATTAAGAGAAGATAGCCGCTATCCTCAGTTTGTGTTTGTGTTAAAGCTTGCCCAAATGCTCTTGGAACACCAACAATTATACTTGTAGCAATTATTAGAGATATTCCGTTACCAATACCTCTTTCTGATATCTGTTCACCTAGCCACATTAAGAAAACTGTGCCAGTCACTATCGANAAAATAGCAACTATAGTTCCAAATATACTTCCTGCATCAATCAATCCTGCTGTCTGAAGAGTAAAAGTTAAGGCAGTTGATTGAATTAGAGCAAATATGACGGTGCCATATCTAGTGTATTGAGTGATTTTATTCCTTCCNCTCTGACCTTCTTTTTTTAGTTCTTGTAGATAAGGAAGAGAATTAGAAAATAATTGCATAACAATTGCTGCTGAAATGTATGGAACAACACTTAAAGCAAATATNCTCATTCTCTCAAGTGCTCCTNCAGAAAATAAATTAAAGTACTGAAGTATTACATTNTCATCAGTAGGCGCAAACAGACCAGCTACTTGTTCTGGATTGATTCCAGGAACAGGTATATGGGTNCCAAGTCTATAAATTGTAAGAGCTAGTGCAACAAAGCCTAATCTTCTCCATAATTCTGACATTGAATTATCCAAAACTTACTCCTTTTGATGTTTTAATNTTTTCATCAGTGGGTTTTGATAGCAATTTACCCTCACCAAAAATCTTTACTTTCTTTGTAGATTTTTTGATTATTCCTAATTTCTTTAAATTCTCTATATCTATTTTTTTAACTTTTTCCAATTTATTAACATTTATATTTTCAGTTGCTCTTGAGACTCTAGATGAAAAGCCAAACTTTGGAACTCTCATTTGTAATGGCATTTGTCCACCTTCAAATCCTGGTCTTACATTTCCACCAGATCTAGATTTTTGACCTTTATGTCCTCTTCCGGCTGTNTTTCCTACNCCAGAACCAGTCCCTCTTCCAACTCTTTTTCTGTTTGANCTAGATTTTGAATCTGAAATACTATTTAAGGCTAACTTATCCATTACTTAACTTCCTCGACACTTAAAAGATAATCTACTTGATTTACCATTCCTCTCACTGATGGNGTATCTTCAAGAACTTTGCTGTCTCCAATCTTNTTTAAACCTAATCCCTTTATTGAGAGTCTGTGATTTTTTTTNCTNCCAATTAAGCTTTTANTCTGTGTTACCTTTATTTTTGCCATTACTTTCTTCTCTCTTTTACTTTTTCTGGTGATTCCATTTTAGAAAGACCATTAATCGTTGCTCTTACAACATTAATAGGNTTAGTTGATCCATAACACTTTGCTAAAACATTTTTAATTCCAACTAATTCAAGTACAGCTCGCATTGCTCCTCCGGCNATAATACCTGTACCATCTGAGGCAGGCTGCATGTAAACTTTTGTTGCTGAGCTCTTTTCNGTTATTGGGTACCAAAGAGTATTTCCATTAAGTTCTACNTCAACAAGACTTCTTTTTGCTTCNTCTANAGCTTTCTGAATAGCAACTGGGACTTCTTTGGCCTTACCTCTNCCATAACCGACTCTNCCATTCCCATCGCCAACGACTGTTAATGCCGTAAAAGACATAACTCTTCCACCCTTAACTGTTTTTGCAACTCTGTTTACTTGGACAAGCTTCTCTTCCAAAGTGTCCTGTTGAGTCATATTATTTAATTCTGCATTTTCCATTAAAATTCTAGCCCTCCATCTCTAGCTGCTTCAGCAAGAGCTTTAACTCTTCCNTGATATTTGTANCCTGATCTATCAAACGTTACTTTCTTGTGCCCCAAATCTATAGCTTTTTTNGCTATTTCATTTCCTACCTTTTTTGCAGCCTCAATATTTCCACCTGNANCACNACTAAATGCTTTTTGTTGAGTAGAAATCGTTGCAAGCACAAGACCATTAGATGAATCAATTAATTGAGCTGTAATGTTTCTTAATGATNTAGAAACTGCNATTCTCATAGTTCCATTCTTCTGCAAGTTTGCTCTAAGTTTTTTAGATCTCCTTATTCTTGCTATCTCTTTACTCATAATTANCCTACTNCTGCTGCTTTTTTCCTTTCTTTTCTAANCACTTGCTCTCCATCCACAAATACACCTTTACCTTTNTATGGTTCTGGTGGTCTAAATGCTCTTATTTCCGCACAAACTTGACCAAGAATTTGTTTATTATTTGATGAAAGGCTAAATTCTGTCTGATTTTCTGATTTTGCTTCAACATTTTCAGGCAGAGTGTATTCAACCGGGTGAGAAAATCCTAATGTTAGTTCTATTTTTTTTCCCTGAACTTTAGCTCTGTAGCCAACACCATTCAACGTTATGGTTTTTGTGTATCCTTCACTAACACCTAAAACATAATTATTAATGAGTGATCTCATCGTTCCTGCCATAGCTGCCTCTTCATGACTTTTCCAAATAACTTGAATATNTGAATCTTCAATAGAAAAACTCACAGAATCATGAACAGCAAGACTAAGCTCTCCNTTGGGTCCCTTAAAGTTTAGATTNTTTCCATCAGCAGTTACTGTTACTGATTCTGGTATAACTACTGGATCTTTTGCAATTCTTGACATTAAAATACCCTACAAATAACTTCTCCACCAATNTCTTGTTTGATGGCATCTTTATCGGTCATAAGACCTTTGCTTGTTGTCAGAACTTTTATACCAAGACCACCTTTATGTGGCTTAATATCTTTATAACTTATGTATTTTCTNAGTCCTGGCTTTGATTCTCTTGTTAGCTCTTTGATAACNGGTTCATCATTATAATATTTCAACGTAATATCTAGTTCGTCAAAATCTTTTGTTACTTTTTTTACATCCTTGAGAAAGCCCTCTTTTACAAGAAGTTCTACTAATTCATGTTTTAGNTTGGAATAAGGTGCACTCACACTCATCTTTTTTCTCATAAGTGCATTTCTTATTCTTGTTAATAAATCTGCTACTGGATCAGTCATAATTCTACCAACTTGATTTCTTTACTCCTGGCAATTTGCCAGACATTGCTAATTCTCTTAATTTAGTTCTACTTAAACCAAATTTTCTATACACTCCTTTAGGTCTCCCTGTTAAGGCACATCTTCTAACGACTCTTGATGGGTTTGAATTTCTAGGAAGTTTTTGTAATTTCCTTTGAATCTCCATCTTTTCCTCAAATGTTGCTGCTTTTCTTTGTTCTTCTTTTAATGCTGCTCTCTTGTCTGCATACTTTGCAACAAGTTTAATTTTCTTCTTCTCTCTTTCTATTAAAGATTTTCTAGCCATTTTTACTCCTAAAAGGGAAATTAAAGCAATTGAGTAGTTCTTTTGCTTCTTCATCCTTTGTTGCTGAAGTTGTAATTGCAATATCCATGCCTCTTAACTTATCGACTTTATCGTAATCAATTTCTGGAAAGATAATTTGCTCCTTTATTCCCATGTTGTAATTTCCTTTACCATCAAAAGATTTTTCACTTAAACCTCTAAAATCTTTTTCTCTTGGGATCGCTAAATCTATTAGTCTTTGAAAGAAATCATACATTCTCTCTCCTCTTAGAGTGACTTTACATCCAATTGGATACTCTTCTCTGATTTTAAAAGTTGCTACTGCTTTTCTTGCTTTAGTAACTACGACTTTTTGTCCTGCTATTGCTTCAAGATCTTTAACCGCATTAGCTAAAACGCCTTTATCTTTTGATGCTTCTCCTACACCCATATTGATAGTTATTTTTTGTAATTTAGGAACTTGCATTACAGACTTATAACCTAACTTCTCTTTTAAAGCCGGCACAATTTCTTTGTTATATTTTTCTTTTAAACTCATTACTTAACATCCTTGCCTGTCGATCTAAAAACTCTCATTTTTTTTCCTTTCTCTTCTTTAAATGAAATTTTGTCCTGTTTTTTAGTTGACGAATTCCAGATCATCACATTAGATAAATGAATTGGCATCTCTTTTTCTACTATGCCTCCTGTAATCCCTAATTGCGGGTTAGGTCTTGTATGTCTTTTTGAAAGATTTAAATCATTAATCACACACTTTTCTCCAACAATACTCTTAATATTTCCTCTCTTGCCTTTTTCTTTTCCAGAAATAACAATCACTTCATCTCCTTCTCTGAGTTTTGTATTCTTACTTTTCATTAAAGTACCTCCGGTGCCAAAGAAACTATCTTCATAAATTTTGCTTTTCTTAATTCTCTTGTGACAGGTCCAAAAATTCTTGTTGCTATTGGGTCTTGAGTATTATTAAGAAGAACTACTGCATTTTCATCAAATCCAATTTTTGAACCATCTGGTCTTCTGACACCAGATCTTGTTCTAACAATCAAAGCATTCATTACAGAACCTTTTTTAATTTTGCTTTGTGGTAGTGCTTCTTTAATAGCAACCTTTATTACATCACCAATATTTGCAGTCCTTCTCTTAGAGCCTCCTAAAACTTTTATACACATAACAGCTCTTGCTCCGCTATTATCCGCAACACTTAACATGCTTTGTGTCTGAATCATTATATTGATTCTCCTTTTTTAAGTACGTCTAACAGGAGCCAACTTTTCGTTTTTGAAATAGGCTTACATTCTTGAATTAAAACAATATCTCCTTCATTAGAGACTTCTTTTTCATCATGAACATGATATTTTGTTGATAGATTTATATATTTTCCATATTTTGGATGTTTTTTTCTCCTACCAACAACCACAGTTATTGTTTTATTCATCTTTTGGCTTGTAACTACGCCTTGTAATGTTTTAGCTGCCATCTTTTCTATTCAACTCCGTTTTAATTCTTGCAATATTTTTTCTTGTCTCTTTTAATAAATGACTTTCTTTAAGTTGGCCCATTTTATGCTTGAAGCCATTCTCAAACAATGATTTTCTGTTTGCTATTAATTCTTTCTTTAAATCTTCTTGATTCATCTTTTTATAATCTTTTACTTTGTTCTTAGCCATATGCACTTCTCTTAACAAATGTTGTTCCCATTGGAAGCTTAGCGCCAGCTAATTCAAAAGCTCTTTTAGCATCTTCTTCACTGACTCCAGCTACTTCATAAATAATTTTTCCAGGTTTTATTGGGCTTGCCCAATATTCAACATTACCTTTACCTTTTCCTTGTCTTGTTTCCAATGGTTTCTTTGTTATTGGTTTGTCAGGGAAAACTCTTATCCAAACTTTCCCACCTCTTTTTATGTATCTAACAAGAGCTCTTCTAGCAGCTTCAATTTGTCTTGAAGTTAACATCCCATGTGCAGTTGCTTTAAGAGCAAAATCGCCAAATGAAACAGATGATCCCGCAGACGCAAAACCATTATTGCGGCCTTTCATTTGTTTTCTGTACTTTGTTTTCTTAGGTTGTAGCACCTTTATCTCCTCTATAAATCCAAACTTTTACACCAATAATTCCATAAGTCGTTAAAGCTTCACTTGTTGCATAATCAATATCTGCTTTNAAAGTATGTAGTGGTACTCTTCCTTCTCTATACCATTCTGATCTTGCTATTTCGGCACCATTTAATCTGCCTGATACCTCTATTCTTATACCTTTAGCACCTTGTCTCATTGTATTTTGTACTGCTCTCTTCATTGCCTTTCTAAACATTATTCGTTTTTCTAATTGTTGTGTTACTGAGCTGGCTACTAATTGAGCGTCTAGATCTGGTTGTTTTACTTCAACAACATTGAGTTTAACGCCATCCGTAATAATTTTTTTGAGCTCTTTTTTAATTTTTTCGATTTCTTCACCTTTTTTACCAATTACAACACCAGGTCTTGAAGTTTTGATATCAACTATTACTTCTTCCATTGTTCTTTTAATAATTACCGAACTAATTGGTGCTTGAGGTAGAATTTCTTTAATCCTTTCTCTAACTANAATGTCTTCCATAACTAATTTTGAATAATCTTTTGACTTTGCAAACCAAACAGAATCATGTTCTCTTGAAGTTCCAAGNCTAAAACCTACAGGATTAACTTTCTGACCCATCTTTTACCTCCTGATTCTTTTCAGTTAATTTAATTTCAATATGACACATAGGCTTAGCTATTCTGTCAGCTCTACCTCTTGCTCTTATTTTTATTCTCTTCATTACTAAACCTTTATTTACGATAATTGATTTAATTTTTAAATTATCAATGTCTGCATTCTCATTGTTTTCTGCATTTGATATTGCTGAATCAAGAAGTTTTTTTACTAATCTAGCGCCTTTTTGTTTAGAAAACGAAAGCACATCTAGTGCTTTTTCAACGTCCAAACCTCTAACCATATCAGCTATTAAACACGCTTTTTGTGGTGATAATCTTGCTCCTTTTAAATACGCTCTAACTTCCATGATTAAACCACTGCCTTAACTTTTCTATCTCCAGAATGANCTTTAAATGTTCTTGTAATTGAAAATTCTCCCAATTTCTGTCCAACCATATCCTCTCTAACAAATACAGGAATATGTTGTCTTCCGTTATGAACAGCTATAGTAAGACCAACCATGTCTGGAGTAATCATCGAACTTCTTGACCATGTTTTAATAGGTTTTTTATCTTGATTCTCCTTTGCTTTTATTACTTTCTTTTCTAANGAATAGTCGACAAATGGTCCTTTTTTACTAGATCTAGCCATTATTTATATCTCCTTTTAACAATCAATTTATCGCTCGCTTNAGGTTTTCGTGTTCTATAACCTTTTGTTGGCATGCCCCATGGAGTAACAGGATTCCTACCTCCTGATGTTTTACCTTCTCCACCGCCATGTGGATGGTCTACAGGGTTCATTGCAACACCACGAACAGTNGGTCTTACACCTCTCCATCTTTTTGCTCCAGCTTTTCCAAGAGATNTTAAATTGTGTTGTTCATTAGAAATTACGCCAATTGTAGCTCTGCAAGTTAATAGAATTTTTCTCATCTCACCAGAACTTAATCTTAATGTTGCATATTTTCCTTCTTTAGCAACAACTCTTGCAGTTGTTCCGGCAGATCGTACTAATTGTGCGCCTTTTCCTGGTCTCATTTCGACACAATGAACTTCTGTACCTTGCGGAATTTTATTTAAAGGTAATGAATTTCCAGCTTTAATTGGTGCTTCATCTCCAGAAATTATTTTTGTTTTTTCTTCAAGGTTCTTAGGAGCGATTATGTAAGATTTTTCACCATCTTCATATTCAATTAATGCTATATTGGCTGATCTATTTGGATCATACTCAATTCTTTGAACTTCAGCTTCAACATCAAATTTATTTCTCTTAAAATCAATTATTCTGTANAGTCGCTTGTGACCACCACCTTTATGTCTTGTAGTAATATGCCCATTATTATTTCTACCTGATATTCTTCGTTTTGATTCANTCAAAGATTTTTCAGGTCTTCCTTTATGCAAATCTTGTTTGATTTGCACTCTAAACCTTCTTCCTGGTGATGTTGGTTTTGCTTTAAAAATAGCCATTATTTAAAAGGATTCTCCAAGTTAATTTCTTTTCCTTCCTCAAGTTTTATATAAGCTTTCTTATATGTTCCTGTCTTATATTTTCCAAATCTTGTTCTTTTATTTTTAAATCTAGTATTTAAAACTCTTACAGAATCTACTTTTACACCGAATATCTCTTCAATTGATTTTTTTATGTCAAGTTTAGTTGCATCTTTTGCGACCTTAAAGACATAAGTATTAGAAGAGCTTTTTTCAATTGCAGCTTTTTCACTAATTACTGGNTGTTTAAGGGTTGTATAAATTTTTTCTGTTAACATTTTAAACTCTCCTCTATAACTGGAAGTGCTGAATGCGTTAACAAAATATGTTTTGCTTTCATGAGATCATAGGGATTAATATCTTTTGCATCTAAGAAACTAAAATTCTTTAAATTTCTTATAGCAAGCATTGTNTTCTGATCTGCATCATTAGTTATAAGTAGTGCTGAATCATGGCCTGTTTTAGTAAAATAGTCTTCTGCCATTTTTGTTTTAGGCTCTTTAAAATTTACATCCTTAACAAGAGTTAATCTTTTTTCAGAATTAAATTTTGAAAGAATGGAGGCGAGTGCTTTTTTTGCCATTTTCTTATTTATCTTTTTTTCATGATTTTTTGTGTGTGCGAAAGTTACTCCTCCGCCAACCCATAATGGGCTTCTTATAGTTCCAGCTCTGGCTCTTCCAGTTCCTTTTTGTCTCCATGGTTTTCTGCCACCTCCTCTAACAGCTGATCTATTTTTGAGTAGAACCGAACCTTGTCTCTGATTAGACATATAGCTTGTTAAAGCTTGATGAACTAATGATTCGTTAAATTCAACTGAAAAAACTTCTGTTGGAAGTTTTGGTGTAGTTGTAGTTTTTTCTTGAGTTGCCATTATTTTTCCTGTTTTGTCTCCTCTGGAGCTGCTTCCTCTGCTGGGGCTGCTTCTTCTGTTTCAGCAGGCGCTTCCTCTTCTACTGGAGCTGCTTCCTCTGCTGGGGCTGCTTCTTCTGTTTCAGCAGGCGCTTCCTCTTCTACTGGAGCTGCTTCCTCTGCTGGGGCTGCTTCTTCTGTT
>PBXH01000040.1 GCA_002727535.1 Gammaproteobacteria bacterium | reverse complement strand
TAATTACTATAATTAGCGAATGTGTCCCCATCGTCTAGAGGCCTAGGACACCGGGTTTTCATCCCGGCAACAGGGGTTCGAATCCCCTTGGGGATGCCAATTTTTCTTTTTTGGCATCGTCGACACAGAAATGTCACACTATTTAATTAGAATTAATTTAGGAGAATATATGAGATATCTATTATTAATTATCATTACTTTTTCATTTATGTCTTTTTCACAAGAAGAAGAATCAAGAGAGCCAGCACCAGGAGTTATTGAGCTTACTGTTGTGAAGGTTAAAACTAATTATTTGCAAGACTATTTAGATGGTTTAGAACTCACCTGGGTCGCTTCAAATAAAATCTTAAAGGAGATGGGAAGGATAGACGATTATAGTGTTCACGTAAGCAACAATAGTCATGTCTATTTATCAGTAGCTTATCCAAGTTATGCAGCAATGGATCCAGCATCTGATGAAGAGCAAGCTAAGTTTCTAGAGAAATTTAGAAAAGTCATTTCTGAGCAAGATCAAACAGCTAGAGCACAGGGATATGAGGATATTCGAGAGATTGTTAGGGTTGAACTGATAAACAGAATTGTTTTTAAATAAAAAAAATTATGGTGCGGCTTTGCCGCACCTTATTTTAGTTAATTAATCTTACTATCAATCAATACAGCAATAAGCAACGCTGGTTCTGTTCCTTTATTGACCCACGCATGATTAGTTCCTCTTTGGACCACAACATCATGAGGTTCTAAATCTACTTCATCATTATCAACTAAAAGAGTTACATTACCCTTCAAAAGGATTATGTAATCTATGGTTTCGGTTTTATGCATTGCAGGATGCCGTTTAGTATCAACTCTCGTATGCTCAGCACCAACTTGTGCAAAGTTCTCATGTGCTATCTGATCCATTATCTCTTTTGGTACTCCTTCAGGTAGAGGGTTTATTTGAAAATACCTAAATTTTGTCCCATTTTTTGGTGGGCACAATAAGATATCAGAGTCTGCTCTATCAATATTATCTGTAGATGTAACTGATTCGCCATCAGTATTCCACAATTCAAATAATCCTCCTACTTCCTCTCCAATACTTCGTGCTGGAGGGCCATCTAAAGTTATTATGGATTTACCATTTTCATCATGTCCAGTAACTATTCTTCTCATAAAAATCTCCTTATAATGAGTTTATGAAAGCTAGCAGATTTTTTCTATTACTTTTAGTTTCTTTTTTTTTATTTACACAAGAAGACAATTCTGATGATCCTGAAACAGATACGGATTTCATAACCAGCAATGCTGGTTTACCTAGCGTAGATGTCAACTCTAGATCATTCATGATTACAAGAACAGAAGTGCCATGGGATATTCAAACTGAAAAAGCATTTATAAGTTCAGACTCAGAAGCACAATCAAAAAGAGTAGCACTATTTGGTGATACACATGTACACACGACCTATTCCTTTGATGCTTATTCATTTGGAACAACAGCAAATCCAGATGATGCATACAGATTTGCAAAGGGTGGNGTAGTAATTCATCCTGCAGGNTTTAAAACACAGTTAAAAAAACCCTTAGATTTTTANGTTGTAACAGATCANGGATTATTTTTAGGAATAGTAAAAGAAGCNGCCACTAAAGGAACTCGTCTGTATGAAAATGANTCAAGCAAGACTGTAAGAGATTTAAATGTCCCAGAAAATTTAACTATTGAATCACTATCACATAGATCTGGTACATTTCTTGGTTATGTCTTTGCTGCAAATGCAGCAGTAATGCAAGGAAAACTCGATCCAAACTATTTGGTACAAATTTCTAGAGATGCATGGAAAGATATTATAGGAGCTGCAGATAGGCATAATGACCCAGGAAATTTTACAACCTTTGTTGGTTATGAATATACGAGTTCAACAGATGCAATGGACAATTTGCATCGAAATGTAATTTTTAGAGGAGATGGTAACAGATATCCAGAGCTGCCTTTCTCTAGAGTAAATTCACTTGATCCTGAAGATCTATGGGATTGGATGGACGATCTAAGAAGCCAAGGAATAGAAAGCATGGCTATACCTCATAACTCAAATGGTTCTGGTGCTCAAATGTTTAAATTAGAAGATTTTGATGGCAATGAATTTGACTCAGAATATGTATCTAAAAGACTNAGAAATGAGCCTATTGTTGAAATTACACAAATTAAAGGGACTTCAGATACTCATCCAGCTCTTTCTAAAAATGACGAATGGGCAGATTTTGAAATCATGCCTTGGAAAGTTGCAACAATGGCNATTTCAAAAGTAGAGGGNGGGTCATATGTAAGAGAGGCACTTCTAAATGGTTTAAAACTNGAAGCAGANNACAAAGNAAATCCATTTAAGTTTGGGTTTATAGGTTCAACAGATGGACATACTGCAGCTTCATCTTTTAACGAAGAAGATTATTTTGCAAAAGTTGGNCTTCTCGATAGTACAGCNGAGNTAAGAGGGTCTATNCCAATAACAACNCAAGCTTTATTAGATAGAGATCCAACGAGTCAAATAACTGGCGGNGATTTNTTTATGGAGGTTGANGGTAAAAAATATGTTAATGCTTCATCTATTTCTTATGGNGCTTCAGGTTTAGCTGGTGTTTGGGCAGAAGAAAATACAAGAGAGAGCATTTATTCAGCACTTAGAAGAAAAGAAGCCTTCGCCACTAGTGGTCCTAGAATTAAAGTTCGTTTTTTTGCTGGGTATGATTTTGATAATGAGATGATTAACGACAGCAAGCTGGTAAAACATTTATATGAAAAAGGACATTCTATGGGATCAGACATTCTTAACACTAGCAAGAAGTCAGATCCTGAATTCTTTTTATGGGCAATACAAGATGCTGCTAGTGCTCCACTACAAAGACTTCAAATCATAAAAGGGTTTGTAGAAGATGGAGAACTAAAGGAAATTGTTTTTGATGTCGCATGTTCTGATGGTCTTCAAGTTAATGAAGAAAACTACAGATGTCCTGATAATGGGGCTGAAGTTAATATAAAAGATTGCAGTTTTGATAGNTCAGTTGGAGCATCAGAATTAAAGGCTTTTTGGAAAGANCCAACATATNAAACAGGTCANNGAGCTTTNTATTATGTAAGAGTNTTAGAAAATCCTACTTGTCGTTGGTCNACATGGGANTCTATAAGAAANAATGTAGANCCAAGATCAGANTATCCAACTACAATTCAAGANAGNGCCTGGTCGTCACCAATTCATCTATTGCCTTAATTAATGAAAGGCATAAAAGAAATATTTATTTTTTTAGTNATAGGNATTCTTTTAGTTTTTATTGATNACTTTTCACAAGACGATAGAAATAAAATCCCTGTTGATGATCAATTATTAACTCAACTTAGCCAAGCTTTTGAAATCCAATTTGACAGAAAGCCAAATGATGAAGAATTAACAAATCTTCTAATTAATTGGTATGAAGATGAAATTCTTTATCAAGAAGCCTTAACAAAAGGTTTTGACTCNGANGATGANATTGTAAGAAGGCGTTTAATTCAAAAATATAATGATTTTTTACGAACNCAAGCTTTTAGTTATGAGCCAACTGAAGAAGAATTAAGAACCTTTTATGANGTGAATCTAGTTAGNTATATGGAGCCTTTTAATATCTCTTTTACTCANAAATTTTACAAAGATAAAGATAGCAGCGAAGAGCATATATTTTTTTCTGGTGATAGCTTTATAGGCATTACGGAAATCAAAGTTAATAGTAATTTTGGAGAAGGGTTTTTTCAGAAGATTTTAGAAGAAGAAGATAAAAGAATAAGCTCAACTTATGGTTGGCATGAAATTAATGATTTGAAAATATATCCAGAAAAAATAAAAAGTTTTGAGGTTGTTAAAGATAATGTTTTAAATGATTTTATGCTTGCTCATAATGCTGAATTATATGAAGCAAATCTTCTAAAAATAAAAGATAAATATGAGCTTATTCTTAACCAGTAAAAAATATTTATTTTTTCTTATATTTTTTTTAGGGCAATTATATTCTCATGAGATTGTTGTCTCAAAAATTCAGATTGAAGAATACAACCAATCCAATTATAAAATTTCTTGGATCAGGCCTAAATTATCTGATTTTAAAGCTATTAAGCTTTCTGTAAATAATGAATGTAGCTCTATAACTAACTATAAATATCAGATTACTGATAAGAATTATATCTCTAGTTGGGATGTTGGTTGCGGTGAAAATAAATTGCTATTTGTTGAGACGAATGGAATAAAAACTAATGTTGAAATTTTTGTTTCCACTATCAAGGAAGAGGAAAAACTTATTGGGACAATAAGCTTAAGTAATAACAAAATTTTTATTAATCAGAAAAATCCATCTAATAATTTTTTTACCTTAGGTGTTTCTCATATGTTTGGAGGCTTAGATCATTTAGTAGTAGTGCTTTTATTTACTCTAATGGCAACAACCTCCATTGGCTTAATAAAGACAATAACAGCCTTTACATTAGGACATAGTCTTACTCTAGGTTTAGCATATTTAGGTGTCTTTTCTGTTAATCAGGGCCCAATTGAAGCATTGATAGCTCTAACTATAATTGCCTTATCTTTAAAATTATTGAATTTATCAAGTCGTGATAGTAATTCTGTATATATAGCAGCATTTTTTGGACTAATACATGGGTTTGGTTTCTATGGAGTTCTTGAAGAAATCTCTGTAGATGAAAATATTATTGCAAATTTATTCTTTTTTAATGTGGGGATAGAAGTTGCCCAATTTATTTTTATAGGCATCCTAGTAATATTGGCTTGGATATTAACAGATTTGCTCAAATTAGATCTATATAAAAGAACTAACTTTATTGCTTATGCCACTGGTGGAATCGGAATGTATTGGTTAATTGATCGATTGTTAGGGATTATTTAAAGATGCGTTTTTATAAATTAATAATTTTAATTATTTTTATTCTCTTAATAAGCTTTACTTTTTACTTAAACACTTACTACAAATCTTTTTTTAATACCTTGGACCCTAAGTCAGGAAATGAGCCATTAAGTTTTTATAAAATTGAAGAGAATCTAAATAATAAAACAAATTATTTTACATGGCTCGGCCAGAGCACGATCTTATTAAGTATTGATAGCAAAAATATTCTTTTTGACCCAGTATTTTCAAGGCGAGTCTCTCCTTTTAGCTTTGTAGGGCCCCAGAGAAGAATACCATTGGTTATTGAAATATCAGATCTGCCTAGAATCGATTATGTTTTCATATCCCATAATCATTATGATCATCTAGACATGTCTACACTTAAAAAACTTCAAGCATATAATTCTGACATTGTCTTTAACGTGCCATTAGGCGATAAAAAATTATTAACATCAAATTCTCTTAATAATGTTAATGAATTCAACTGGTGGGAAAGTGTTAATTTTACAGATTTATCTGTGATATTTATTCCTGCAAAACATTGGTCTGCAAGAGGTTTTTTTGATCGAAATAAAAGTCTTTGGGGTGGATGGGTAACAAAATTCAATGAAATATCTTTTCTGCATATAGGGGATACTGCTTATGATAAAGACTTTATAAGTTATAAGGAAAAAATAGGGGATATTGATATTGGATTTATACCAATTGGATCATATTATCCTGCTGAAATTGAAAGCGATGTTCATGCAAATCCAGAGGAGGGCGTACAAATAAGCTTAGATCTTAATATTAAAAGAAGCTATGGAATCCATTGGGGTAATATATATTTCTCTCAAGAGCCAACTTATGAACCAAGAGATATCATAAAATCTATTTCATTAAAGAATGAAAGAGTTAATTTTCATACGCCATTGCCGGGCGAGATAATTAATTTAAATCTTAACTAATTTCTATTGTAAATGAGAATCATTCTCACTAATATATAGTGCATGAATGAATTTATTATTGTATTTAGAGAGAGTCTAGAAGCCTGTTTAATTGTGGGCATTATATATAGCTTCTTATCAAGATCTAATTTAACAGAAGCTATAAAAAAATTGTGGTTGGGTGTAGGCGCATCTATTTTTGCAAGTATACTCGTTGCATTTTTAGTCGTTTATCTTAAAGGAATTGCTGGAGATACAAGATATGAGAAATTATTTGAAGCTCTATTTATGTACGCAGCTGCAGGATTAATTTGGTATGTGGTCTTTTGGCTATCAAAACATGTTTCTGATAAAAAAGATTTAGAATCAAAAACAGAAAAAGCATTAAAAATGTCAACTTGGGGTGTTTTTTGGGTTGTATTTTTTTCAATTTTAAGAGAAGGGTTTGAAACAGTTATAATGTTATTAGGCCAAGATAGAGGGGATGGATTTTCGTATACCGGTTTTGCTCTTGGAGCAATATTAGCGATTACTATTGGATATTTAATTGTTATCGGTGGAAAAAGGATAAATCTAAGACCTTTTTTTAAGGGAACGACATTATTATTAGTATTCTTAGCATCTGGCATGATTGCTTACGGCACTCATGAAGGTGAGGAATATCTTGAAAAATCTGGATATATTGAAAAAGAAAACATCGCTAGGCCATGGGATATATTAAAACCGACATCTGAGATTCCCGAAGGAGGAGTTCTTTATAGGTATGACGAATCTAAAGATCTTTATTATCACCCTATGTACGATAAGGGCTATATAGGGGAATTTCTTAAAGGGTTTTTTGGCTACAATTCAAACCCTAACTATGTTGAACTTTTTGCTTGGCTTTTATCGCTAGCATTCGGAATTAACATGTGGAGAAGATTTTATAACTGATTAATATGATCTCTTATTGAATCTATTAGTTCTGATGGCATTAAACCAGATTTAAAATTTGATTTTTGTGCACAATAACCATGGATAGCAACGCCTAGCTTACAGCTATCCATCGGTTTTAGCCCTTGGGCTAAAAGACTACTAATTAAGCCAGCTAGGATATCTCCAGTTCCAGCAGTGCTAAGTCTAGAATCTCCATCCAAACATTTGTAAATATTTTTTCCGTCAGATATTAGAGTTCTATAACCTTTTAGAACAACAATAGAATTATGTTTGTCATTTATATTCTTAATAGAATCAAGTCTATTATTTCTTACTTCTGATGATTGAACTCCTAGCAATCTAGCTGCTTCGCCCTCATGAGGTAATAATATTTTAGTTTTAAAAGAATTATCTAATTTTATTTTTTCAATATATGCAGCATCCAATATTATCGATAAAGGTTTATCTTTTATAAGGTTGAATATTTCCTCAGTCCATTTATTGTCTTTTGTTCCCGGTCCAGCTAGAACAGGAATTTTTTTTGAGATTAATTCAATCAATCTATTTTTATCATCAAATACTATTATTTCTGGATATTTGCTAAGGATTTTTATTACATTTTGACTCTTCGTGTATAGATATAACAAGCCAATACCAGATTTAATAGCCATTTGAGCAGCTAAAATTATTGCTCCTGGATACTCATTATCACCACCGATTAATAGTAGTTGCCCAGAATCATATTTATTAGAATTAATCTCTTTTTTTGGCAAATATTTTTTTACTTCATCAAATGTAAAATCAGTTATCATCAATTAATAGTATAAAATATTGATGATTTTTATAACGATGAACAAAATTAAATATTTATTATTGCTTTTATTAGCTGCTTTTACTTACGCTGAAAGCGACGGCTATGCCAAAAATGGAGATATAGAAATCTATTATGTTGATTATGGACCGGAAGAAGCCACGCCAATTTTATTAGTTCAAGGTCTTGGTGGGCAACTTACTTTTTGGCCTGATGAATTAATTGATATGTTTAGAGAGAATGGTTTTAGACCAATTGTTTATGACAATAGAGATGTAGGGTTATCTCATAGTTTTGAAGAATATGGCAAACCAAATTTTATTTGGAACTACATCAAATTTTATACAGGTTTGCCAATTAATTCTGTTTACTCGTTATCAGACATGTCAAATGATGGCATGGCAGTATTAGATGAGCTTAATATCGATAGATCTCATATATTGGCAATGTCAATGGGAGGAATGATAACTCAGAGAATGGTTGCAGAGAATAATGAGAGGTTTATTTCTTATGTTCTTGTCGCGTCTATGGCTGAAGCCCCAAACGCTACTAATTCACCTAAGGGAGAACTAAAAAACCTTATAGAGAATAGATCATTTAAAGAACAAACTATTGATGAAAGAGTAGACAGATCATTACGAATTTTTCAAATCTTGAGTTCTGAAGGCGTTGAAATTGACGAAGATAGATTTAGAGCAGAAGCAAGAAAGAATATAGAAAGAAGTTCAAATGATAGCGGTTTTTCTAGGCAACTGATAGCAATATTAGCTGATGAAAATAGATTTGAAGAAGTAAAAAAAATATCTGTTCCAACACTAGTTATTCATGGCAAACTTGATCCACTAGTACCTTTTGATGAAGGCAAAAAAACTGCTGACTCAATACCAAATAGTAAATTTATTGCAGTAGAAAAAATGCGACATTTAATTGATAAGCCAGTTCTAGATGTTATAGAGGTTCCCTTGATAGAGCATCTTAGAAGTTCTGAAACTAATTAAGACTTTCGTAAGATCCTATTATTCTTATTTCTTCTGACATTCCATCAAGCTTATCTAAAAGTTCAATAATATTTTTATCTTCATAGAATCCCTCAAAATCAATAAAAAATGTATGAAGAAAAACATTATTTCTTGATGGTCTTGTTTCAATTCTTGTCATATTTACATCTAATTCAGCAAATGGCTTGAGAATTTTCATTAGAGAGCCGGGTTGATCTTTTATATTGATCATTACAGAAGTCTTGTTTATTTCTCCTTTATTCTCAATCATTTTACCTATTACAAGAAATCTCGTTTTGTTATCTGTTCTATCCTGTATGTTCTCTACATGTGAATGAAGACCAAATATTTCAATAGCATGGGAATTTGCAATACAGTAAACAGAATGATCATCTTTTGCTTGTGAAGCTGCTTCAGCTGTACTAGTTGAAACAATTTTTTCAGCATGGGGATAATTCTCTCTTATCCAGTTATTGCATTGGCCAAAAACTTGGGGATGAGATGTAATTCTTTTAACTAATTTAGGATCTAATTCTTTATTGGCAGAGCAGAGTATATGAGAAACAGCAAAATTATACTCTTTTGTTATTTTTAGATCGTAATCTATTAAACAATTTAAAGATGAATTAATTACTCCTTGATAAGAGTTTTCAAAAGGTATTACTCCGTAATAAGAATGGCTTAGCGCTACTTTTTCAAAAATATCTTCTATTGATGACACAGGTACGTAATCATCTTTTTTAGAGAATATTTTCCTTGCTGCTAAATCAGAATTTGTGCCTTCTGGACCTAAGTAGAAAATTTTCATTCATGGATTGTAAGGTTTTTTAGACATAAAAAAAACTGAGCAAGCTCAGTTTTTTTTAATTCGAGATCAGTAGGTGTCAAAAGTGAGATTACCTTCTGCATCC
>PBXH01000039.1 GCA_002727535.1 Gammaproteobacteria bacterium | reverse complement strand
AGGTTGCCTAGTGCATTAGATAATAGACCTTTAAGGTTTGAAGAATGGGATAAGTTAGCTCCTCAAAGAGTATTTGTTTCTGCAACGCCAGGCAAATGGGAAAAAGAGCATAGCGATTCACAAACTGAATTATTAGTTAGGCCAACTGGATTAGTGGATCCTCGAGTAGAAATTAAACCGGCAACTCATCAAGTTGAAGATGTTCTTGAAGAAGCAAACAATACAACGAAGAAAGGCTATAGAACTTTAATTACAACTTTAACTAAAAAAATGGCTGAAGATCTTACAGATTTTATGCATGAGAAGGGCCTTAAAGTTAGATATATGCACTCTGATATTGATTCAATTGAGAGAGTTGAGATTTTAAGAGATCTAAGATTAGGCGCTTTTGATATTTTGGTTGGGATTAACCTCTTAAGAGAGGGATTAGATTTACCTGAAGTTGGTTTAGTTGCAATTTTAGATGCAGATAAAGAGGGTTTTTTAAGATCAGAAGGGTCTTTGATACAAACAATTGGTAGAGCAGCAAGAAATATTGAAGGAAAAGCTATTCTCTATACAGATAAAATTACTGGATCAATTGAAAGAGCTCTTAAAGAAACAGACAGAAGAAGAGATATACAAGAGAAATACAATAAAAAACATAAAATAAAACCGAGAACTGCTACCTCAAAGATTAAGGATGTTATGGAAGGGGCTAGATCAGTTAAAAAAGAAAAATTACAAAATAATGAAGTAACAGATCTGTATGATGTCTCTAAAGTTAATTACCATAACATTGGTAAAGAAATAAAGAAGCTTGAAAAGTTAATGAAAGAATCTGCTAAAAAATTAGACTTTGAAGAAGCAGCCAAATATAGAGATTTAATTAAAGATTTAAAAGATAGGATTTTAATCAACAAAGCATAATGACAAAAGAAATAATTTTTTTTCAAGGAGAAGAAATATTAAATAAGCTTGATGAGAGGAGGGTATTTGGCCAAGAATTAACCGACACAGAGAGTAAATATATTTTTTCTATACTCTTTAAAAAGAAACCAAAAGAAGATGAGCTAAATAAAATTAGATCTATTCTTTCAGCAAGTGAACTTAATTTTATCCCAAATATTATTTTTACCCCTAGGGCCGGAACTCAGAGCTCTTGGTCGAGCAAGGCTCAAGATATTTTTCATAATATTGGAATAAGCTCAATCAAAAGAGTTGAGAGATTAAAAGGCTTTAAGGCTTCAGCAAAAGAAACCTCAATGATTGAGAGTAAAATTTTTGATCGAATGACAGAATCTTTATTTTCTAGTCTTGATGATACAAAGCTAATCTTTAAATCAACAAAAAGAAAAGAGAGCAATAGATATAATATTCATGAAGATTCAAATCTCCTTAAAAAGTTAAATAATGACCTAGGTTTAGCATTAAATGAATTTGAGATTTCATATTTGAATTCAACATTCCAAGAACTTAATCGATCAATTTCTGATTCAGAATTGATGATGTTTTCACAGATTAATTCTGAGCACTGCAGACATAAGATATTCCGATCAAAATGGAAAACAGATATTCCATTTGGTCATGATTCATTATTTGACGCAATAAAATCTACAACTAAAGAAAAAATGAATCATGTTTTGTCTGCTTATCATGACAATTCTGCTGTCATTAGTTCTTTTGGAAAAAAATTCTTGGAAATAGATGGTAAGAATTTATTTAAGAATTATGAAGGAAACATGCATACAACAATTAAAGTTGAAACACACAATCACCCTACAGGCATATCTCCTTTTGAGGGTGCTGCAACTGGCTCTGGCGGAGAAATAAGAGATTGTTCTGCAACTGGAAGAGTTGCTCGACCAAAAGCAGGTTTTATGGGATTATGTTTATCTCATTTACGTCTGTCTGATGAACTAGAGAGCTGGGAGAATGAACCTAATCAACCAGATTTTTTGTCTTCCCCAATGGAAATAATAAGAGATGCTCCTGTTGGTTCTGCATCTTATAACAATGAATTTGGTAGACCAGCAATTTTTGGCTATTTTCGAACTTTAGAATATAAACATCATGGTTACCACAAGCCTATTATGTTAGCTGGTGGAGTTGGCTCAATAAAAGAGGTTCATATAAATAAAGGCACTCCAAAACCTGGTGATGTGGTTGTAGTTCTAGGAGGTCCAGCAATGCTTATTGGCTTAGGCGGCGGTTCTGCTAGCTCAACTAAAAAGACAAATGAAAATTCAGATTTAGATTTTGCTTCTGTTCAAAGATCTAACCCAGAAATGCAAAGAAGAGCTCAACAAGTTCTTGATAAATTTAATGAAAGAAGCTCAAAGAATCCGATTACTTTCATTCATGATGTTGGTGCTGGCGGCATATCAAATGCTATTCCTGAATTAGCTAAAGATACTAATCTTGGAGTTAATATTAGGCTTGAAGATATCTACTCAACAGATGACACTATGTCCCCTATGGAGCTTTGGTGTAATGAATCACAAGAAAGATATGTTTTTTCTATTCCAAAAGAAAAAGTACCTGCCCTAAAACATATCTGCGAAAGAGAAAGATGTCCATTTTCAATTGCTGGGGAATTAACCGATGATCGATTAATAAATGTTAAATTTAATAATGATCAAATTGTTAATCTTAGTTTAGATCATCTATTTGGAGATATACCATTATCAGAATTGATAGCTCAAGATTATTATCGAATAACGGAAAAAGAAGAATTACCAACAAGAGATTTAAAAAAACTTATTTTTAATACAATAAAATTTCCGGCAGTTGCATCAAAAAAATTCTTAATAACGATTGGGGATAGGACTGTAAATGGTTTAGTTTACAGAGACCAGCTAATAGGCAATAGGCAGTTACCTGTTAGTGATTATGCCGCAACTCTTGATGATTATGATTCTTATTCAGGGCAAGTTATTTCAATTGGAGAGAAACCTAATATCGCTATCGAGAATCCTGAAGCTTCAACAAGAATGGCGTTAGCAGAGTCAATAACCAATATTTGTGGAGTTAAGCATGAATCTCTTAGCAAGATTTGTTTTTCAGCAAATTGGATGAGTTCAACAAAAACAGCAGATGAAAGAGGAGACCTTTTGAGAGGAGTGCAAAGCCTATCGAACATGGCAGATTATTTAGGCTTGTCGATTCCTGTTGGAAAAGATTCATTATCTATGAATACATCTTGGAACAGTGAAGGTAATGAGCATTCAGTTACTTCACCAATGACACTAAATATCTCTTCTTTTTCTAATGTTTCCGATTTAAGAAAATCAGTAACGCCAGAACTTTCAGCAAAAGATTCAACTTTATTGCATGTATGGATTAATGAAGGAGAATTTCGTTTGGGCGGCAGTTCATTATATTTATCAAATAATCTTTTTGGTGGAGTCACTCCTGATATAGAAGATCCAGAAAAATTTAAACAGTTATTTGAAGCATCGCAAGATCTTATTTCCAAGGGCTTAATAGAAGCACTTCATGATATATCGGATGGCGGATTAATTACGACTTTAATTGAAATGTCACTTTGTAGTAATTCGGGCCTTGATATTAGATTAGATTATTCAGACAAAGAGAGCATTATTCCTAAATTATTTTCTGAAGAAGTCGGCTATGTCATAGAAATTGATAATGAAAAACTTACTGAAGCCAAAGAATGTTTAACTAAAAGAGGATTATTTTTTAATGAAGTTGGAAGAAAAAATATTGATAAAAAAATCAATATATTGAGTTTTGATGATGTCTTATTTTCATCTACGTTAAACAAATTATTAGATGAATGGAGTTCAGTAAGCTAT
Source organism: Gammaproteobacteria bacterium (assembly GCA_002727535.1). Lineage (GTDB taxonomy): Bacteria > Pseudomonadota > Gammaproteobacteria > Magnimaribacterales > TMED112 > TMED112. Next base: position 3,387 of record PBXH01000039.1, on the reverse strand, counting down.
AAAGTACAAAAAATAAGAGACAATATTGAATCAGCTCAAAGCGAAAAAGAAGTTTATAAGAAATGGGATGAAATAATCACCCCAAAAATAGATTTTTCAATTCCATCTCCAAATAAGAATTTATTTTCTAAAAAGCCAAAAATNGCACTACTGAGAGANCAAGGNATAAATGGTCANTATGATATGGCAGCTGCTTTGATGGAAGCTGGTTTCGAAGTGCATGATGTTCATATGAGTGAATTGCCAGGCAAAATTAAAAATCTTGATTCGTATAATGGTCTTGTTGTGCCTGGAGGCTTTTCATATGGAGATGTTTTGGGCGCAGGTTCAGGAATGTCTAATACAATTTTATTTAACCCAAAGATTAAGAAGATTTTTAAGAATTTCTTAGAGAATGATAAAAAATTTGCATTGGGAATATGTAATGGATGCCAATTTTTATCTGGACTCAAAGAAATTGTTCCAGGAGCAGAGAATTGGCCAGCGTTTANAAAGAATCTCTCTAATCAATATGAGTGNAGGTTAGTNCAATTAAAAATTGAGGATAGTCCTTCAATCTTTCTTAAAGATATGAAAGATAGCATTATTCCAGTNATGGTCTCTCATGGAGAAGGTAGAGCAGANTTCAATTTAGAAGAAGAAAATGTGATCGCTAGGTATGTTGANCCTGATCACAAGATTACACAGATATANCCATTAAATCCTAATGGGTCTGTAAACGGTGTAGCAGGCGTTTGCAATGANGATGGAAGGATTACTATNATGATGCCTCATCCAGAGAGAACCTATCTTACTAAACAATTTTCTTGGTNNCCAAAAGATTGGTCNGANCATTCTCCATGGTTCAAGATATTTGATAATGCTTATTTATTTTCAAAGAAAAATTAAGGTCCGTAGTTTATAACCTCATTGAAGACTTCTTTATCTCCATGTTCTAAGAATAATTTTATGGTTCTTATAACTGTAGGGAATGCTAAGTCATCCCAAGGAATGTCTTCATAATTAAATAGTTTTACTTCGCTGCTTTCTTCTGTTGGGCCAAAATCATCATTGANAATTTTAGCAGTGAAGAATGTATAAACTTGATCTATATGTGGAACGCTAATAACAGTAAATAATTTTGAATCTTTAACTTTTAGTCTNGCTTCTTCTAACGTTTCTCTAATAGCTCCTTGCTCAATCGTTTCTCCGTTTTCTAAAAANCCTGCTGGNAATGTCCAAAAACCTTCTCTTGGNTCAATTGATCTTTTGCAAAGNAAAATTTGATTTTTATCATTATATGGAAGAACTCCCGNAACTACATTTGGATTTGTATAGAATATTTCACCACATTGTGAACANACATCTCTTTCTAGGTTATCCCCCTCTGGGATCTCCTTAATAATTTTAGCTGAGCAGTTTGGACAAAAATTCATAAAAGACGTAACTTCTCATTATAATAGACATATGATTTATAGCCTAGGAGAAAAGAAGCCTTCCTTTAATAAAGATAAGGTTTGGATAGCAGATTCTGCAGANTTGATTGGTGATGTTGTGTTGGATCATGATGTTTCAGTCTGGTTCAATGTAACTATTAGAGCTGANAATGATCAAATTCATGTAATGAAAGGTTCTAANATCCAAGACAATACTGTNATTCATACAGATGAAGGTATAAAAGTTGTTATAGGNGAAAATGTAACTATTGGACATAAAGTAATTATTCATGGAGCGTCTATTGGAAAAAACACTGTCATAGGCATGGGAAGCATAGTAATGAATCATGCAAAAATTGGTGAAAATTCAATTGTTGGAGCAAACTCATTGATAACTGAGAATAAAGTGTTCCCTCCAAATTCTCTGATTATGGGCAGCCCAGCAAAACTTATTAAAACTCTATCNGAGGAAGAAGCAGAAATATTAGAATTAAGTGCAAAACATTATATAGAAAAGTCAAAAACTTATATGAAAAGCTTAAAGAATGAAACTGACTGAAATAAGAAAAAAATTCCTGGAATATTTTGAATCAAAAAAACATAGAGTCATAGATTCAAGTGATCTTGTTCCACATGGAGANGATAGTCTTTTATTTACAAATGCAGGAATGGTTCAGTTTAAGGATACATTTTTAGGTTTGGANAAAAGAGAATATAGTGCTGTCTCATCNCAGAAGTGTCTTAGGGTTGGGGGGAAGCATAACGATCTTGAGAATGTTGGCTTTACTACCAGACATCAAACATTTTTTGAAATGCTTGGGAATTTTAGTTTTGGTGAATATTTTAAAGAGGATGCAATTGATTTTGCCTGGGAATTCTTAACAGAAGAATTGAAATTGCAAAAAGAGAGGCTATGGATAACTGTTCATCANACAGATAAAGATTCTGAAAAAATTTGGCTAGAAAAAATAGGAATTGATAANAGNAAATTATCTAAGCTCGGAGATGAAGATAATTTCTGGTCCATGGGAGACACAGGTCCCTGTGGTCCTTGTTCCGAGATTTTTTATGATTATGGTTCAGATTATGATGGATCTCCTCCAGGAGAGGGGGACACTGGAGATAGGTTTGTAGAGATATGGAATTTAGTTTTCATGGAATTTAATAGAGATTCAAGNGGAGACTTAAAACCATTACCTAACAAATGTGTAGATACCGGAATGGGNTTAGAAAGAGTTTGTTCTGTATTGCAGAATGTAGGTTCTAACTTTGAAATAGATTTATTTAAATCCTTTAAAGATGATATTAGNGGATCATTTGACAGCCCTAATGAACAATCACTTAATGTTATAGCCGACCATCTGAGAGCTTCATTCTTTTTGCTTTCTGAACAAGTACACCCATCAAATGAAGGAAGAGGATATGTTTTAAGAAGGTTAATTAGAAGAGCGATTAGACATGGCTATAAAATGGGAAAAGAAAATCCATTTTTATATGAATTATTAGAAAATCTTAAGAGTTTATTAAAAAAAGATTTNCCAAAAGAATTCAAAGACTANAAATCAATTAAAGAAATTTTAATNNGAGAAGAGGAATTATTTTTTAAGACATTATCTTCAGGAATTAAAATCTTCGAAGACAATTTGCCTACGAAAGAATCAGAAATGATGANTGGCGANATAGCATTTAAATTACATGATACTTATGGATTTCCAATAGATTTAACAATTGCAATGGCTTCTGAAAGAGGAATAGACGTCGATGAGAAGACTTTTAANGATTTAATGAAAAAACAAAAAGAAGGATCTAAAAGAAGCTCCATGTTTAANGCTAAAGATATAGTTATAGCACCAGGAATGGATTCTGAATTTGTGGGATATGAAAAAAATAAAATTAACGGCGATTGTGTAGCTCTATTTGATTCAGAAGGTAATGAANCAAAAACACTTACTGATTCGGGGTATGCCTTTTT
>PBXH01000038.1 GCA_002727535.1 Gammaproteobacteria bacterium | reverse complement strand
GTTTATTTTTTAGAAAATTGATTAAATCAGTTACACCTTCATAGAGACAAATATCATCTAGCATGAATTCATAATATTTATCTAAAAAAGATTTTTTTAAGTCTTTTAATTTTTTTTCATTTGCTCCAGAAAATGAATTTCTTAATATTAGGCTTGCTCCTCTTGAAGAGTATTTGCGCACTTTCTCAAATGGAACTTCTTCTTGATCATCCTCTTTTTTTAATTGATTCACAATTTTATGAAAGGTAAGACCTGAGTTCAAAAGCGTCCCATCTAAATCAAATAAAATTGCACTATTTTTTTCTTGCATGAACTATGTAATTAACAGATGAATCATCAGTAAGCTTGACGATATCAAAAATAGGTAAATAAGACATTCCTTTTACTTCCTCAAAATCTAGTTCAGCCCCATCAACATAATTTTTTAATTCAGAAGGTTTTATAAGTTTTTCAAATTCATGTGTGCCTTGAGGCAATATGTTCAAAATGTATTCTGCTCCGAGGATTGCAAAAACAAATGATTTTAAATTTCTATTTATAGTTGAGAAAAACAAATGACCTCCATTTTTCGTTAATTTGGCACAATCTTTAACTATTTCAGCTGGATCAGGAACGTGTTCTAACATTTCTAAACAAGTAACAATATCGTATTGATTTTTTTCTTCAATGAGTTCAGTAGTGCTTTTTTTCTCATACTTGATATCAAGCTTGGATTCTTTTTGTCTTATCTTTGCAACTTCTAATGGTCCATCTGCCAGATCTATTGCTGTTACGTTTGCTCCTTTTTTGGCAAGAGCTTCAGATAAAATACCTCCACCGCAACCTATATCAAGAACATCTGAGTCCTTAATTGATATTTTTTCTTCTATGTAGCTAACTCGTAAAGGATTGATTAAATGTAGTGGCTTGAATTTACCATTTGGNTCCCACCATTCATCAGCNANTTTAGAAAATTTATCTAATTCTTGTTGATCAAAGTTATTCATAAGTTAAAGTATATCTAAGAACCAATTAATATTTAAATTCTATGATTTTAGGGGCTATTTCACCAAAAAATGAAGGGGACAAAAGAACCACACTTCATCCTGAAAGCATAAAACCTTTAATAGATATAGGTATAGAAGTTATTTTTGAAAGTGGTCTTGGTCTAGGCATCGATATAAATGATGAAGATATGGACAAGATCGGCGCGACTCCTAAGTCAAGAGAGGAATGTTTAAAAAAATCAGATCTTTTATTTTCTTCAACACCTATACCAAATGAAGAAATTAACTTACTTAAGAAAGGATCAATTTTTTTAGGGCTTCTTGAACCATTTAACAATAAAGAACAGATCTACCATTTTTCAGAAAAAGAAATAACAGCTATTAGTATGGAATTTATACCCAGAATAACTAGAGCACAAAAAATGGATGTCTTAAGTAGTCAATCAAACTTGGGCGGCTATGTGGCGGTTATTGAATCAGCAAAAAATTTGAACTCAGCTCTGCCTATGATGATGACAGCTGCTGGAACTTTAAGACCAGCAACTGTTTTTGTAATAGGTGTCGGAGTGGCGGGCTTACAAGCAATAGCAACAGCCAAGAGACTTGGAGCTCGGGTTGAAGCTTTTGATACTAGGCCGATTGTTGAAGAACAAGTTAAATCATTAGGAGCAAAATTTGTAAAAATTGATTTAGGCAATACTGGTCAAACTGATCAAGGGTATGCAAAAGAATTAACGTCNGAACAAATAAAAAAACAAAAAGATATTCAGAGTGATGTTTGTGCAAAATCAGATATTGTTATTACTACCGCACAAATATTTGGTAAACCTGCGCCAAGAATTATTGATAGAGCCACAATCAAGAGAATGAAGCCAGGAAGTGTAATTTTTGATATGGCAGTAGAATCAGGTGGCAATGTTGAAGGATCAAAGAAAGATTCAGTTGAAATTATCGATGGAGTAAAGGTAATTGGTTATAGCAATCTTCCATCTTTTGTTGCAAATCATGCATCCTTCGCCCTTAGTAATAATTTAGTTAATTTTGTTACAGATTTTTATGATCAAGAAAATAAATCAATGAATTTAGATATGGAAGATGAAATTATTCAATCTGCAGTTTTGGTAAAAGATGGAAAAATAAAAGAAGGTTTTTGATGGAAATATTTTTACTTNTATTCTTTATTTTAGTTTTAGCAATTTTTCTAGGACTTGAGCTGATATCTAAAATACCAAGCACACTACATACTCCACTTATGTCTGGAGCTAATGCAATAAGTGGCATTACATTAGTTGGTGCGCTTACTCTTGAAACNGGAAGTGACTTACAAATGATTTTAGCCTTCTCTGCTATNGTTTTTGCTTCAATNAATGTCTTNGGTGGTTATTTAGTTACTAACAGAATGTTAAGGATGTTTAAAAAGAAATAATGGATTTTAATTTTNTACAAGAAGNAGGTTATATAGTCGCAGCAATTCTNTTTATTTTTGGTTTAAAGATGTTGAGNAAAGAAGATACTGCTGCTCGAGGNAATCTTGTCTCTTCAATTGGAATGTTAATTGCTGTACTCGTAACTCTTTTGAAAGTTATTGATCCTTATTTAGTTCTTATAGCAATGGCAATAGGNGCAGGAATAGGGTCATTATTTGCTTTAAAAGTAAAGATGACATCAATACCTGAGATGGTTGCATTATTTAATGGTTTTGGCGGCCTCTCATCCTTTTTTCTTGCCTGGTCAGAATTTAATAATCATTCAACCATTTCTTTAATTTTAATTCTTACTTATATGACAGTTTTTATTGGGGGAGTTACTTTTTCTGGCAGTTTAATTGCTTTTTTTAAACTATCTGAGATTCTGAAAGGTTCAAATAATTTACTTAATAATATCTCTAGGTGGTTTTTGATATTTATTTGTTTTTTTGTGCTGATAGCTATCAGCCAGATTGCATTAAGCTCAACAGGAATCTTTGTTTTTAGTTTTGAATTGATAGAAATAACATTCATTGCATTTTTAGTTGCTTCGTTATTGGCAGGATTGGCTTTTGTAGTTCCTATAGGTGGCGGAGATATGCCAGTTGTCATTTCATTACTGAATTCACTATCTGGTATAGCAGCTGCTTTAGCAGGAGTTCTTTTGTTAAATACTGCTTTGATAGTGGCAGGATGTTTAGTAGGCGCATCAGGCCTTGTTCTAACTTTAATAATGGCAAAATCTATGAATAGAGATCTTTATAATATTTTCTTTGTTGGATATGCATCTGATTCTGATTCTTCTGAAGAGATAATCGGAGAAACAAGACCTATAACAGCAGAGGATACATATTTAATTATGGAATCTGCAAGATCTGTATTGATAGTGCCAGGCTATGGAATGGCTGTTGCTCAAGCACAACATACTGTTAAAGAGCTCGGAGATCTTTTAGAAGAAAATGGATGTGAAGTTTCATATGGGATACATCCGGTAGCTGGAAGAATGCCAGGACACATGAATGTTCTTTTAGCCGAAGCCAATGTTTCGTATGACAACTTGCTTGAACCAAAAGATATTAATCCAAAAATGAAAACTGTAGATGTAGTCATTGTTATAGGCGCCAATGATGTTGTTAATCCATCAGCCACTGAACAACCAGGAAGTCCTATATATGGAATGCCAATTATTGAAGCACATCAAGCTAAAATAGTGATAGTTTTGAAGAGATCTATGTCATCAGGTTTTGCTGGTGTCCAAAACCCATTATTTTTCAAAGAAAATACCCGAATGTTATTTGGTGATGCTAAAGAAAGCATTGCTAAATTAGTCTCAGAATTTAAGGAATAATANGGATTGCAGCTGATTGCTGTGATAAAATATGCAGGTGCAAGAGTTTGCTAAAGAAGTCCTTTCTGTTGACATTAAAGATGAGTTAAAAAAGTCCTATTTGGACTACGCTATGAGTGTCATCATAGGTCGAGCATTACCAGATGCAAGAGATGGAATGAAGCCTGTTCATAGAAGAATACTCTATGCAATGCATAAGCTATCAAATACCTATAATAAGCCAAACAAAAAGTCTGCCAGAGTAGTTGGCGATGTCATTGGTAAGTATCATCCACATGGAGATAGCGCAGTTTACGATGCAATAGTCCGAATGACTCAAGACTTCTCTTTGAGATANCCATTGATTGAAGGACAAGGCAANTTCGGAAGNATTGATGGTGATTCAGCNGCAGCCATGAGATATACAGAGATTAGGATGCAGAAAATAACCGATCAAATTTTAGCTGATATTGAAAAAGAAACAGTCTCTTATTCTCCAAATTATGATGGTACTGAAGATATTCCNGATGTCTTGCCTACCCGAATCCCAAACTTATTGATTAATGGTTCTTCTGGTATTGCGGTTGGCATGGCTACAAACATTCCTCCTCATAATTTAACAGAAGTGATAGATGCATGTTTACATATATTAGATAATCCAGATGCAACAATTGATGATCTTATAAAAATTGTTAAAGGGCCAGACTTTCCTCTTGGAGGCATCATTACNGGAATAGAAGGTATTGAACAAGCCTATAAAACTGGACAAGGAAAAGTATATGTCAGAGGCAAAACATCCATAGAGCAAATTAAAGGAAATAAAGAAGCAATCATTGTTACTGAAATACCTTTCATGGTTAATAAAGCAAGAATGCTAGAGAGAATTGCTGAACTTGTTAAAGATAAAAAGCTTGAAGGTATAGGAGAAATAAGAGATGAATCTGACAAAGATGGAATGAGAGTTGTCATAGAGTTAAAAAAAGGTGAAGTAGCGGAAGTAGTTTTAAATAATCTCATAAAAAATACTCAACTTGAACAGGTATTTGGAATAAATAATGTTGTTCTTGTAGATAACAAACCTCAATTATGCAACTTAGAACAACTTCTTAATATTTTTCTAGANCATCGAAAAGAAGTAATTACAAACAGATCTCTCTATGAATTAAAGCAAGCAAAAGAGAGAGGCCATATTGTTGAAGGCTTAATAGTTGCCATNGCAAATATTGATGANATTATTGAAATTATAAAGAAATCTGAGAACTCGAAAGTTGCTGCAGACAAATTGTGCGAAAGAGAGTGGTCAGCTAAAACAATAAAACCGTTACTTGATAAAATTTCTGATCCAGATATTTGTAAACCAGAAGGNCTAGAAAAAGNTTTCGGTATCAAAGGTTCAAAATATAAGCTTTCATTAGTTCAAGCAAAAGCAATTCTTGAATTAAGACTAAGTAGACTTACCGCACTTGAGACTGACAAACTAAATGAAGAATATGAAGAACTAGTTAAACAGATTAAAGAGCTTCAAGAAATTCTTTCAAATGAAAAGAGACTAACTAAGGTTGTAAAGGAAGAATTAATAGAAATAAAAGACAATTTTGGCGATGAGAGACGAACAGAAATTATTGAAAAGAGACTAACTATTGATGATTCAGATTTAATTCCAGAAGAAGAAAGAGTTTTCACTATTTCAAATAATGGCTTTGTTAAGACGCAGCAATTAGCAGAATATAGATCACAAAGAAGAGGAGGTGTTGGNAAGACGGCATCTGCATTAAGAGAAGAAGATTTTATTAAACAGGTGCTTGTATTGAATACTCATGTCCAAGTTCTATGTTTCACAACTGCAGGAAAAGTTCATTGGTTAGAAATATATAAATTACCAATTATGGGGAGAACAGCAAAAGGTAGNCCAATATCAAATGTCTTGCCACTTGATGAAGATGAAAAAGTAACCTCATTTTTACCTGTTGATGAATATAAAGATGGCCATTTTATATTAATGGCTACAAAAAATGGAGTGGTAAAGAAGACTGCTCTTACAGCTTTTGCAAAGAAATATGCTCCTGGCCTAAAGGCAATNAATTTAGATGAAGGAGATAGACTTATAGGGACCATAATCACTGATGGCAAGGATGAANTATGTCTAGCTTCTAGATCTGGTAAAGCAATAAGGTTCAAAGAAACTGATGTTAGANCGATGGGCAGATCAACAAGAGGCGTTAAAGGAATGAATATAGGTAAAGAGGACAAAGTCATTTCGATTATCAAAGTAAATCCTGAATCTAATTTGCTTACATTGAGTGAAAATGGCTATGGAAAAAGAACTAATATTTCAGAATTTGGTGGCCAAAAAAGAGGCGGTAAAGGAGTGATTGCTCTTAACACATCTGATAGAAATGGAATGATGGTCGCAGCAGTGCAAGTTTTAGATGGTGATGAAGTAATGTTAATCGGCAACAAGGGAACATTAATAAGAACTCAAGTAGATCAAATAAGCGTAATAGGAAGAAACACACAAGGCGTCAANGTAGTTTCAACAAGAGAGAACGAGAAACTAGTAGATGCCGTAGGCTTTAAAGAAAGTCTCGATGAAGAAGAATAGAGTTCATAACTTTAGTGCTGGCCCAGCTACACTACCTCTTGAAGTTTTAGAATCAATTAAAGAAGAGCTTATAAACTATAAGAACATAGGGTCCTCAATCATTGAAATAAGTCATAGAGACAAAACCTTTGTTGAGTTAGCTGAAAAAATTGAAGAAACACTTCGAAATTTATTATCTATTCCTGAAGATTATGATGTACTTTTTTTGCAAGGAGGTGCAACTCTTCAATTTTCTATGATTCCTCTTAACTTTTCTCATTTAGGAGGTATTGCAAATTATGCAGAGATTGGCTCTTGGTCATCAAAAGCAATAAAAGAAGCTAGCAAGTTATGCAATTTAAATATTTGTACTTCTTCTAAGAAAAATAATTTCACTGAAATTGATCATTTGAATGAATGGGATATAAAAAGTAATTCATCTATTGTTCATTATTGTAAGAATGAAACTATACAAGGAATTCAAATAAAGGATGAACCTAATTTTGAAATTCCTGTTTTTGTGGACATGTCATCTTGTCTTTTTTCTGAGCATATAGATGTTTCAAAGTACGATTTCATTTATGCGTGTGCTCAAAAAAATTTTGGTCCTGCAGGAATAACATTAGTTATAGCTAAAAAAGAATTAATATCTAAATCAAATTCTGAGCTATCTAATATTTTAAGATATGATGCGCATGCATCTGAAAAATCAATGCTCAACACACCCAATACTTTTGGTTGGTATGTGGCAGGTAAAATGTTTGATTGGTATAAAAAAGAAGGTGGAGTGAAGAAAATGGAAGAAAGAAGTATTGAGAAATCTGATGCTCTATACTCTCTCATTGATAATTCAGATTTTTATCTTAATCCTGTAAATAAAGAACAAAGATCAATTTGTAATGTTGTATTTACTCTGTCAAATCCAGATCTTGATAATAAGTTTTTAGAAGAATCCGATGCTCAAGGATTGAAGTATCTGAAAGGCCATAGAACTGTAGGAGGAATGAGAGCCAGCATTTATAATTCTTTACCTATGGAAGCAGTTGAATCATTAGTAGATTTCATGAGATCATTTGAGGCGAAATATGGATGATGAAAAAGCTTTATTATTTATTCGGGAAGAAATTGATTCAATTGATTCAGAATTAATTTCTTTACTAGAATCTCGCTTGAACCTTTCTTTAGAAATAGGAAAGATAAAAAAAAGAATGAATAAGAATCTTCTTGATGAGTCTCGAGAAAGTGAAATATTAAAGAAAATAGATGAATTAGCTCTTATTTATCCGAAAGAAGACTTAAAGTCTATTTTTCTTGAAATAATGAAGACTTCACTTAAACAACAAAAATCAAATGATTAAAAAAACTTTAATAGTTGGCTCAGGATTTATGGGTACATCAATTGCCTTAGCATTAAAGTCAGATAATATTTCTTGTGTTGAGCAGAATTCAGATTATTTGAAGATAATAAGAAATCTTAATATATATAAAAATCTTTATAGAGGTATTGACGAAGTAGATAAAGATTTCGATCTAATAATTATCTGTTCTCGACAAAAAGAAGCTTTCAATCATATTATAAATTTTTCAAAAAAATTTCCTTCAGCAGTTATAACCGATATTTCTAGCTCAAAAGAGTTTTTAATTGATAATAATTTACCAAGAAATTTTATTTCATCTCACCCAATATGTGGAAGCCATAAGACAGGACCTGGAAATGCTGAGAGTAACCTTTTTTTAGATAAAGAAGTTATTTTAATAAAGGGGGCAGAGCAAGAGCTAGTAGATTCAATAAAGCAATTTTGGGAGTTTTTAGGTGCAAGAACAACTGAGTTAAATTTGGACGAGCATAATAGAATTTATGCTTACCTTAGTCATTTTCCTCACTACTTAAGCTTTATTTATAGAGAAATTCTTGAAGAAAGTAATATTGATT
>PBXH01000037.1 GCA_002727535.1 Gammaproteobacteria bacterium | reverse complement strand
GAGTTGCAAAAAAAACTACCATTAGTTGGAGAAGAGGCTATCACCTAATTCCAAAGTTTATGTTTGGCTTAACTACAGACATATTCTCTTATAAAAGTCGATGGCTTCCTGTCCCTCTTAGAGCTCCTTTTATGAAATTTATGCTCGAATTAATACAAGGCAAGAACGAAGATATTGGATTGCCTAAAGTTACAAACTCTATCCTTGCAACACACCCTACGGTCAATTCTGAACTATACGATGCCATTAGACATGGAAAGGTAAAACCTAAACCGGATATAGATAAAATTGATCAAAATACAGTCCACTTTAAAGACAATAGTCATGAAGATTTTGATGTCATAATTGCTTGTACAGGGTTCAAGATAAAACATAGATTTTTTGATAAAGATCTTATAGATTTTGAGAATGGTCCTGTGCCTCTACTGCATAAAATGATTCCAGCAAGTATTAATAATTTGTATTTCATAGGCTTGTTTCAACCTCTTGGTTGTATATGGCCAGGAGCTGAACTCCAATCTAAACTTGCTGCAAAACATCTAGCGGGACTATGGGAACCAAATAGCGATATGCAGAAATTGATTGATTTTGAAATTAGCAATCCAGATGTTCAACAAGTTGAATCACCCAGACATACAATTACAGTAGATGATTTTTCTTTCAGAAAAAGATTAAAAAAAGAACTTGAGTCTACAAGGAGTGTAAATGCTTGAGTAAAGCATTATGCTTCTTAGTCCCTCCAAAATATTCAATCTCTTCATCATCAAATTTTTCAAGACTTTTTATAAGACCTTTTTTTGCCTCTCCATAATTTTGCACAACATGTAATGGTTGAAATCTAACGTTTATAGCAAACAATGAGTATGCTTCGCTGTATTTACAAATAGTCTCTCTTTCTGANCGCACATACCATTCTTCAATAGGCTCTTCAGGCCANCCTTCTGGCTCCAGATAAAACCTTTCATTATTTCCNTGAANAAACCAATTCTCTCTTTTAAATGGGGTATCTAAAGGTGCATTTTTAATAAATTTCTCAATTGGATTGCCTATNTTCTTATTTAGAGTTTTAACAGNTTTATGNATATCTCTAAGAGACTTTCCTATCTTTTTAGTCAGATTCCAATAACTAGGNGAGCANACAGANGCNGCNATNAATCTTTGATCTCCATCAGATTCGATAACGCAAAGNTCATCAGGAACTGATAATGATATATTTGCAATCTGATCTGGAAATTCATGTTCTGATACACTTATTTTCTCTNAGAGAATATTTTGAGCTTCANCTGAATCCGCTGTTGCAGCTATTACATCTTCATANCTAGTTTCTAATAATTTTCTTTTATGTTCTTTTAGCTCAAATGATATNTCGCCCTCAAACCAATCTTCTTTATCTATGGGNGCAAGTCCAAGTCGATATTTTTTGTGTCCATCACCCCAAGGAGGATCTGTCCAAAATTTATTANTTATTTCGTTAGAAAGAGACATAATCTAATTTGTATAATATCAGGATAAAAAACTATTAATATAATTCTGAAATGAAAAAAATATTCTTTCTTAGACATGCAAAATCGAGTTGGTCAGACTTCTCATTGAAAGATTTTGATAGACCTCTTTCAACTAGAGGAATACAAGATGCGGAGTTAATGGGAAATTATTTNAAAACAAAAGACATTGAACTTGATGTCNTAATTTCAAGTCCATCAAAAAGAACTAAAGAAACATTANATCATTTTTTTTCAAATAATTTTTCAAAGATTGAATACGTAAAATCCCTCTATCATGCACATTTAGAAGACATTCTAGAAGTAGTTACAGGCTCATNAGAAGATACAAGAACTATCATGATTGTTGGTCACAATCCTTCAATGCATGAAGTGACTGAGTTCCTTAGTGGTGATTTTTTGCCCAAATATCCAACTTGTNGTCTAGCGTCTCTTTTGTATGAGGGTGAGTGGCAGGATCTTAAAGCTAATAGTTGTGAACTTGATTTTTTTAAGATGCCTCGTGAGCTTCGTTAGTGTCTTCAGCCTTTCTTGTTAGTATTGCAAACCCAGATAAAATTCCTGCAATTATTGCATGTCCAATAACCATTTCCTGAATNAAATTAAAGTTGCCCAAATAGACTAATAATAAAACCGTAAGAGCTCTAAAGAATTCAAGNTAATAACCAAAAAACTTGTTTTCATAAAAAAGTGATGCAAAAACTAAAATGCTCATGATNTTGAAACCAATTAGAAACTTATCTAAATACGAAATGCTATCAGGATTAAANAGAACTGCTTGTGTGTATATGCTCACAAATACAAGTTGCCCAAAACCAAAAAGCTTNGAGAATAGATTTGTTTTTGTNTCGTATTTATGAAAATTATCCAAATCATTTTTTTCTATTGGATATTTTTCAGAAACATCATCAGGCCTCCAGCCTGGTGGAGAAGTCCAAACCTTAANTTTATCTGACCATTTTTTAGTTCTCCAGGTATCTTTAAAAATCTGAACCCATACTTCTAAATTTGCCCAAAGTGGATTCCAAGATTTAAGCGGCTTGGATGTACCNTATATTGGCTTAAGATCACTTCTTTCATCTATAAAAGTGCCGAACATTCTNTCCCAAAGTATAAAAACGCCNCCATAATTAGCATCTATATATTCTTTATTTTGTGCATGATGAATTCTATGGTTTGATGGAGTTACAAAGATGTAATCTAGTATTCCAAGTCTCCCAATATGTTCGGTGTGAACCCAAAATTGATAAATTAAATTTACACCNGCCACTGTCACAAATATCTCTGGTGGAATGCCTAAGAATAGGATTGGNGTATAAAAGATCCACTTAAACAGGAAATCTGTGCTTGTTTGTCTTAATGCTGTTGAAAGATTGAATTCCTCGCCATGATGATGAACAACATGAGTAGCCCATAAGAATTTAATTTCATGGCTACATCTGTGCATCCAATAGTAGCTAATGTCATACAGTATAAAAGCTGCTACCCATACAAATGGAGTGTATGCATTCAATATCCCTAAATGAAAGTTTTGTTCCCAAATATAGGTATATACAAGAGCCTGAACTCCAAATTTAAGTAGAGTAGGGTACCTACTCATTAAACCTAGTCCAATACTAGTAACAGTGTCATTTAAACGGTAATTGTTTCTTTTTATCAGATAGCCATAGATAAATTCACATAAAATCATAAATGTGAATACTGGCACAGCGTAAGCTATTAAACTCGATGTTTGCATACGTAATTTAAGCTAATTTAACAATATAGTATTATAGTTAAATTGGTCATTACAACCAAAAATAATGAAATATTTCTTCATAAATCTAGTTCTTTCTATATTTTTTATTTTGCCTGATCAGATCTTAAGAATACTGTTCCCAATAAGGAGACAAAAGATAAGAGGTCAATATCTTGATTATCAAGCAGCAACTTTTATTAAGATTATAGATATATTTGGTTATAAAATTGATACAGAAAATTTTTCAAATATTGAAAGATCAAGAGCTAATTTAAGCAGATTAAAAATCAAAATAAATGAAAAAACTCCAAATAAATTTTCAGTCATAAATCATTCTTTGAATCATGCAAAAGATGTATCTATAAGAGAATACATACCAAATAATCTACTCTCAGAAAAAGCAATGCTTTACTTTCATGGTGGAGGATATGTGTTGGGAAGTGTTGATACCCATCATAATTTTGTCTCTCTCATGTCTGTTGAACTAGGAATAAAAATTTACTCTCTGGAATATCGTCTTGCGCCTGAAAACAAATTTCCTGATGCTCTAAATGATGCTAATGAAGCATATCAGTGGTTAAAAAATAAAGGGTATGCAGACAAACAAATAATGTTATGTGGGGACAGTGCAGGAGGTCATTTAGCGGCATCGCTGACAAATCATTTGGACAGCATGGAAAAAGAACTACCTTATTCACAAATATTGATTTATCCAATGGTGTGTCCTTCTCTAAACTTTGAATCAATGGAATTGTTTAAAGAAAATTATCTCTTAACTAAAGCTACAATGGATTGGTTTTGGCAACAACTTAGAGCTAATCAAGAGAACAACCATGACCCTAGATTTGATTTACTGAAACAAAAAAATAAAACAGACTTTCGTATTAAAACTTCAGTCATTACCGCTGGATTTGATCCTTTATGCGATGAAGGTAAAGAATATGCTAACCATTTAAAAGATCAGGGCAATGAAGTTTCTGAAGTGTATTTCCCATATCTATTTCATGGATTTGTAACTTTTACGCGATTAAGAGAAGCAAAAAGTGCAACGCTTCGAATAATAGAGGAAGTAAGAGGGCTCTAAGGAAGAAGTTGTTCGACCTTCTTTAAGGCTTTTATCATAGCTTTCTTTACATCAGCTGATTCTTTCTTGCTTGCAGTTCCAGTGGAATAGACAAGATTTGTAAAGTGTTCTTTTAACTTTTCATTCATATCAATAGATTTCTCAGTGAACCTATTCTTTAGCTCTTCAAATTTAACCCTTGATACCATTTCTTTTGGTCCCACAGGATCAAGACCAGCAAACATCTGAAATCTTATTGAAGCCTCGTTTATATCCATTGGCTCTTCAGGCTTTCCATTTACAAACTCAGGAATCAATTCTTCTGAAACTTTATCGGATCCACTTTCAATTAATTCTTCAAACAGTTCTTGGTAAGACTTTAGTTTTTCTTGCGCTTTTTCATTTTTCTGCAACATTGCAAAATCTCTAATTGCTTTCCTGAATTTTTTCTGTTCATCTGTTCCTTGCAAATTCTCTAGTTCACTAAATTTTAGTTCTGCCTCACCAGGCGCAATTACTTTATCCCTTAAATCCTTGATAATTAATTCCATTAAGCCTCTTGATTCGTCTAGCTCTTTATCTTTTATCTTTAAAAATTCATCGCATACATTTGCAAAATTTTCGTTAATTTCTGGATCTAGTTTTTTTCCAGCCGGACCTAAAGTTCTCCAGGTGTCTTGTAGCTCTCTAATTCTTGCTACTGAGGCATCAATATCTTCTTTGCTTAGAGATTCAACTTCAGCAATAATCGCTTCTTTGTTGCCTCTATTAAATTTCTCTACTTCTTCTAATAATTGATTAATTTTGTTTCTGGACTCTTTGAAACTATTGTTTAAGTTTTGGAAATCTCCATCTGGTACAGGAGAGAATAATTTCCACTTGTCATGAATACCTTTTAAGAAATTAACAATTTGGATTACCGTGATGTTCTCAGCTGTCTTACCGGCAGGAAAAGCATCCATATCTTTAAGTAGATTTTCTTTCTTGACTTTATTTTCTTCTTTCTTGCTTTCTAGTTCATTGAAGTAATCCTTGCATGGAGCCCAAGCTTTTTCGCACGCTTCTTTGAAAATAGCCCATTTTTCTTTACTGGCTGTTTTTCCATGCTGATCAAGGTTTTGCCATTGTTTTTGCAATGAATTAATTTGGTTCGCAAGTTTTCGTGGTTCAAGGTTTTGATCGGCAAGTCCATTAACTGAATTAATTAATTCAGTTCTTTTGTCAGATGTTGCAAACTCAGCCCAATCATCATATTCCTTTGCTGTGAAGTTTAATCTTTGAAATTTATGTCTAAACCTAGATGGGATAGGTTTGCCTCTAGGAAACAAAGCATTTAGCTTTCTTAGGTCTTTTTGAGCTTTTTTAATATGACCTGAAGCAAACAGTTGCTCTATGTCATTTAACTGTTGATTTAGATTAATTGTCTTCTCTACCACAAATCTATCAGAATATTATTTATAATTTCAAACAAATACTATTTGAATGAAACGGATTTTAACAGGTATAACGCCAAGTGGCTATCCTCACTTAGGAAATTATATAGGAGCAATTAAACCTTCTCTAGAGCTATTGGATGAAAAATGTGAATCATTTTTGTTTATTGCTGATTTGCATGCTCTTATTAAAGTTTCGGATCCTGAACAATTAAATCAATTGACACATGGCATAGCAATGGCATGGATGGCATCAGGATTAGACCCCAAAAAAACATATTTCTATAGGCAATCTGACGTGCCAGAAATAACAGAATTGGCATGGATTCTAAGCTGTGTAACAGAGAAGGGGCTTCTTAACCGAGCACATGCATATAAAGCTGCAACTGATGTTAATAAAGAAAGTGGTAAGAAAGATACTGATGAAGGAATCTCAATGGGACTTTTTTCTTACCCGCTACTT
>PBXH01000036.1 GCA_002727535.1 Gammaproteobacteria bacterium | reverse complement strand
TATTATATTCTATTCTCTTCGCGAGTTTAGCTCAGTTGGTTAGAGCACCTGCTTTACACGCAGGGGGTCGTAGGTTCGAATCCTACAACTCGCACCATTCACAAAAAAAAGAGGAGGAAAATCCCCCTCTTTTTTTTCAATAAAAATAAATTAGAACTTTACTCTAACACCTAGACGATAAATTGGACCATGGTCTTGTGCTAAGAAAAGCATTTCCTTATGGCGTGCATAAAGTCTAGTATTTTCATCATTTATGTTTTGACCATAGAAAAATATTTCAGTATTTTCTCTTGGTCTATAAGCTAAAGTTAAATCTAATTGATTTCTTTCTTGGACATACAGCGGTTGATCGTAGTTACCAAAACCAACAATAGTATCGCCTCTATGATTAAGTGCTAGCCTTGAAGTAAATTTTTCATCTTCATAAAAAACTGAAACATTTGCACTATCGCCTAATCCTGGAAGAATAAATTGCTCTCCAATTACTGTAGTGTCAATATCGACATCACCTCCAGAAATTAATGTCCCATTGAAGGTGGCTCCGAACCCTGTATCTCCAAATAGATGTTGAAGAACAAATTCAAAACCATCTACTTCACCACTTTCTAGGTTTCCAGGTCTTGATATCTCAAACATAGCCAAAGGATCATCTGCTGTTGCATCTAAGTAACCAGGGTCACATCTCCACCAGCCATCATAATCACATGCACCCCATGGGAAACCTGCAGATACATCAATTCCTCTAGACATTGCTACAGCAACCCATCCCATATGTTGGTATAGATTCATCCATGACTGAGCCCACAATGCTTGTTGTGAAACACAATGTCCTGTAGCTCCAGCATCACCTGGAAAACCAGGATCAGGCCTTCCAGCTGCATCCCATGCAGCTACACAAGCTTGTGCATATAAACCAATTTCTCCAAATGCTGGGTTCCTAAGACCATAAAGATCTCCTTCAGTAATTTCGGTACTTATGAAGCCGTCTATTTGCTTATTGAAATAATTTACTGATAAATAGCTTCCTTCTGCATAATACCACTCATAAGCCATATCAAAGTTTGTTGACATTAATGGCTCAAGGTTTGGATTTCCACCTGTAGCAGTAGGAACAAAGAAATCTCTGTTTCCAAATTGCAATGAAGATCTTAAATCTTTTAGGGATGGCCTTGCCATTGATTCGCCATAAGACATTCTAAAGACTTTGTCTTCTTCAAATTCATAAGCTGCAGCTATTTGAGGAAGCACAACATCGTTGCTGGCTTCAACAGGAGCATCAACAATGCCACCAGTAATATAAGTTAAGCCTTCAATCATATCCCAGCGGATATTTGTTGGAGTATCTTCTAGTGAAGTTGATATTGTTTGAGTTTCTTCAACTCTAATACCTGCTACAACATTTAATGGATTGTTGTTAACCGTAAATTCAAAATTACCTTGAATGAAATATGAAGTAAGTTCTTCTTCAACTCTATCATGTGTATCAATATCGCCAGCACTAAATGCTCCTACATTGTTAACCCATGCGCGTTTTGCCAGAGTAGGGTCAATTGCAAAGTAATACCCCGCATTACTCAGATTGAAGCCATCCATAAAACCACCTAAAGATGTTTTTGTAAACAGTGCTGCATCTGCCGCTACTGCTGGTGCTAATGGTGTATTCAGCTCAGCTCTAACATCTGTAAATTTTGAATCAGCTTGTGACATGCCAAAATCTAGAGATCTAAGTGCGCCGTCTCCAAGGTTTGACCATGATCCTTTAAACTGAATCTGCTCCATCATATTAGATTTAAAAGCATCTCTGTAATAAAGACCTGTATGGCTAAAATCATTAGCAGTTATGTCAAAATCATAAACAAATGAATTTATGCCATCAGGACCACCATTTGTGTGTGTAACTGTTCCTTGAGGAGTCGTAAAGCCCATTTCATTTGGTAGCTCAGTACCATCTTTTTCAGCACTTGAATCATGAATATCTAATTCAAATGATAATGCTTCAGAAAAATCCCAAGCAAAATTTAAACCAGTGGACTCATTTCTACTTTCAGTGTCACCCCAAATGAATTGGTGATCATAAGCTCTATCACCGACTACTACATCAGTAAAAGCTCCATTACTGTTAATTGTTCCTGATAATGTAGTCCAGCCACCTAACCAAGAACCAAACATTTGACCATTTGAACTGAAATCAACTTCAGAAACTGTGTAATCTAATGTCGCAACAAGTTTTTCGCTAAATGCATATTGCAATGTAGCTTGGTGATTGAATCTAAAACGATCATTATCCTTAAACTGATATGCTGTAGGTTCTTGATAGAATGTATTTCCATCTGCTCTTTGATTATTGTTTGTTATGTTAGGGTTTGAGAAATCTACTCTATTAGGATCATCTAAAGGCAATGTAATCCAATTAGATTCACGAGTACCTTCCTCTCTATTATTTCTGTCTTGCCAAGAAGCAGAAATTGAAAAACCTAGATTTCCAAAATTCTCAGCATATACAAAATTTGTCTCAAAAGTTCGACTTTCGGTACTGGTTGTATCTTCAACCATATTGACAGAGTAACTTAGCATTCTGCCATCCATTTCTAATGGTTTTGTAGTAACGATATTAATGGTTGAACCTATTCCACCAGAAGGTAGTGAGCTATCTGTAGATTTATAAACTTCTACAGCTGAAATTCCATGAGAAGAAATATCACCGAAATTAAAAGATCTTCCACCTTGATATTGGCCTGGAACAGTAGGCATTTGTCTACCATTAAGAGTAACTAAGTTGAATTCAGGACCGAAACCTCTAACAGCAACTCTTTCACCTTCTACATTGTTTCTATCGATACCTATTCCAACCACTCTGGCTAAAGATTCAGCTAAGTTATTATCAGGAAATTTTCCGAAATCTTCTGCTGTAATTGCATCAACAACACCAACATTACTTCTTTTGATATCAATAGCATCTTGCAGACTTTTCTTTATACCAACAACAACAACTTCTTCAATTTCATCATCGTTTATCGATACTTCTTCTTGCGAAAAAGCAAAGTTTGAAATTAACGTAATAAACCCGATTAGGGCAAATATTTTTTTAGAATTCATAATCTCTCCTCAAGAGTATCCAAATTGTACTCTCTTTTTATAAAGAAAAGAGTATTAATTAAATTAATGTTACAGATTTGTCACATTAATTAATTATTAATTTTTTTTGATTCCAATTACTTAATTTTATGTAAGAATTAAAATATGTCTTATTTGGTTAATACCGCAGATATTTCTGACAAGTTCCCAGAAACACCCTTTTTATTAGATTTCAGATCTTTTGGCGCTAAAAATTATTTTTGTGGAGAAATAATTACCGTGGAATGTCCAGATGATAATTCATTAGCCAAAAGCATTTTACAAAAGGATGGACTCGGTAGAGTTTTATTTATTGAGGGCAATGCTTCAGATAATGTTGGTCTTATAGGGGACAATCTTGTTTCAATTGCTAAAACAAATTCTTGGGGCGCTATTATTGTTAATGGCAGAGTAAGGGATGTTGAAGAACTGAGTTCAATTGAATTTCCTGTATTTGCATTAGGTTCATGCCCAAAAAAAAGTGGTAAAAATAATCAAGGTTCTTACAATGTTTGTTTTAGGATTGGAGAAGTTCAAATTAAGTCAGGATTTTGGGCTTATGGAGACCTTACAGGAATTCTGATTTCAGAAAAAAGACTAGATCTAGAAGGAAGCTAATAAACTAGACCAAAACCTAGCTGATACTTTGCATTATCTTTAGTGATTTCATCAAAAGGATCGTTAGGCCAATAATAGGGCAGCTTCCCTTTAAAATTAAAGTTTATATTTCCATCTTCTTTAGCAAAAATAACATCTGTCATCCCTCTAGATTCTGTTCCAGGTAACCAAGCCACAACAAATGCATCAGATAATTCAATTTCTTTCGAGACCCACATTGGTCTTCCTGAAAAGAATATTGAAACAGTTGGAATATCAGCTTTTTTAAGAAGCTCTAATTGTCTAATTTGTTTTGACTGAGTGAAACCAAGAGAACCTCTGTCACCCTGCCATTCTGCATATGGCTCTTCACCAAAAACCACCAGAGCTACGTCATAGTCAGCATAATTTGGTTTAACTTCTTCATCATATGTCGTGGTATCAAAAATTATATCTTGAACGTGTCTAACATTATTGCTCCCAACTATTTCTTTTATTGCTTCATAGAGGCTTATTGATTTAGGAAAGTCTTCATTAGTATTTTCTGTTCCTTGCCAATTTAGAGTCCATCCACCTGTTTGAATTTTTAATGAATCAGCAGCATGACCAACAACTAAAACTTTTAGATTACTATCCAATGGTAAAACATTCTCATTTTTTAAGAGAACCATAGACTCTCTAACAGCCTTTCTTGCAACAGCCTTATGGTCAGCTGTACCAACTTGGTTAAATGCAGAGTTTTTTGGTTGGGTATTTGAAAACAAGCCTAATCTTTCTTTTACTATCAGGATTCTTCTTACTGCATCATCAAGTCTTTGCATAGAAATTTCTCCTGAATTAACTTGTGCAAGAGTGTTTTGATAAATCTCTTTCCATGTTTCAGGCGCCATAAACATATCTACACCAGCATTTAATGCAGCAGCACAACTTTCGGTCGTGCAGTTTTCAACTTCATCATGCCCATTCCAGTCACCAACAACAAATCCATCAAATTGCATTTGACCTTTTAAAACATCACTTAATAAATATTTATGTCCGTGAACTTCTAAACCATTCCATGAGTTATAACTAGCCATGACAGTTTGAATGCATGCATCTAGTGCATCAAAATAAGGTTTTCCATGAATATTCTTAAAAGATTCTTCATCAATTCTCGTATCGCCTTGATCAACACCCATATGTGTGCCTCCATCTCCTAAGAAATGTTTTGCTGTTCCTAGGATTTTTGTGTTGTCTAAAAAATTGCTTCCTGTTCCTTGAAGACCTTCAATAAATGCTTTACCTAATGAGCCGACTATTTCTGGATCTTGAGAAAATCCTTCATAAGTTCTTCCCCATTTATAGTCTTGGGGCACTGCAATTGTTGGAGCAAAAGTCCAATAGATACCAGTAGCTAAAACTTCTTTAGCTACGACTTCACCAATTTTTTCTAATAGTTTAGGGTTGTTTGTTGCGCCAAGTCCTATGTTATGTGGAAAAATTGTTGCTCCGAAAACATTTGAATGTCCATGAACAGCATCCGTCCCCCATAGAATTGGTATATTGGCACCACCTACTGAAACAGAAGCATCGTAAAAATCTTGAGCAAGTTTTTTCCATTCATCTGGAGAAGCTTTTTGATTGTTGTTTGGCGAGCTATTCCCTCCATTTAAAATACCTCCAATTGGGAATTGATTTAAATCACTTGGAGAAATCGTACTTATATCAGCCATAACTACTTGACCAACTTTTTCTTCAACGGTCATTGAAGAAAGAATTGATTGTACAAAAGGTTCATTACCAGCAGGGCAAGAATTCTCTCTACTCCAGTCAGCACTAAAGCAGAACATTGAAAGAAAAACTAAATTTAAAACTTTTTTCATCTTTTAGACAAAACTACCATCAAAGAACAGATAAATTGCAATAATTGCAACTACGATAAATGAAGATCCAACATTAAAAATTTTTGATGTTTCAAAATCTTTACTTTTAATTGCAAACACTTTCTTATCCTTAGTGTTGGAGGATAAAAGACCACTAACTAAAAATGCAGCAATAAATGAAATTAGCATTTGATGCATAAATGGTTCAATAATAGATTCAGTAGTATTTGCTACATATATTTTCATTAGAACACCTAAAATAAGCGCTACGAAAGAACCCCACAATACTGAAGTTGAATTTGATTTAGGCACAAATATTGCCGACAGAAAAACAAACAATATTACAGGACTAAATAATCCCATGTATTCTTGAACATATTGAAAGGCTGATTTTAGGCTCCCCAAAAATATTGGAGCAACAATGATCGAAATTATTAATCCAACGACTCCTGCAATTCTTCCAATATTTACTAATTTTGAATCCTGAACCTCACCTTTAATATTTTTATATACATCCATTGTAAAAATAGTACTCATGCTATTTGTTAAGGATGCTAATGAAGAAACAATAGCTGCAACTAATGCCGCAAAGGTTAAGCCTAAAATACCATTAGGGAGTAACTGTAGCATTGTAGGGTATGCATCTGCTCTATCACTTAAATTTGGTGCAATTGATACTGCAATTAGACCTGGCAAAACCACAACTACAGGCATTAATAGTTTTAGAAATCCAGCAAACATAAGCCCGTTTTGAGCATCATCTAAACTTCTACCGCCTAATGCTCTTTGTGTGATGTATTGATTAGTTCCCCAGTAGTAAAAATGTGCGACCCACATACCTCCAAACAGCACCCAAATTCCAGGCAGCTTTACATAATTATCGTAAGCAACTGGATCTTCTTGAGAAGGAACATAAGACAGAAGGGCATCAAATTTTTCTGGGTAATCAACAAGCATTTGCGAGAAACCTGCAATAACACCTTGCCCATCGGAAATTATATTTAAACCTACATAAGAAACATATAACCCTGCAAATATTAAAAGAGCAACTTGTATTACATCAGTAAAAGCTACTGCTTTAAGACCTCCATACAATGAATATGCGAGAGATAAAGCTCCCAGTAAGATCATGCCTAAAATTAGATCAAGATCAGTAAGATTATTGATGGCTTTAGAACCTAACCAAAGAATAGTTGGCATTATCACCATCACATACATGATTAGCATCAAGACAGCTAAAAGCATACTCACTCTATTGTTATATCTCTGTGAAAGAAGTTGAGGCATAGTGAAGACCTTTTGTTTCAAATAGACTGGTAATAAAAATTTTGCAATTACTATAAGAGCAATTGCAGCAGTCCATTCATAAGTGGCAATTGCTATCCCCATCGCATAACCATCTCCATTCATGCCAATTATTTGATCAGCCGCAATATTTGCTGCAATAAGTGAAGTACCTATAGCCCACCAAGGAAGAGACCTTCCAGCTAAGAAATAATCTTCAGCGGTTTTTTTCTTGCCATCTTTAGATCTAGATATAAAGGTTGCAATTAAAATTAATACAATTGCATAAATGCCTACAATGATAAAATCTAAGCTATTCATTAATGGTCCTTATTCTTGCATAGTTTAAGTTTCCATACAAAGGTGTATGTTCTTTTTTTACTAGGTAAATTCCACAATTTTTTAAGATTTTATTATGCTCATCTGAAGGATGATTTATAAAATTTTCAGTTTTTTCTTTCATCGATTTTAAATTACATAAACTTCTCATCAATCCTCCCACTAAATAAATTTTTCCCTTGATCAAGAATGTTAATGCTAGGTCACTCAAGATTTTATAAAAAGCTTCTATAAAATCATCAACAACATTAGTGCAAGCTTCATCATTGCCATATCTATCTAATATTTCTTCAGGACTAATATCTTTTTGAGTTTTAATAAAATATATTTTTTTTAGACCAGAGCCAGAGATGTAATGTTCAAGATAATGAAATTCGTCTGTATCTGATAACTTGAAATGCTCATTTAGAAAAGAATTATATTGTCTTGTATTTCCAACTTCAGTTGAAAATATATTAGGGATATCTTTTTTATACTTTATTTGCACACACCCCAAACCTGTGCCTGGACCTATAGCCATTAAAGACTCATTCTTTTTATTTAAATCTTCTTTAATCTCAATAATTTCGTGACTTGCTAAAGTAGGTATACAGTACCCTATTGATTCCCAATCATTTAGAAGATGGCATTGGATCCCAAATTTTTTTGAAAGCTCATCACCATCAATATTAAAATTTCTGTTAGTCATTTTTATTGTATTTTCTTTTCTTGGTCCAGCAGCAGAAAAAATTATTTCTTGGGGCTCTATTTGGCTAACAAGATCTTCTATTGATGACTCTATGGATCCAATCTCATTAATTTTAATTTTCTTCATATCTAAAATTTCTTTTTCATGATCTTTTGCAAATCCTGCTCGAAGATGTGTGCCGCCAAGATCAAGTAATAGTGTTTTCATGAGAATTAAATTTTAAAGAGAGATGAGTATAACTAAAAAGTTTGATTTACTCTAAAATAAGATTTAATTTTATTAATCGCTATGAAAGAACACATAGAAAAAGCTTTAGCCTTTCATAAAGAAAAAAGTGGTACCGGAAAAATATTCCAATTTAAACTTTTAGAATATAAAGATGGGTTTCTAAAACTTGAAGCACAATTTCCTGATGAAACCCTAAATCCTGATGGATCAGTTCAGGGTGGAATGATGACATCAATGTTAGATGACGTAACCGCCTTACTTCTAGTGATAGAATCAAAAGGAACAATATACCCAAGTTCAGTAAATTTGCATTCGCATCACCATAGACCTCTTTTTAAGAGCACAGTCACTGCCACAGCAAATCTAATAAAAAAGGGAAAAACAATTGCCACTGTTCAGGGGAGTATATTTGATAAAGACGATAAATTAGCTGCAACTCTGATGCATACAATTTTTATTTTCAACAGAACAGAAAGGTTTAACAAAGATAAATCTTAATTAACCTGTTTTGAGATCATAGGCCATTTCAACCCTTTTGTTTGTCGTTTATTAGTTTAATACCAACTATTGCAGCCATAATCTCAACAAATGTATAAAATATAAAAAGAGATGAAGGCATTCCATCAAGGACAAGGCTTAATATTCTTCCTGAAGCTATTCCAATCATAAAAATTACCAAACTCCAAAGAGCTGCTAAACGTAATTTTTCGTAACGAGCACCAATTACCCAAAAAACACATAGAGCAATATATAAACCCATAATTGCTCTAAGTATATTTGATAGATTTATGGTATTGACCTCAATACCATAAAAATAAGGCATGCTAATAGCAGGGTGGCCACCATAAATTAGTGAAACAGGAAATACTCCAAAAGCAACAAATATTAAGAAAAATGATTCTTTATTCATTAAATAAATTTTAGCAAAAAAAAAGCCCGCTAATGCGGGCTTTTTAATTCAAGAAATTGGTTTAGCCTTTAGCTACACCAGAGTCTCTCATAGCTGCATGCCAGATAACCAATCCAAATAAGAATTTGTTAACAACATCAGCAAGGTTATATAGGGAGTTTAGACCACTTACGTCTACTCCATCCATCATGTAACCCATGAAGTAACCTATTGGATAGATTATCCAACCAACAGTTACAATCCATTTAATACCATTGAAAGCCATTGATAGGTTTTCGTTCTTAGCACCGTCTGCTGCTTGCGCTGCATCACCTGCCCAGATCAGCCAGATGACATAAGCCCATCCAACCATACCTATAACAAAACCAACAGTTGCGTCTAAATGACCTGCTTCACCCATGTATCCTCCGACGAGCATAACAAGCGAACCTGCTAGTAACTTCCAAAATACACTTAAACTTACAGCAGATACTGCTGCGCATATTAAGTAAAATTCTACAATCTGTAGAGGGACTGTTATAAGCCAATCTACATATCTAAGCTCAGTTGGTGATTCACCACTGGCCATGTATCCCGTTCTCATGTATAGGTAGTGCCAAAAAGCAACTAAACATACAAGACACGCGACTGTAAGCGAAGTCTGCCATTCTTTATTAACAGTGCTTCTTTCCATAAAGAAAAAAGCGGCGCCCATAAACATTACTGCTGTAGCGACCCAAAAAGAAAAGGCAGTGAAATCATTTGCTAATGTAATTTCCATTATTTCTCCTCTCTATTTAATTAATTAATTAGATTAGGCATATTTTATTGCCCAAAAGCCCAAAATTCAACTTTTAAATGAGAATGATTCTCAACAAATAAAAAGAAAATAGTTGTATTAATTCAACATTTGTACCAAAATCTACAACTCGCGGTCCGGTAGTTCAGTTTGGTTAGAATGCCTGCCTGTCACGCAGGAGGTCGAGGGTTCGAGTCCCTTCCGGATCGCCAACTTTGAAAAGATGTTTGTTGATATAGCTTTACAGACAATACTCGCAGCAATAGTGGGTGGAATTTGGCTTACTCCTTTGGTAGTAAGTCCAGCCGCTCGAGCTAGTTTAGATGATGAGTCTTTAAGATTCTTTTTAAGATCTTTCTTCTTTAGATTTCATTTATTCATTGCTCTAATGTTGCTTGCATATTTAAGCATTATTTATTTCTTTCAATTAGGTGGATACGAATTAATTTGGTCAAGTACGAAGAATCTTGTGATGCTTGTTCTTCTAGGATTTAATCTTTTTAATTTGATTATTGGCTTGATGCTCAACAACGTAAAAGTAGACACAAACGGCGTATTTTTTAAAATTATTCATGGCATAAGTGTTGCTATATTTACAGCAACATCATTCATTTCTTTGTATTATTTAATTGAAAAGTTTATTTCAACTTAAATGACAGGATCTCTAAGAAATATTGCTTTATTTACTCTCTTCATCTGCTTTATTCCATTTTTATTTTTAGGAATTTTTGATCTGGACGAAGGTGCATTTGCTGCNACATCTCTGCAGATGNTGATAGATAANCAATATTTTATTCCTACCATAGGCGATGACTTAAGATTAGAGAAGCCAATCTTAAGTTATTGGATTCAAGCAATATCTATANGTATTTTTGGAGCAAATGAATTTGCTTTACGATTTCCATCTTTTCTTNTATCTCTGGTATGGGCNTATAGTTTTGCATCTTTTGTAAAAGANCAGGACAGGAAGTTCATGGGAACAAATATATTTTTAATTTTCTTTACACTTCCTGGAATATTTTTGATGAGTTTTGCCGCAACAGCAGATGCTTTTTTAAACACNTTAATTACTCTAACTCTAATTTCGCTATACAAATATACTCAAAATCAAAAAGTCTCTCATCTTAATAANGCNGCAATATTCACTGGCCTAGGTTTTTTAGTTAAAGGCCTGATAATTATCCTCTTAGCGGGTACGATTCTTTTTCTCTANTCATTATTTCTTAGGCAGACAAAAATTTTCTTTAAGGCTATTTCGAGCTATAAACCATGGGTCATTTTCTTTTCGATCATTATTCCTTGGACGTCTTTGATTTTTTTNAGATTAGATTTAGATGCCNTTACTTATCTATTTTTAGGCCAATCTTTTGGAAGATTTTCAAATACTTTTGAAAGTCATGCAGGNCCAATTTATTATTATTTAATAATATTGCCGTTTTTAGTTCTGCCTTTTTTTACTGATTTTCTAAAAGGTTTTTTGAGCTCTAAGTTTAGAGCCAATAAATTAGACATGTTTTTTGGAATTTGGTTTTTATTTGTTTTAGTATTCTTTTCATTTTCAAGCACTAAATTACCTCATTATTTGATCTANGGATTAACCCCAGCAGCTTATTTCATTGAAAAATATCATTTAAAAATAGCAGNGAAATCCTTATCTATCTTAGCGTTGATTTTNCAGCTACTAATTTGGTCTTTTCTTTTAGCATTACCTTATTATTTAGCGTATTTAATAGAAGTTGTGCAAACGNATGAAGTCTCTTTAACTGCGATTAATNCCTTTGCTGATGATTATGTTTATAAAGCGCTTATAAGTATTACTTTATTGAGCATTATTGTGTCTTTCTTTTTGAAATATGATGCTGCAAAAATAAAGAAAATAGCTGCTCTATCATTTACGGTTATATTGTCTTTCAAGATTGCACCATTTTTACATTTNGCAACTCAAGGAGATATCAAAGAACTGGGCCTCTATGCTCGTGACGGANATAAGCAAGTCTCAATGCATAAAATAAATAAGCCAAGCTACGCATTNTACGCAAAGAAAAAATCATTTAGGGGACCAAGATTTGATTCNCTTATTTTAACAAGAAAGGATAAGTTNAATGAGATTGATCTTCCTTTTGAAGTNATCAAAGAAAGCGAAAATTATTTAATCATTGAAATAAAAACTGATAAAAATGAATAAAGATCTTCTTTTAGGACTATTAATTTTTAGTCTTGCTTTTAGCTTAAAATTTTTTCCAGATTTCGATTTGNNCCTATTAAAANTTTTTAACAATTTCTTGTTTAGTGAAACTTTTTTTAGTTATTTCACAGAATTTGGGAATGGTTGGTTTGTTGTAGCGCTGGTTATCCCATTTTTATCATTTATATCTTATAAGCTCAAAGNAATGCTATATGTTCCGATGCAAGCTTTAATTCTTTCAGGAATNTATATAGGTTTGGCTACCCAAATCATGAAAGAAGAAATCTTTTATTTCACTAGACCAGCTTTAGAAACAATTGAAGGCATAAATTATCTTGATCCAATATTCAGATATGCTGCCTTTCCAAGTGGACATGCCGCAACAATTTTTGGGACTATCTTAATTTGGCTACACCTGGCATCTCAAGGGAATAGCGCAAAAATTAGCAAGCTAATATGTTTTTTGGCTATAAGTTTTGCCGTTTTTGTTGCCTTATCAAGAGTGATAATAGCTGCGCATTGGTTCACNGATATATTGGCTAGTCTTGGTCTGGTTCTGGTTGTAAGATCAGCCTTGTCATTTGAAAAATTTAAATCACATTTAATGGAAGGGAATATGGGTAAATATTTTTCTTACTTTTTAGTTTGTTTAGCCTGGATTGGTATTATCTTCTTTGATGTAACGGAATATTTTTAATGAATTTAGATGTAGAATTTTCAATTTGGCTTGCTCAATTTCAATATTTTGATAGTTTTTTTAGCTTTGTTTCAACTAGATGGTTTGCAGCTATTCTAGTTTTATTAGCAGGAATTTATTTTTACCATATCAGGAAATTTAAAATCTTTATATTTATATGTATCGCTACTTCACTTGGCGATTTAACTGGAAATATTCTTAAAGAGCTGCTTTCAGATACACGTCCTTGTTATGGATACAGTGAGATATTTATGGAAAAGGGTCTCATACTAAAAGAGTGCGGATCTCAAACAACTGGAATGCCATCAAACCATGCTATTAATTTCTTTCTTTTTTCTACGTTATTGCATCTAACTATTAAAAATAAATACATATCTTCAATTTATTTTATTTCTTCAGCACTTGTTGCTTTGTCTAGAGTTTTTTTAATCAAACATNTACTAAGCCAAGTTATAATAGGAGCATTCATAGGAATTTTCTTAGGAGTATTTTTTTATAATTTATTTTACAGATGGATCAAAACATAGAAGTTTCAATAATTTCACCAGTTTTTAATGAATCAGAAAACATAGAGACTTTTGTAAGTCGAGTATTTCAAGCTATGCGAGAAAGTGAGCGTAGCTGGGAATTGATCATTGTTGATGATGGAAGTACGGATGGGTCAAGAGATGTTCTCAAGAGACTCTCTCGAGAAAGATCTGAGCTAAGAGTGCTTGTGCTATCGAAAAATTTTGGCCAAACACCGGCAATACAAGCAGGTTTTGATAAAGCTAAAGGAAAATACTATGTAACCCTGGATAGTGATCTGCAGAATGACCCGAAGGACATACCAAAGGTTCTAAATAAGCTAATAAATGAGAAATTAGATCTTGTAGTTGGTTGGAGAAAAAACAGAAAGGACAATTTCTTTTTAAGAAATTTTCCTTCAATGATTGCAAATAGCTTGATAGGGAGAATTACAGGCGTAAGGCTGAACGATTATGGTTGCAGCTTGAAAGCTTACAATGCAGCAATTCTAAAAGAAGTGCGACTTTATGGTGAAATGCATAGATTCATCCCAGCTTGGATGGCTACAAAAATACCACCAGATAAAATTAAGCAAATAGAAGTTGATCACCATCCAAGATTAGCAGGCGTTTCTAAGTATGGAATTTCCAGAACTTTTAGAGTTTTTGTCGATCTCATATCTGTTTATTTTTTTATGAGATTTTTTAATAGGCCTGGACATTTCTTTGGTTTAATAGGTTTGATTTTAGGTTTAATTGGCACAGCAATACTCACATATCTAGTTACAATTAAATTGTTCTATGGAATTGATATTGGCGATAGACCTCTGCTTTTAGCCGGCACTCTACTTGTAGTGGTAGGGGTTCAATTCATAAGTTTGGGCGTTATTGGAGAAATTTTAAGCAGAACATACTATGCTTCAAGCAAGGAGAAATCTTACTTAGTTAGATGGGATTCTCATAATGAAGAGTGAAATAAAAAATCTTCTTCTTATTATCTTCACGGCATTAACTCTAAGAGTATTATTCGATGTTGTTAATGGTATAGATATTCATTATGAAGAAGCTCAATATTGGGTTTGGTCACAAAATTCCTCTCTAAGCTATTTAACAAAAGGACCTTTTATTGCCAAAGCAATAGCTATTTCTGAATGGGTTTTTGGTCATGGTTATCTGGGATTAAAATTTCTTTCTTTTGATGCTTATGCAGCAACCGCAATAGTTCTTGGGGTTTGC
>PBXH01000003.1 GCA_002727535.1 Gammaproteobacteria bacterium | reverse complement strand
AAAGGGTTATGAAATGCTAGATCTTTTCTCATATTTCACAGCTGGACCAAAAGAAGTCAGAGCTTGGTCAGTAAAGACTGGTTCAACTGCACCAGAAGCTGCAGGCAAAATACATACTGATTTTGAGAGAGGCTTTATCAAAGCAGAAGTCATAAGCTTTAAAGATTATATTGAATCTGGGAGTGAGTCAGGAGCCAAAGAACAAGGTAAATTAAAAATGGAAGGCAAAGAATATATCGTCCAGGATGGTGATGTGATTCACTTTAAATTTAATGTCTAAAATCTTGTCAAATAGCAGAACACTATAATGGTGGCTATGGAAAGACTTGAACTTTCGACCTCAGCATTATGAATGCTGCGCTCTAACCAGCTGAGCTACATAGCCAAATTCAGATAGTAATTATAATTAATACTTCTTAGAAGGGAAGTAATCCTTTTTGTTAAAAAAAGAGTATGCCTGCCTTTTTGAATAAAAAGGCTTGTTATTGTCTTATTTTTTTAAAATCGCAAAAATTATGGCTATAGATACTAAGGCTATAATTCCATCCTGACCTAGATCAGTAAGTATTTTTGCAAAGTTTTGGTAAACACCGCCGATAAAGGCTGAGTCAGGTCCAAATAAGACACCTAATAGTAGTGCAACTGAAACAAACAATAATAAAACTTCTGTAAGTTTACTTAAAAAGTTTTTAAGTTTATTAAAGTCAAAATCAAAAAATTTCATATATCAAAAAAAAAGCATGAGGGATAAAACCCCTCATGCTCTAAATAGGTTTATTTAATGCCAAGTACGCCCATAACGATTAGTAGAACTACAAGTCCACCTAATCCGCCTGAACCTAACATGTCGACATAACCCATAATTGTACCGATTACATCTCCAACAAACCACGCATTGCCACCGAATACGATTGAAGCAACAATGCCTAAACCGATTACGCTGACTAGAACACTAGTAAGACCATCTACGAAAGCCGTTACTGTTTTCATAATACTATCCATATTTCCCCCATGAAATAGTTCATGGATATGGTACAAAATGGGGTNCTTTTGACAACTTTATTTAAATTACTATAAATGCCTTAAANATAGGGGCATTAAGCAATATAAATAATATNTATATATATTGTTTGCCTCTGTACTGNCTATTAATAAAGCGTTTCACGTAATTTAATNAATCAAAAAAAACTTTTGGACAGAGTATATTATTCGGATCCATNGATTTTTTAAGACTTTCAAGCAATTTAAGCTTATCAGAATAATAAGAAAAATCAGCCCAAATATGCTTTTTTCTCTGACCTATGCCATGTTCGGCACTTGGAGAGCCATTTACAGAAATAGTTAGCTCATATATCTTATTTTTTAGCCCTTCTAAATTCNTATCTGAGACTATATTTACATGCACATTTCCATCTCCGAGATGACCAAAACAGTAGACCTCTTTATCTNCATCAATTTTATGTATTTCATCTAAATAGTTTTTTAANTTTTTCGTGGGAACGCATATNTCTAGCTTATAAGCATTAAGATCTGCAAGTTTTACTGGAATATCTTCTCTTTTATTCCACAACTCATTACTTTGTTTAGTNTTAAGTAAACTAATGTCAGCATCAAGATTTGCTATATTTTCTAGGCANTTATTAATCTCTTTTTCATTTTCTGACACTAATTCAATTAACACCTCATAATTATCACTCTTTTCTTCACTAAATAATTTTTGACAATTACTATCCCAGAACTCCACTGCTGAAATAATATTTCTACTATTTGTTTTTAATAATTCTTCTTGAATGATATTGATGTCACTAAAACGCACAAGAATATTTTCTGTATAGGTAGGTAATGGAAAAGTATTTAGAGTAACTTCAGTTATAAAACCTAAAGTTCCTTCAGAACCAAAGAAAAGCTCCATAAGATTTGGTCCAGTAGCGTCTTTAAGGACATCTTTCCTTAGTTCAATTAATTCTCCAGAAGCCAAAATAACTCTCATGCTTGCAACATGTTCTTTTGTTGCACCATATTTAATAAATTTAGCTCCAGCAGCATTAGTGGCTAAATTTCCGCCTATAGTGCTTGAAGATGTTGCAGAGAATGAGATCGGCAATAGTCTTCCATTCCCAAAAGCAGATGCTTTTGCATTATCTGTAATTACGCCTGACTGACACTTTATCTGATTTGTTTCAGACAGCCATTCTATTTTGTTTAACTTTTCAGAACTAACTATAATCTCATTATTAGCTGCTGTTGCTCCTCCATTAAGCCCTGTTCTTCCTCCAGATGGAACAATAGGATGTTTATATTTATTAGCAAATTTAACTAGGTTACTTACATCATTTTCATCTTCTGGAAAAACAATTGCGCAAGGTTTTGCTTCTATTCCTTTGTACCAGTCTCTGCCATACTTATCTAAATAATCTTTTGAAGTTTTTACTTTTTTTTCACCAAATTCGTTGATTAAAAGATCTGCTGTATCACTTACCATCATTAAATACTATGAAATTTCTATATAGGAAGACAATAAGGAAAGCTATTGGTGTCGCTATAATTTTTTGTATAAGAATATTTGTAATTCCTAATTGAACTGAAACATAAAACATAAATGCAGTGATGACAGCACCCATGACACCTCCTAAAAAATATGCAGAAAATTCAATTACAGGCTTATCGGCCATCCAACCTCTCCCAAATACAAAATTTTTGGCAAGAACAAAACTAACGCATGTTCCAAGCAAATAACAAAATCCGGCAATATAAGCTCTATCAAAATTGAGAAAGTAATCTAGAATCAATAACAAAGTAAAATCAGCTACAAATGCAACTCCATTTGTGCCAGCATATTTAATTATTTTTAAAATCATCTGAAATAACTTGTTCTTAATTAGTTATTTTGGTGAATACTTCTTTGATCTTATTTATCCCCCAATCTAATTCTTCTTTTGAGATTACTAATGGTGGAGCATATCTGATTGTTGTTTCATGAGTTTCTTTACAAAGAATCCCGGCGTCCAAACACATTTTGGATAAATCTTTGCCTGAAACATAATCAGGATCAATTTCAACACCGAGCCAAAGACCTTTTCCTCTTATTTCTTTAATAATCTTGGAATTAAAACTTAATAATGATTCCTTAAAATAGTCGCCCATAATTCTGCTATTTTCAATCAATCCATCTTCTTCAAGTAGCTCAATAGATCGTTTTGCTATAGCAGCGGCAAGAGGATTTCCTCCAAACGTTGAACCATGTGATCCAGGATTCATCCAATGCAATACTTCTTCTGAAGATAAAAAACATGAAACAGGCATAAAGCCACCGCCCAATGCTTTGCCTAATATCAATCCATCAGGCTGTATATTGGAATGATGATATGCAAAAAGTTTTCCTGTTCTACCTAATCCAGATTGAATTTCATCGAGAATCATTAGCACATTATGTTTTGAGCAGATTTCTCTAACATCAGGCAAGTAATTTTCAGGTGGGACTACTATTCCAGCTTCACCTTGAATTGGTTCTATTAGAACTGCAGCTGTATTTTTATTTATTGCGTCTTCTAATGATTTTGAGCATCCATATTTCACTGTTACAAAACCTGGAGTGTGAGGACCAAAGTCATGTCTAGAATTTTCATCTGTCGAAAAACTAATTATTGTTGTAGTTCTGCCATGAAAGTTTCCTTCAGCTACAATAATTTCAGCTTTATTAGGTTCCACTTTCTTGGTTCTATAAGCCCATCTTCTTGAAGATTTTATTGCTGTTTCAACAGCTTCAGCTCCAGAGTTCATAGGTAAACACATCTCAAACCCACTCATTTTTGTAATTGTTTCTAAATATGGTCCTAATGTATCTGTATAGAATGCTCTTGATGTAAGTGATAATTTGCTCGATTGTTCATGGAAGACCCTCAATAATTCTGGATGTGCGTGTCCATGACTTACAGCAGAATAACCTGACATCATGTCTAAATATTTTTTTTCATTTACATCCCAAGCCCAAACACCTTTTGCTCTCGATAGAACTACTGGTAGTGGTTTATAGTTGTCAGGCCCAAATATTGACTCTTTTTTTATTAGATTATTTTGAATATCATTTATCACTGGAGATATTCTAATATTAAAGATCTATTACTACTAGTATAAAAATATGAAACAAAAACAATCAACAAACCATATTTTCATGGTAGAACCTGGCGAATTTTATATGAATCCACAAACCTTAGAAAGTAATCATTACCAAATTGAAGAAAAAGTGATGAGTAAAGAAAAAATCCTGGATAATGCTATTAAAGAATTCAAAAATTTTCATCTAGCTCTCAAGGATAGTGGTGTAAAAGTAACAACACTTAAAGGGATAAAAGGATGTCCTGATCATATTTTCCCAAATTGGTTTATAACTTTTGAAGAAAAAACCATGCAAATATTTAGTATGAGAGCTGAAAATAGAAGAAAGGAAAAAACACCTGAAATGATAGATTTTTTAAAGAAAGAGTATCGAATTACAGATGATCTAAGCAATTATGAAGAACAAGACATATTTCTAGAATCAACAAGTAGCATGGTTTTTGATAGAACGAATAGAATTGTTTATGCAACATCCTCTCCTCGAACTAATCCTGAATTGACTAAAAGATGGTGTGAAAAAAATGAATATGAATTAGTTTTATTTGAAACTCAGAGTCATACCGGAGATCCGATCTATCATACTGACGTTTTAATGTATGTAGGAACTGAAGTTATAGGTATTTGTTTTGAAGTGATTAAAGAGGAGTATAGAGAAAAGGTAAAAGAAATGGCTAACAGACATCATGAAGTCGTAGAAATTACTAAAGATCAAATCATGAACTTTTGTGGGAATTGTCTTGAAGTTTGCGATAACAATGGAAACCTAATGCTCGTTATGTCAAAAAGAGCGCATGGTTCTTATAACCAAGAACAAATAACTAAGCTTAATAAATTTTATAAAAAATTTATTTATACAGAACTTTCCACAATTGAAAAATTTGGTGGTGGATCTGCTAGATGTATGTTGTCGGAATTATTCTGAATCAGCAAATTCTAATTTAAGCCTTCCCTGCCTGCCGACTTCAACAAGCTTAACTTTAATAGAATCTCCTTCATTTATTACATCTGTTAAATGCTCAAAATCTTCTTTGAATTGCGATATATGCAATAATCCGTCTTTTCCTGGCATGATCGTTATGAATGCACCAAATTCAACAACTTTGGCTACCACTCCCTCATATATCTTGCCTTCCTCAGGTTCAGCACACAGTAATTCTATTTTTTCTTTTGCTTTCTCAGCAATTTCTTTATTTTCAGCAAATACACTGACTTCACCAGTATCTTGAAGCTCAATTGTTACACCAAACTCCTCTTGTAAGCCTTTGATTGTTGATCCACCTTTACCAATGACAACTTTTACTTTGTCTTTATGGACGCTAAATTTAGTGAAGGAGGGAGCAAGACTTGTCAGCTCAAGTGGTGCAGAAAGAACTGCATCCATTTTTTCTAAAATATGCATTCTGGCTTCTTTTGCTTGCATTAATGCTTTTTCAAGTATTTCTTCATTAATACCTTCTATTTTTATATCCATCTGAAGACCTGTCACACCATTCTTAGTTCCAGCAACTTTAAAATCCATATCTCCTAGATGATCTTCATCTCCCAAAATATCGGTAAGAACTTCATATTTATCCTCTTCTTTTATCAGTCCCATTGCTACTCCAGCGACATTTTCTTTAATTGGTACGCCTGCGGCCATAAGTGCAAGACTTCCGCCACAAACAGAAGCCATTGAGCTTGAACCATTTGATTCAGTTATCTCACTTACAACTCTAATGGCATAAGGAAAATCTTCTAAACTCGGTACTGCAAACTTTAAAGATCTCTTTGCAAGAGCTCCATGTCCTATTTCTCTTCTTTTTGGACCCATAGGAAAACCTAATTCACCAACACTATAGCTTGGAAAATTATAATGAAGCATAAAATTATCTTTTATCTCTCCTTGAAGTGCGTCTACAGTTTGGACGTCTCTTCCTGAACCTAATGTTGTTGTTACAATTGCTTGTGTTTCGCCTCTAGTAAAGAGTGCTGAGCCATGAACGGAAGGTAAAAAATTAGTTTCTATATTTATATCTCTAACTTCTGTCATTCCTCTTCCATCTATTCTTTTTTGGTCATTTAAGATATTCCCTCTTACGACGTCTTTTTCAACTTCTTTGAATTGTTTAAGGTGAAGATCGTGTAGTTCTTCGTCTAAGCTTTCGACTAGTTTGTCTTGAATGGCGCTAATTTTTTCACTTCTCTCTTTTTTATTTGTAGTAGTGAAAGCATCAACAATATCTGTTCTAAATTTTGAGTTTACCTCATCAAATGCTTGTTTTTCTTCATCTGCATATTTATTTTTATGTTCAGATCTTTCAGGTAATACTTCATGAGCAAAATCTTGAATAGCATTTATAACTGGTTTCATTTCTTGATGAGCAAAAAGGATGCCGCCTATCATTAGATCCTCACTTAATTCATTTGCATCCGATTCAACCATAAGAACAGCATTTTCTGATCCTGCTATAACCATATCTAAATCTGAATTATTTAACATCTCAAAAGATGGGTTCAATACATATTCATCTTCAATAAAGCCTACCCTTGCTCCAGCAATTGGTCCCATGAATGGCACATCAGCAATAGACATTGCTGCTGAAGCAGCTAACATGGCAACCACATCTGGCGGATTTTCTTTGTCTAAAGACAACAACATACAATTAACTTGTACTTCTTCTTTAAAAAAATCTGGAAAAAGTGGTCTTAACGGTCTGTCTATTAATCTAGAAGTTAATGTTTCAACTTCAGTAGGTCTACCTTCTCTTTTGAAATATCCGCCTGGAATTTTACCAGCAGAATAAGTTTTTTCACTATAGTGAACACTCAAAGGGAAAAAATCTCTTTTTTCATTATCAGTCTTTGTTACAACTGCACACATTACTACTGTATTACCCATTGAAGCAATAACTGATGCACTTGCTTGTCTTGCTATTTTTCCAGTTTCTAATACTAGAGTTTTCGACCCCATAGGGATCTCTTTTCTTATAATTTTATTCATATTAATCTCTTAAATTTAAATCTTTGATGAGCTTTTGATAAGAAGTAAGGTCCTTCTTCTTTAGATATTCTAATAATTTCTTTCGGTCACTAACAATCTGCATCAAACCTGTTCTTGAATGATTGTCTTTCTTATGATTTTTGAAATGTTCTTGCAAATCCTCAATTCTTCTTGTCAACAGAGCTACTTGTACTTCTGTTGAACCAGTGTCCTTGTCATTCTTTCCGAATTTCTCTATAACTTCTTGTGCTTCTTCTTTAGTTAAGCTCATATTTATTTTTTTCTCCTATTTGATAAAACTTTTAACGGTTTTATGCAAAAAGTCTCATCAATTTCACCTAAACCTAAAAATTTGTCTTCATGAAAAACTAAATATTTTCCTATTTTCTCTATTTTTTGGCTTTCAACTTGAGAGCCATTTTGAAATTTTTTAACCTCAGAAGACTTTATTTTTACCTTAGGGACATTAATTAAAATTTCTTCAATGCGCTTAACATACTGCATTTTTTTAAGATTGTCCAAATTTTTTAGCNTCTCTAAAGTGATCGAATCTTTAAGATCAAGGCTTCCAAATTTTGTCCGTTGTAATTCAGACATAGCTGCATATGTATTCAGAGATTTAGCAATATCAGAGCCTAAAGTTCTTATATAAGTNCCTTTACTGCAAGCGACTCTAATACTGAATATAGGAAAGTTATAATTCAGAAGCTCAATCTCATAAATATTTATTTTTTGTTTAATCTTTTTAGTCTTCTTTCCCTTCCTGGCAAGCTTATACATAGGAACTCCCTTATGCTTTTTAGCTGAGAAGTCTGGCGCTGTTTGAGTCTGTTTGCCAAGAAAATTACTTATAGCTTTTTTAAGCTCACTAGATTTGGGTTTCTCTGAATCAGAATGAAAGGATAATTTCCCAGTTATATCTTGTGTATTTGAGCTGATTCCCAAAACAAAATCTGCAATATATTCCTTTCCTTCATCTGATATTAAATCTATAAGCCTTGTGTAACCATCAAAAAAAATTGGCAAAATACCAGTAGCCAATGGATCGAGCGTTCCAGCATGCCCAGCTTTTGCAAAATTTAATTCTTTTTGGACTTCTTTGAGTGCGCTAAAAGAAGTTATACCTTTTTCTTTATTCAATATGAGAACAGACATTAATCTAGGTCATCAAAAAGAGAATCAATCTTTCTGACATCATCTATATGAGTGTCATAGAAAAAATTCAATTCAGGTACTTTTTTTATAGGAAGTAAATTTGATAAATTTTTCCTAATCTTCCATGAATTATCGTTAAGAAATTTCTCTAAATCTTTTTCAGAAAGATCTGAGTTTATTGTAGAGAAATATACTTTAGCTTTTGATAGGTCTCTAGATGTATCAACATGATTGATGCTTATAAAACCACAAGAATCTTTTAAATCAGAAGTCTGAATAAAATTTGCAATTTCTTTTTTCAAGTTATCGCTAACTCGAATAATTCTGTCTCTTTCCATTAGATAGAGCGTTTTTCTTCTTTTTGTTCAAAATTTTCAATAATATCTCCAGGTTTGATATCGAGATAATTTTTTATCCCTATACCACACTCTGTTCCATTCTGAACTTCTTTTACGTCATCCTTAAATCTTCTTAGTGAATCTAGTTCACCTTCATGTATTACAACATTATCTCTAAGAACCCGTACGTGTTTTTCTCTTCTGACTAAACCTTCAGTTACTAAGCAGCCAGCTACTAAACTAAATTCAGGCGATTTAAAGACTTCTTTTACTTCAGCTAAGCCAAGAATTTTTTCTGAATATATTGGCTCAAGTAGACCACTCAATAATCTCTTAGTGTCTTCAATCAAGTCATAAATTACACTGTAATAAGCAACTTCTATTCCTTCTTCTTCAAGAATTTTCTTGGCTTTATTATCTGATCTTACATTAAAACCAATTATTCTAGCTCCAGTTGTAATGGCTAGATTAACGTCTGATTCAGATATTCCACCTACTCCTGAACTAACAATATCCACATCAACTTCTTCATTACCAATCTTTTTCAATGAATTGTTTATCGCTTCACTAGTACCAGCAACATCTGATTTTATTATTACTCTTAATTTATTTATTTTTTCTTGATCAAGCATCTCAAAAGCAGATTTAGATGTCATGACATTCCTATCGTTTTTATCTTTAAGGAAAGATAATCTTGAATCTATTATGGTTCTAGCATCTTTTTCATTAGCCATTACATTAAACACTTCTCCTGCAGCTACACAATCTTCTAAACCAAGCACTTCAATTGGCGTTGAAGGTCCTGCTTCTTTTATTTCTTGTCCTGAACTATCGGTTAGTGATTTGATGCGGCCTTTCTTCTCTCCAGCTACAATAATATCTCCTGTCTTAAGAATTCCATTTTGAACAAGAAATGTTCCTAGAGGACCTTTAAAGCGATCAAGTTTAGATTCAAGAACTACACCATTTGCTAAACCTTCTATTGGTGCTTTAAGTTCAAGCATTTCAGATTCAAGCTCTATTGCATCTAATAAGNTATCAATNCCTTTTTNNGTAGTTGCTGATACAGGGATCATNTGTACTTTACCTCCCCATTCCTCAGAAACTAGTTCATGTTTAGCTAAATCTCCTTTTACTTTCTCAAGNTCTGCAGCATCTAAGTCTATTTTGTTCATTGCAACAATAATTGGAACATTAGCAGCCTTAGCATGAGTTATAGCTTCTTCTGTTTGAGGTTTAACACTGTCATCTGCGGCAACAACCAAAATAACAATATCTGTAGTATCAGCCCCTCTTGCTCGCATTGCGGTAAATGCTTCATGACCAGGTGTGTCTATAAAAGTTATTTTCCCTTTTTTTGTCTTAACNTCATACGCTGCTAAATGTTGAGTTATGCCTCCAGATTCACTCTCTACAACATTTGTTGACTTAATAGCATCAAGTAAAGATGTTTTACCATGATCAACATGNCCCATTACGGTAACAACTGGATGCCTTCCAGAAGGAGACTTTTCATCAGAAAAATTAGAAACAACTTGAGGGTAATTAGTTTCTTCTTCTTTAAGTTGTTGCTCTTCTTCAAATTTAACTTCAAAACCAAATTCTTCAGCAACAAGAACAGCAGTTTCCTGATCTATTTCATCATTTAAAGAAGCCATTTCACCAAGTTCAACGAGCTTTTTAACAACTTCATTACCTCTTCTNTTTAGCTTTCTTGATAAATCATTAACTCTTATAGAGCCGTTAATGTTCACAGACTTCTTTGATTGTTTAGCTTTCTTTTGTGTTTCTGGTTCTGAAGAATCTTTCGATTTTTTAACTTTCTCTTTTTTTGGAGCAGCTTTTGGAGCTTGTGGAGTTGGANCAATAGCCTTTGGCTTATCTTCTGTTCCAGAATCTTTTGAACTTCGAATGAATGCAAGAAGTTTCTGTTTATCTTCGTTAGATACTGAGTCCTCTACACTAGTTTGTGAAAGGCCAGCAGCAATCATTTTATCAAGAAGAACCTGTGGATCTATCTTTAGAATCTCAGAAAGTTTTTTTACAGATATATCCAATTACAATTCTCCTCAATTAAACCATGGCTTTCTAGCCTCCATTATAAGAGCTGATGCTTCTTTTTCAGTTATCTTNTCTGATATATCCATTAGCTCAGGNACTGACATTTCAGCAAACTCTTCTAGGTTCTTTATATTATTTTGACTTAATGCACTGAGAACATCATTAGTGATGCCACGCAAATTCACTAGATCTTCTTCCATCGTTGGATCATTAAAATCATCATTAAATGCATCTTGGAGAAGTAGCTCATTTGCTTTTTCAGTAACTTCTGTTGTTCTTTTAGCAGTTTTAAATATTTTCTCTAGATTTTCTTGGCTTGCATCTACCACTTTCTCTAATGTTTCCATTTCAGCTGCTATTAATTGTTCTTTTTCTTTATCTGATAATTCTAGACGATTTGCCACTTGATCATATTTCTCAACAAGACTTGAATCTTGATATTCTTTGAATTGCTCTTTATTAAGAACCTGAAAAGACCAACCAATCATATGAGTCATTAATCTCAAATTCTGTCCATTTTTACCAATAATCTGTGCTTGATTNTCTTCTTCAACTTCTAGAACTAGAGTTGATGTCCTTTCATCAACTAAGATTGAATAGATTTTTACTGGCGCTAAGCAATTAACAACAAATTCTGCAGGATTATCGCTATGAATAAAAATATCTATTCTCTCATTACCAATTTCATTTGAAACTGCTTGCACTCTTGAACCTCTCATCCCTACACATGCTCCAACTGGATCGATTCGCCCATCATATGTCTTTACAGCTATTTTTGATCGGTAACCAGGATCTCTAGCAATTGCTTTAATTTCAATTGTCCCCTCAGAAATCTCTGGCACCTCTTGGGTAAANAATTCAACTACAAGCCTCTCATCAGTCCTACTTAAAATAATCTGAGGNCCTCTAGGAGTGGTAACAATTTCTTTAATTACNGCTCTTATTTTGTCATTTAATTTAAAAATCTCTCCTGGGATTATTTGGTCTCTTGGAATTTGTGCATTAAGATCTTCCTCAATTTCTAAGAGTAAAAAATCTCTGTTAATTCTTTTTACCTGTCCTGAAATAACTTGCCCTACAAGACTCTCATACTTCTCTGTTATCTTGCTTCTTTCAGCTTCTCTAACCTTCTGAATGATTACTTGTTTTGCAGCTTGAGCTGATATACGNCCAAAATCTATATTCTCAATTTCTTTAGTTGCGATACCTTCTTCAACTATATGGTCTGATATATCTTTTTCAGTGATCTCAAAAATCTGATCTACAAGATCCTCTTCAGCTACAATCGTCCAATTTCTGAAAGTTTTATATCCTCCAGTATCTCTATTAATTTCTACACTTATATCAGCTTCATCTTCAATAAGCTTCTTTGTAGCACTTGCAATAGCTTCTTCGAGAGCTTCAAAGATTATTCCTTTATCAACTCCCTTCTCCATTGAAACTGAGTCCACTACTTCTAAAATCTGTTTATTCATTTTTCTTCTTATTTAATTGATCCTCTAAATCTAATCTACATTTCTCTATATTGCTTAATTCAAGCAATAAAGTCTCTCCTTCTGTTTTGACAGAAATTTCTGATTCCAAAACTTCTAGGAGAGTGCCTTTAATTTTTCTAAGGTTATTCACCTTAGAGAAGAGTGTTAATGATACTACATCTCCAATAAAATTTTTATATTGTTTGCTATTAAATAATCTTCTATCTAACCCAGGTGAAGATACTTCAAAACTGCCAAATTCAGAGAAAATTGATTCAAACTGGAAATGATAATCAATTTCTCGGCTTATTTTTTCACAATCATTTAAATCAACACCTTGAATTGCATCAATAAAAATTCTTAATATTCTTCCTTTTCCCTTTCCAGATGTTATTTCAATACCCCAAAGTTCGCATCCAGATGCTTCTATTATGGGCCCAAGGAAAAGTTCGAT
This sequence comes from Gammaproteobacteria bacterium, assembly GCA_002727535.1. GTDB lineage: Bacteria > Pseudomonadota > Gammaproteobacteria > Magnimaribacterales > TMED112 > TMED112. The sequence continues at coordinate 9,832 of PBXH01000003.1, read as the reverse complement.
ATCTCTTTTAATCATTGTAGTTGGTAGCGGGGGATGGATTTGAACCATCGACCTCCGGGTTATGAGCCCGACGAGCTACCAGACTGCTCTACCCCGCAGTGACGTAAAAGGATAGTTAAAAGACTTAAAATGGTCAACACTTATAGACTATAATTTATTTTCTTATTTATAGCCGAAGTGGCGGAATTGGTAGACGCGCTATCTTGAGGGGGTAGTAAGCTATGCTTGTGAGGGTTCAAGTCCCTCCTTCGGCACCACTTAAATTTATTCTGGATCTGGTTGGTCTGAAACTTCTTGAGTTACTTCTTCTTGTACGTCTAATGTCAATTCCTGTTTAGATATATATGCTAAAAGCAGACATAAAACAAAGAATATACTTATTAGAATCCAGGTAAGTTTTGAAAGAAAATTTGATGGACCCAGTGGCCCAAACAATGAGTCTGAACTACCTCCACCAAAGGCTGAACCTAAATCAGACCCTTTTCCTTGTTGCAACATAATTGAACCAACAATCAATACTGCAAGAACTACTAATAAAATTTCGATCAACATGATTGCGCTATATTAGCAAATTCTTTGGGGTCAAGAGAAGCCCCTCCAACTAAAACGCCATCAATATTCGAATTAATTAATAAATTAGACGCATTTTCTTTATTAACACTTCCACCATAAAGCACTTTTGCATTTCTACATTGTTCTTTTATCAATTTAGATACTTCATTTATATCAGCAATGCTTGGAACTAGACCACTACCAATTGCCCAAATAGGCTCATAAGCAATTATTAATTCATCTTCAATGTCTTTAAATGATTCCAATTGCTTAACAATAAAGTCTAAAAATGAACTATTTTCACGAACATCCAATGGTTCGCCAACACAGATTATTGGCTTTATAGAGTGTTTTATAAGTTGATTATATTTATTAAAAATATCTTCGTCTGTTTCTTTTAAAAACTTTCTAGATTCAGAGTGGCCAATAATTGAATAATTAATATTGCAATCTTTAAGCATTTCAGCAGATATTTGAGATGTAAATGCGCCTGAATCATATGAAGAGACATTCTGTGAGGCAATACTAATTCTAAAAGATGTAAAATCAGCTAAGAAAGGTGATGGTAAGGCAACAATAATCTTGTTAGATCCACTATTTTCTTCAGAAAAAACATTAAACCATTCTTGAATAGAAGATTTAGTTCCATTCATCTTAAAATTAGCGATTATAAGTTTTGACATCTTTAAGTAATTAAGGTTTCAACACGATTAATGATGCTGGAAACATCTTCTTTAGAATCAGCTTCTGCCATTACTCTTATCTTTGCTTCTGTTCCTGATTTTCTAATTGATATTCTTGCGCTCTTATAATCATTCTTTAGAGATTGAATTTGGTTATTGAATTCATTTGTTTCAATTATTTTCATATCTTCAATAACAAAACTTTTTAATGTTTGGGGTTTATATTTTATTTTTGTTTTAATATCAGCTAAAGATAAATCTAATTCTTCAAGAGCTGCTAAAGTTTGAATCAATGCAATATTTGCATCACCACTTTCAGAAAATTCTCTTTGAATTATATGTCCTGATGATTCACCGCCTAGGTTTAATTCTTGTTTTACTAACTCTCTAGATATAAATTTATCTCCAACTTCTGTTCTACAAAATTTAATTCCTGATTCATTTAGTGCATCAACCACACCTTGATTAGTCATATCCGTTCCAATTACACAATCTGAACCATCTTTTTCTTGCTTCTTGTTTCTTAGTGCTAATGTATAGATTATTTCATCCCCTGTGCATACTTCTCCTTCAGAATCACTCAAAACCAATCTATCTCCATCACCATCTACTGCTATGCAAAAATCAAATTCATGTTCTTTTGCATATTCTTTAAATAAACTTTTATCTAGAACTGCNCTTTTTTCATTGATATTAAAGCCATCAGGATTNCAATTTACTCTTATAACCTTTGCTCCTAGCTCCTCTAACAGCATAGGNGTAATTTTGTAATTNGCTCCATTTGCNCCATCAACTAGAATAGTTTTATCTTTCAAATTATGTGCACCTTTCAAAGTGCTTTTACAATATTCGATGTATCTCCCAGCTGCACTATCAATTCGAAATGCCTTGCCTAGATGCGATGNTTCTACTGGCTGAATTGGNTCATTTANTNTTTTTTCAATTTCTGCTTCTAGNTCTTCAGATATTTTTCNGCCAAATTTATTGAAGAATTTGATTCCATTATCNTAAAAAGGATTGTGACTNGCNCTTATAACAACACCAAATTGNCCAGAATATGTCGCGGTTAAAAAAGATACTGCTGGAGTTGGAATTGGTCCAGCTAATTTGACATCTATTCCAGATGAAATAAANCCTGCTTGTAAAGCTGATTCAAGCATATAACCTGAAACTCTTGTGTCTTTACCCAAAATAANTGAATCGTANCCTTTTTNTTTAATGATAGTGCCAGTATGAAAGCCTAACTTTAAGCAAAAGTCAGGGGTGACAGCTTCNTCTGNTCGGCCTCTAAANCCATCGGTTCCAAATTTCATAATTAGGANTCCTGTACTGGTTTTGAAGGGTCTGGAATATCAGTTTTAGATTTTGTNTCTGTTCCNTTATTGTCGCTTTTATCTCTCGCTAATGCGCCTNCCATTATATCTGATATTTGATCTTGGTCGATGGTCTCATATTTTAATAGAGCATCCGCCATATTGTGAAGTTTATCAAGATTGGCTGCCAATATAGAGCCGGCTTTTTCATAGCTTTTCTGAATTATATCTCTTACCTCATGATCAATTTGTTTAGCAGTCTCTTCTGAAAATATTCTTTTTTTCTGCCCTGCAGATCTGCCTAAGAATGGGTTCTCGTCTTCATCATCATATTTTAAAGTGCCCAACTTTTCTGAAAAACCCCATTTGGTTACCATATTTCTTGCAAGATCGGTGGCTCTCTCTATATCATTTGATGCTCCGGTAGTAATGGCATCCTTACCATTGATAATTTCTTCTGCCACTCTTCCACCAAATAAAGTAGTGATTTGACTTACAATTGCGGTTTTAGATTTCATATATACGTCTTCTTCAGGCAAAAACATAGTTACACCCAAAGCACCACCTCTTGGAATTATTGTTACTTTATATACAGGGTCATGTTCTGGAAGGTTTAAACCAACTATGGCATGACCAGCTTCATGGTATGCAGTAATTTTTTTTGTCTCATCATTAAGAATCATTGATTTTCTCTCTGCGCCCATCATTATTTTGTCTTTTGCGAAATCTAACATTTCATGTGTGACTTTCTTAAGATTTTTTCTAGCTGCTAATAGTGCAGCTTCATTAACTAGATTAGCTAGATCAGCTCCAGAGAATCCTGGTGTGCCTCTAGCAATGACTTCTGGTTCTACTGATTTATCAACAGGAACTTTCTTTAAATGTACATTTAGTATTTGTTCTCGTCCTTTAATGTCTGGCAATCCAACCATCACTTGTCTATCAAATCTTCCAGGTCTTAAAAGTGCAGCATCTAAAACATCCGGCCTATTTGTTGCTGCTATTACGATTACTCCAAGATTTTCTTCAAAACCATCCATTTCTACTAACAGCTGATTTAAAGTTTGCTCTCTTTCATCATGACCACCGCCAAGACCTGCTCCTCTTTGTCTTCCCACAGCATCTATTTCATCAATGAATACTATGCATGGTGAATGTTTTTTTGCTTGTTCGAACATATCTCGAACTCTTGAAGCGCCAACACCAACAAACATTTCAACAAAATCAGAGCCTGATATTGTAAAGAAGGGCACTTTAGCTTCACCAGCAACAGCTCTTGCTAATAAAGTTTTACCTGTTCCAGGAGGTCCTACCATCAATATACCTCTTGGTATCTTTCCTCCTACTTTGATAAATTTTGCTGGATCTTTTAAAAAATCGACTAATTCTTTAACATCATCTTTGGCTTCTTCACAGCCAGCGACATCATTAAAATTTGTTTTGACATGACCGCCATCTAATAGTTTTGCCTTACTTCTTCCGAAAGTCATAGGGCCGCCTTTACCGCCAACTCCACCTTGCATATTTCTCATGAATAAAAAGAAAATACCTAGAAGAAGAAGCAAAGGAAATGCTCCTATTAATAATTGAGACCAGATACTAGGTTTATCAACAGCTTCATATGACTCGGTGACATCATTTTCATTTAACATCATTTTTAATTCTTGATCTTGTACATATGCTGGCAAAATAACAGTGAATTTTGTTTCATTATGCCTTTCAGCTTCAACAGTCATTTGATCACCTTTATGAACTATTGTTTTAACTTTTTTGGCTTGAACTTCTTTTTTAAATTCTGAATAGGTTAGCTCTTCTTTCACAGAGCCACGTGAATAACCATCAAGAAGCGTAAAAATCAATGCTCCAGCGATTATCCAAAAAAATACGTTTTTTGCTAAATTTTTCATGTCTTCCTTATTTAAGGATTAATCCTAACAAATAAACCTCTGCTGAAGAAGTTTTTGAAGCAAGTGGTTTTTCAATGTATACGTTAGTAAATAACTTCTCAAATTCTTTCTTTAAGTAAAGCAGATTAGAGTTATTGAATGATTTAATTAATAGAGCTCCATCAGGCTTTAGCATTTGTTTTGATATCCCTAAACAGAATAAGTTCAAATCTTTATTACCCTCTTCATCAACCACTTTAATTCCTGAAAGATTTACGGACATATCGCTTAAGATTAAATCTACAGAATTAGAGTAATTTTCAATTCTTTTCTTGAATTCATCAGAATATAAATCAAGTTTATGGAAATCAATTCCCTCAATTTCTTCCATATCTAATATATCGATTGATATGCATTTACAATCATTTTTCTTGTTCTTTGAAATCACCTGAGACCAACCACCAGGAGCAGATCCAAGCTCAAAAATTATTTGAGATTTTGATATTAGTTGATATTTTTTATCAATTTCTAATAGCTTATAACTTGCTCTACTTCTATAGCCTTCAGATTTTGCACGTTTAGCCCATGCATCAAGAGCTTTCTTCAAATTATTTCAATATTGATAATTTCAAACTCTTTTGCGCCGCTAGGTGTCTGGACCTCAACAACATCACCAAGCTCCTTTTTTAATAGGGATTGAGCTATAGGAGTTGTAAAAGATATTGTGTTCATTTCAATATTTGCTTCTGCCACGCCAACTATTTGATATTTATGACTTTCTTCTGTTTCAAGATCTTTAATTTCTACAGTTGAACCAAAAATTACTTTTCCTTGACTATTCATAGATTTATATTCAACTGCTTGTGATGTAGCAAGAACCTCCTCTAATTCTCTTATTCTTGCTTCATTTAGTCCTTGTTCTTCTCTGGCTGCATGATATTCAGCATTTTCTTTTAAATCTCCATGCGCTCTTGCTTCCGAAATAGCATCTATAATTTCTTGTCGTTTTATATTTTTTAGATGATCTAACTCTGATCTAAGTCTCTGTTGTCCTTCAGGGGTTATTGGCTTTTTCTCCATATCAAGAACTCTGTAATGGTTTATATGTCCAATTTTCAACTCCTTTCTCAAGAGATTCAGCAATAGCAAAACCTCCAGATATAGTCGTTGTAAAAAATACACTATGCTCTAATGCTGAACGACGAATTGAAGCTGAATCTTTAGTCGCCTGTCTACCCTCAGTTGTATTAATTATCATATTTATTTCTTTATTAAGAATAGCATCGACGATATGAGGTCTTCCTTCAAGAACTTTATTTATTGTCTTAACTTTAATATCTGTTCCCTCCAATGCTTTTGCTGTACCTTTTGTTGCAATTATTTTAAAACCTAAATTTATTAATTTTTTACATAAATCTGGCAAATGTTTTTTATCTGTGTCCTTAACACTAACAAAGACATTTCCTCCTTTAGGTATTTCTTCTCCAGCTCCTCTTACTGCTTTACCAAAAGCTTCTCCAAAACTGTCACCCTGTCCCATAACTTCACCTGTTGATTTCATCTCTGGACCAAGAATAGGGTCCACTTTTCTAAATTTATTAAATGGGAATACTGGAGCTTTAACAGCATAGTTGGTGGGCATTATTTCTGCATCTAGCTTAAGCTCTTTGAGAGTTTTACCTAAAATAATCTTAGAGGCTATCTTAGCTAATGAAGTGCCTATGCATTTTGATAAAAAAGGTATTGTCCTTGATGCTCTCGGATTGACTTCAATCATATAAAATTTTCCATCTTTAACCGCTATTTGAGCATTCATTAAACCAACTACATCTAATTTCTTTGCCACAGCTTTAATTTCTTTTTTTAATGTATGTAATTGTGAATCTCCCACACTATATGGAGGAAATGAACATGAGCTATCACCTGAATGTATTCCTGCTTCTTCTATATGTTGTAAAACACCGCCAATTAAAGCATCTTCTCCATCACAAACAACATCAATATCCAATTCAACAGCATCATCTAAAAATTTCTCTATTAAAAGTGGATTGTCGGCTGATATATCAATCATTGAAGTTAAATAATTTCTAAGATCTTTGTCCGTATAAATTAATTCCATAGCTCTACCACCTAAAACATAAGATGGTCTCACAATTACTGGATAACCTAATTCATCAACAGCAATTTTTGCTTCTTCAGAAGTCTGGGCAATACGATTTTCTGGTTGAAGAAAATTGAATTCTGAAAGAAATGATTTAAATTTTTCTCTATTCTCTGCAGTGTCTATAGAAGATGATGGGGTCCCTAATACCTTTATACCATTTTTTTCAAAATCATCAGTTAATTTTAATGGAGTCTGCCCACCAAATTGAACCACAACACCTTCAGGATTTTCAAATCTTATAATTTCAAAAACATCTTCTGCCACTATTGGTTCAAAATAGAGTTTATCTGATACATCGAAGTCAGTAGAAACCGTTTCGGGGTTAGAATTTATCATTATTGTTTCGACGCCCTCTTCCCTAAAGGCTAAAGCTGCTTGAACACAGCAATAGTCAAATTCAATTCCTTGTCCTATCCTGTTAGGACCACTCCCAAGGACAACTATTTTCTTATTTTTAGAAACAACAGATTCATTTTCCTGTTCATAAGTTGAATAAAGATAATTGGTCGTGCTATCAAATTCAGCAGCACATGAATCCACTCTCTTATAAACAGGGTGTATTTCTAAATCGTACCTATATTTCCTTACCTGCTCTTCTGGGACGTTCAACAGATCGGCTATTCTTGCATCCGAAAAACCTTTTTTCTTGAAAGACAAAAGCTTAGGTTTATCTAAATCTACTAAATCTAATCCTAAGAGTGTATTTTCATACTCAACAAGTTCTCTTATTTGATGCAAGAACCATTTATCTATTTTGCATGAATCAAAAACTTCATCAAAAGACCAGCCACGTCTAAACGCTTCTGCAACATACCATAGTCTTTTTTCGCCTGGCGTTGATAATTCTAATTTAAGAGCTCCATTTCCTTCATTATCTTTTAAAACAGATGAAAGGCCGAATAGACCATTTTCCATCGATCTTATTGCTTTCTGAAATGATTCTTGAAAATTTCTACCTATTGCCATTACTTCACCTACAGATTTCATTTGAGTTGTTAACCTTGAATCTGTTTCAGGAAATTTTTCAAAATTAAATCTTGGTATCTTTGTTACTACATAATCAATTGTTGGCTCAAAAGAAGCTGGGGTTTTGCCGTCTGTTATATCATTTTTTAATTCATCTAATGTATAACCAACAGCAAGGAGTGCTGCCACTTTTGCAATGGGAAATCCTGTTGCCTTAGAAGCTAGAGCTGATGATCTGCTAACCCTTGGATTCATTTCAATTACTACCAGTCTTCCATTCTCAGGGTTCTGTGCAAATTGAACATTTGAACCTCCAGTTTCAACACCTATTCTTCTTAAGATCTTAAAAGAAGCATCTCTCATTTCCTGATACTCTTTATCGGTTAAAGTCTGGGCAGGAGCAACAGTAATTGAGTCTCCTGTATGAACACCCATTGGGTCAACATTTTCTATTGAACAAACAATAATACAATTATCATTTTTATCCCTGACTACTTCCATTTCAAATTCTTTCCACCCAACCAAAGACTCATCTATCAATAATTCTTTTGTGGGTGAAAGTTTTAGGCCATTCATGCATATCTCTTCAAATTCTTTTAAGTTATATGCAATTCCACCTCCCGTTCCTCCTAATGTAAAGGATGGCCTAATAACACAAGGTAATCCTATTTCTTTATAAATTTCCCATGCATCTTCCATTGAATGAGCAAAACCTGATTTAGGAGTCTCGAGACCTAACTCATTCATACATTTATCAAATTTCTCTCTATCTTCAGCATTATCAATTGCTTCTTTATTAGCCCCTATCATTTCAACAGAATGTTTTTCAAGTATTCCTCTTGTAGCCAAGTCTAAAGAAACATTAAGTCCTGTTTGACCTCCCATTGTTGGTAAAATTGCATCTGGTTTTTCTTGCTCAATTATCTTTTCAAGTGTTTGCCAATTAACTGGCTCAATATATGTCGCATCTGCTATTTCAGGATCTGTCATGATTGTCGCGGGATTTGAATTAACAAGAATTACCCTGTAACCATTATCCCTAAGAGCTTTACAGGCTTGGGTTCCAGAATAATCAAATTCACATGCTTGTCCAATAACAATAGGGCCAGACCCAACAATAAGAATTGATTTTATGTCTTCTCTTTTAGGCATTCATATCCTCAAAAAATCTATTAAACAAAGTTTCAAATTCTTTTGGTCCAGGACTAGCTTCAGGGTGGCATTGAATCGAATAAAATGGTTTTTCTTTATGCTCTATGCCTTGAATTGAATTATCAAATAATGATCTATGTGTAATATTAATATCATCTCTATCATGAGGCTCAGCAACAGCAAAGTTATGATTCTGTGAGGTGATAAAAACTATATTATTTTTTAAATCATGAACAGGATGGTTTGCGCCATGATGCCCAAAAGGCATTTTTTCTATTTCTAAACCGTATGCTAAAGACATTATCTGGTGACCCAAACAAATGCCAAATATAGGAATATCAAGTTGCATCATTTTTCTAACTTCTTTTATGGGTTCCACTAATACTTGAGGGTCTCCTGGACCATTTGAAAGAAAAATTCCATCTGGATTCTTTTTTTGTATTTCACTTGCGCTTATGTTCGGAGGTACTACTTCAATATCTCCCCCCATTTTTTGCAATATTCTTAAAATGTTTTCTTTAATTCCAAAGTCAACGGCAACAATTTTGAAAGTTTTTTTACTTTGAGGATCGCCAAAACTATAAGATTCTTTTACAGAAACGTTTTCTGTAAAATCTTTGTCTTCAATTTTTCCAAAATTATCTATTTCAAATTGTGCTTCTTCATCTGTAAAATTTTTTGTAGGGTAGATTGCGCCAACTTTACAACCTTCATCACGTAAAATTTTTGTTAGCTGTCTTGTATCTATATCTGATATACAAATAACTTTTTGCTCTATTAAAAATTCTTCTAGACTTTGTTTGGACCTCCAATTACTAGGAAAATCGCAGAAGTTCTTAACAATTATTCCTCTCGCAAAAACTTGCTTAGATTCATTGTCTTCAAAGTTTATTCCTGTATTGCCGATATGAGGATAAGTAAAAGTAATTATTTGGCCGTCATAAGATGGGTCCGTAAGTATTTCTTGATAGCCTGTGATAGCAGTGTTAAAAACAACTTCTCCAACACCTATTTTTTGGCACCCAAAACCAATACCTTCGAATGAAATTCCATTCTCAAGTAGTAGTTTTACATCAAACTTCATTTTGGCTTCAGAATACTATAAAGAAGTTATAA
>PBXH01000035.1 GCA_002727535.1 Gammaproteobacteria bacterium | reverse complement strand
CTTTTTTATCAATGCCAACAACCTCTTCAAGCCAACCATATTCAGCTAAAAGAGAAAAATTAAGAAAAAGTAATAAAAATATAGATCTCATGTTAATTCCAACTTAACAATATAGTTTTTTTTAAAAATAATCACCCAATATGGCTAAAAAAATGCCTTTTTTGCCTATTTTTTTGTGTTCAAAGAGATATATTTAGTGTTCAAATATATATTTAGTGTTCAAAGCAATATATAAGGTGTTCAAATATATTTTGAGGTTAATTAATGTTCTGTTTGTTGCTATAATGACTGCATGTTCTTTTCTTTTAAGCATTTAATCATAAGCTTTTTGCTAGTTTCTAGTATTATTCACTCAAATGGTATGGAAAAAATGGTATTTTCTGAATGGAACAAGCCTGAAATTAATATTTTTTATAAATTACCTAATAAAATTACCGAAAATACTAAAATTATCTTTGTTATTCATGGTAACAGCCGAAATGCTGATGGCTATTTAAATGTTTGGATGAAATTAGCTAATAAGCATAATGTGCTGCTTATAGCCCCAGAATTTAACAGATCTACCTTTCCTAGCTACAACACACTCATGATGTCTACATCTAGTGGAAGAATACGAGAAAACAAGGATTTATACTTAAATAACTCTATAGATCTATTTTTTGAGCATTTTAATGAAAAATTTGGTTTAGAAGCTCGAAATTACATGATTTATGGTCATTCTGGAGGATCACAGTTTGTTCACAGGTATTTATTGCTATCAGATAATCCTAAAGCGTCTAAAGCTGTAGCTGCCAATGCTGGATGGTACACATTTCTTCATGGAGCTCCCTACCCTTATGGCATTAAAAATCCACCTATAGAGCTGACTTCAGCTCATATAAGAAGGTTTTTAAATACTGAAATACACATACTTATTGGTTCTGAAGATGTAAAAGTAGATTCTTCTGTAAATCAATCAGATGGAGCTAATGCTCAAGGCAGAAACAGATTTCAAAGAGCTAAGAATTTTTTCAACGTAACAACAGATATAGTTGAAGAAAATAATCTAAATTTTAAATGGAAATACCAAATTGTTAATGGTGCTGCGCATAGTAATTCAAAAATGTCTAAAGCAGCAGCCAAAATACTTCTGAAGGATTTAGAAGAATGGTAGACCCGATTGGATTTGAACCAACGACCTCTGCCATGTCAAGACAGCGCTCTAACCAGCTGAGCTACGGGTCTAGGACTGAATAATTTAACCTATTTTTCTAAAAAGTTAAAAACCTTGCCATCTAGAAAGTTTGTTACTTTCCAATTTAGATACTGATAATGACTTTTTGTTTCGTCATCTCTAAAGTTGCCTTTGGTAAAATCTTGTATTTTAGTAAGAGATGTAAAGACAGCTGCTTTTGATATCTCATCGTATTCACTGTCCTCTTTAAAAGCAGAAATTAGGCCGTCAACATAAGCAGACTGTATATTTCTTTTAAAAGTATCTGGATCTTCATTTCTTACAAAAAGACCATTAAATAGATCGCTTAATACTTCCTCAGGCATATAAGTATTGCCATACTGGGCAGAATCTACCAACCTAGTCATGACGACAGGATGTAAAAGAGCTGCTAAAACACGCGCCTGCATCCCTGTTACCATTTCATGCAGTTGAGGATCTTCATTTCCATCACTGGAATAACCTGTTGCTCTTTTTTCTCTTTGTAGATTCTTAAGAATATCTGGATCAAAGGTCCATACTCCATTAGCTAAGAATTTATTTATGATTAAATTCATTGCTGCTTTCTGTTTTTCATAAGGCACTGGTTCATAAGCATTAATGCTGTCCTGCCCATTAACTAGTCTAGTTACATAAACACCGCCTACCTGTCTCGACACTGCATCCATGAATCTTCCTTTATCTCTGACTAAACTATAGAAAGTATTTGCAAAATCATTCTTAGTTTCACCTTCATCAGAGTAAATTTCATTTAGTTCAGCAATTTTATTGTCAATTACGATAAATCTATCTGCTGTATAAGTAACTACATCATTAGACATATCGTATCTTTTTGCTCTTGGATCTATGTTTCTTCCTGGAGAAGACATTGTGTCTCCATCAGTCCCATATGTATAAGGAGGCAAAATTGAAAGAGCTAAAAGTTCTGTTCTTTCCTCATCAGATAGTTCTGGGCTGTAGCCAAATTGAATTGCCCATCTATCATACTCACCTGGTACAGTTGGAAAATATTTTCCTTGTTTCATTCCTGGTGGAGCTATATTGATTGGATCATAATCCATTATCGATGCAATGGTGCTGTCGCCAGTAATGCTAATATCATGGACTTCTTTAGGTCCCCATAAATAACTTGCACTGAAGTTATGTCTTAAGCCGATTGTGTGGCCTACTTCATGCATCGTTAGACTTACTATCCATTGTTCTAATGGATCACTTTCTGGAGTCCAGCCCCAAATTTTTCTATAGTTGTATCCTCTTTTGATAGCATTAAATTCTTGCACAATNTCAGCTGCTATNAATTCACCTGTTCTTGGNNTACCAATACTTGGACCATACCCAGAGAAGCCTGGTTCAGGCGATGAAGACCATCTGACAACATTGTAACGAATATCTCCAGCGTCCCATTCCGCATCATCCGGTTGGATCTTTGCTACCACGGCATTTTTAAAACCTGCTCTTTCATATGCAAGGTTCCATGCTTCAATTCCCTTAACTACCATAGGTTTAATTTCTTCAGGCGTAGATTTCTCTACCCAGAAAACNATTGGATTAACAGGTTCTGANAATTCAGCATCTGGATCTTTTTTAACTAGNCTCCATCTATTAATTAAATCTCGTTGAGGGTAATTATCATAAGTGGACATATCAGTTACCCTTTGAGAAAAATAACCTACTCTCTGGTCTGCTACTCTAGGAGTGAAGTTTTGGTCTGGCATCTCAACAAAAAGATGTCTTGCTGAAATAGATGTAAATCTTGGGTCTGCTACTGCATAAACAGCTCTTCTTTGATTNGGTTTTGTATTTTCAAAGCTAAAGTTTACTTCTACAGCTGTATTTTTTGGNTAATTTCTAACTTGATTAACATAAGTTTTATCTGCATCTAATTTTCCAAGATTTAGNGCNACACGGTTTCTGTANTCTGGAGGTANATTTGGNGAAACACTGGTNAATGTNTCTTCCATAAGCAAATCATCTATCTTGACGACNACTCTTCCATCTTGTTCAGCAACAATATCAAGTTCAGCAAGAAAAGCTTCAAGAATATTAGTTAAATCTGCTTTGCTAATATTNTTATCGGTTTCATTAGAGAAATAAGTATTCTTCTTATATAGAGCAATTCCATCTTTAAATTTTCTAAATTCTAATACAGCNCCTTGACCAATAGCCCCTCCTCTAACTCCAGCNGCTTGAGGAGCATTTAANACGTAAGCAAAATATATAAACTCTGAATTTAGCTGTCCTTCTTTTATTTCGAGATAATATTCNTCATCNCCTCTTTCTATTTTNCCTAGTTTTTGATGTATNGTTAAAAAACCATCGTNNGTTTTAAACTCGCCATCACTTAAAAANCNATCAATNGTTGTAGATTCNCTGTCNTCNTCTCTTAAACCATCAAGAATTCTATCTACAACTGCATCCGGCATCTCTTTCAATCTTTCTGCAGTTAAATTATCCGGAATCGTTTGTGCAGAATTTAAAGCAAAAGCCAATAATAAAAAAATGTTTACATATTTCATATTTGTCCCCTTATTAGATTAAACTAGCACAAAATGCGTTTTTTACATAAAAAAATAATCTTCTTATCTGTACTTTTCTTATCTCAATTTATTTCTTCTGATTTAGCAAAATTAAATGTTCCTGAAGGGTTTGAAATATCAGTTTTTAATAATGAAATAGTTAATCCTCGCCAAATGGTAGAAGGAGATGATTATATTTTTGTTGGTAGCAGATCTGCTGGTAATGTTTATGCTATAAAAAAAGACAATAACTCTAAATCTATCCTGCTATTAGAAGATTTAAATGCACCAAATGGAGTAGCTCTTCATGAAGGAGATCTATATGTTGCTGAAATAGACAAAATTCTTGTCATAAAAAATATTGAACAAAGAATATCTCTTAGCACAGATTTTGTTGCTGAGGTTTTCTTTGATGATTTGCCAAGGAATGAGATGTGGAATCCTATGAAAAGAGGATGGCATGGTTGGAAATGGATTGATTTTGGTCCTGATGGAAATCTTTATATAGCAGAGGGTGTTCCTTGTAATGTGTGTGATGAACAAGATGAAAGATTTGGCACTATATTAAAGCTTTCGGAGAACAATCTATCAATATATGCAGATGGTGTTAGAAATAGTGTTGGTTTTGATTGGCACCCAATTTCTGGTGAGATGTATTTTACTGACAATGGTAGAGATTGGATGGGAGATGATATTCCACCATGTGAATTAAATAAAGTGGAGTATGAAGGAGAACATTTTGGCTTTCCATACATTCATGGTGCCGACGTAAAAGACGATGGTTTTATACTTCCTGAAGGTTTTAAGTTCTCAAAACCAGTTTGGAACTTTCAAGCGCACACTGCCCCAGTAGGAATGAAATTTTATAATGGGTCAATGTTTCCTGAGCGCTATAAGAATGGAATTTTTGTAGCTCAACACGGTTCATGGAATAGGCCAGCAGGAAAGGTTGGCTATAGAGTTCTCTTTCTAAAAACTAATAATGGTTTAGTTGAGTCAAGTGAAGTTTTTATCGATGGTTGGCTTGAAGGAGAAACATCTTGGGGTGCACCTGCTGCACCATTAGTTTTAAGAGATGGGTCAATGCTTATTTCAGATGATCGCTCTAATCAAATTTTTAAAGTTACATACAAAAACTAATCTAGATGTTGGATCAGTAAAGTAGGAACTCCTCTAGTATGAGATTTAACACTACAAACTAGAGTCTTTGGCTTTATGCCCTCTTTTACATTTGTTACTTCTACTCCCTGACTTATCAATCTTTTATGCGCTGCTTTTATATCACCTACAACCCAAGAAAGACCCCATAAAGAATCCTGTGCTTTTTGTTCTTGGCTTTCTTTGTTTATGACTTCTATAGTGGTTTTGTTGATTCGAAAGAACAATATTCTAGTTTTCCATTCTTCAACAACTTTATCTAGAGCCAATCTAATACCAAACTTATCTCGATATAAAGATATAAAACCTTCAGGATCATTCGTATTAATGACTGCAGCATCTAATCTATTAATATGAGATGCATCTTCTTTAACAGATGGCAATTCCCCTGAGGTATGCTCTATGGGAAAAATAAAAAGATCTCTAGTTATAGATGTATCTAGAAATAAATTTTTCCAGGTTCTAGTTAAATTGAGTTTAGGTTCAAATCCTTCTCCTTCAGCTATCTCCCCAGTTTGAATACCATGTTCTGTAAGATTTCTTTTAAAGGCCTCTAAATCTTCAGTTCCTAAAACAATTCCAAATAGGCCTTCTCCTTTGCTTTCCAGATTAGCTTTAACTATATCTGCGTATAAACCATCTCCTTTAGCTGCCATTAATTCTAAATATGTATTCTGAAATGGAAAAAGTGCATTTTCTGTTCCCATCTGAGGGTGCTCTCCTCTCCAAGTGGGGGCAAAGCCTAATATTTTAGTGTAATCATCTACAGCAGACGAAAGATCATCTANAGTAATAATTAAGTGGTCTATAGTGTTAAGCAAGTTAGCCTCAAAAATCTAGGGAATTAAGAATAATCTCATCAGTTCCAACAGGAAGGATTACTATTGTTCCATCTTTTGATAATGTCCAGTTTTCGCTACGAACGTCGTTAATACCCCTAGTAAATACTGTTTCAGCTAAATCTGTTCTTGGAGCAGGTATTAGATGGTAATAAATTAAATATCCAGCATCTACTTCATTGGCT
The DNA here is from genome assembly GCA_002727535.1 of Gammaproteobacteria bacterium. GTDB lineage: Bacteria > Pseudomonadota > Gammaproteobacteria > Magnimaribacterales > TMED112 > TMED112. The sequence goes on along the minus strand of PBXH01000035.1, from coordinate 10,325 downwards.
AACTCAGCAACTCTAATAGTATTTTCATGGTACGTTTGTATGTCATCTAAAATCTTTGTTAAAGTTTTATTCCCTTGTTCGTAAGCAACATCTCTAATAGCATGAACGGTATCTAAAGATATTGCATCATGGAATAAAACGTCTACTCCCATGGAATTTTTAACAAGATTTTCACTATAAAGTGTATCTCCACTGATAACTATAGATCTGCCTTTATAATCAAATCTAAAACCTAAAGCTGGCTCAATAGGCTCATGATTAACTTTAAAAAATGTTATTTTCAAATCACCTTTATCAATAATTGGATTATCTGGATTAAGTGTTATTGGTTCATACCCAGCAACTGATAGAGGCAAAATACCTTCTCCATGATGTTCAACTCTAAATTTAGTATCCAAGGAGTATGCTTGTTCAAAGCCTTGGGTTAGATTTTCAACACCTTCAGGACCATAGACTTTTAATTTTGATGGCCTTCCTGCTAACCAAGAATTAAAATGCAATCCTGGCAAATCAGACATATGATCAGAATGTAAATGCGTCAATAAAACGCCTTTTAATTTACTTAAATCAATTTGCCACATTTGAAGATTCATAGCGCTGCCTGCTCCGATGTCGACCACATAAAAATCAGCTCCAGCTTTAATTAATATGCATGCCTCTGCTCGATCCCGATCTGGAAATGGTGATCTTGAACCACAGACTATAGCTGAAAGAGCATCATCTTCTGGAAATATACTTTCCTGTTGTTGCATTTGTTGTTGAACTGCTCTTTTAGTAAGAAAATCTTGCACTCCAGTTATTTGAAAAAGACCAAAAGACAAACCTCCAAGCAGGACTAAACTAATAAGCAGATATTTAATAAATTTCATTTTGACTTCTCTTTAAGTGATAACATAAAAAATATTATAAGCAAAACAGTAACTAAAGGTGCGTAATCAGCTCCAGGAGTAGAGCCCATCTTGTAGACAGAGTCTAATCCATGCATATAGCTAATTAGAGTTACTCTTAAAAGCCACTCTAACAACCAAACTAGATACATAAAAGGGATTAGACTTTTGTATCTAAAAATTACTACCCAACTAATTAAACAGCACAATATCTGCATTTCACCCCAAAGAGATCCAAATAGATAAATAACTTTGTTTGGATCTGGAGTGCCCTCAAAAACAATTATGTTGGCGATAGAATTAAGTCCTGCATCTTCAGCCAAAAGATGTATAAAGCTTCTTATAGTATTAATTACCATGAAGAGTATGAAAAAGTAATAAGCTGCTCTATATCCTGGAAAATTATTATCTGCTACTTTAGGAAAAAGTCTTTTCACAAAACTTCAATATTGAGTTGACCTTCGATTGCTGCTTCTCTATGTTTAGCAGTTTCGGAATAGTCTGGATCCATTATCATCTCTAACATAGCTTTTCTATTAGGGTATTCAGCAATAGCAACAAGATCCCACATATCATCAGCTTCACCGATCATCAGTCTATCCACTACACCACTAAAGATTAATTTTGCTCCTACTTTATTGAGATGCTCCACTACTTCTTTTCCATAGATCGTATAAGCCTCTAGTCCAGAAATATCTGACTCTCTTCCATCCTGATATTCAGCCTTATCTTTAAGTTTTACTAAATTAAGCATTTTAATTGGGCCTTTTTCTGGTTCATCGGTAAAACCTTTTAATTGCTCTTCATTAGGAAGAATTTTATTTTCTATCTTCATTAAGAATCCTCAAATAATTTTGCCAGCTCAAGTCTAGCGATGCTTCTACGATGAACTTCATCAGGACCGTCAGCAAGTCTTAAGCACCTCATATGTGCATACATACTCGCAAGAGGAAAATCTTGACTTACTCCTCCACCGCCATGCATCTGTATTGCTCTGTCAATCACATTACAAGCCATTATAGGAACTGCAACTTTTATTTGAGCTATTTCACTTGCTGCGATCTTATTGCCATATTTATCCATTTTCCATGCAGCATGTAATGTTAGGAGTCTCGCTTGGTTAATTTCCATTCTTGAATTTGCAATCACATCAAAATTACCGCCTAATCTCGCTAGCTCTTTGCCAAAAGCTTTCCTGTCTAAAGATCTTTTGCACATCATCTCAAAAGCAACTTCTGCAGCACCTATGGATCTCATGCAATGATGTATTCTTCCAGGGCCCAGTCTTCCTTGAGCGATTTCAAAACCTCTTCCCTCTCCAAGAATTATATTTTCATGAGGTACCTTAACGTTATTGAATTTTATATGTGCATGTCCATGAGGAGCATCATCGTAACCAAATACATGCATCATTCTTTGAACTTCTACTCCGGGAGTATCCATTGGTACCAGGATCATAGAATGTCTTTGATGTCGATCATTTTCTGGATTAGTTACACACATAAAAATCATGATTTTGCATCTAGGATCGCCGGCTCCTGAAGTCCACCATTTTTGTCCATTGATGATCCACTCACCATCAACCAATTCTGCTGTTGCCTCCATGTTTGTGGCATCAGATGAAGCAACTTGAGGTTCTGTCATAGCAAAGGCAGATCTGATTTCGCCCTCTAATAGAGGTTTAAGCCATTCTTCTTGCTGTTCTTTTGATCCGTATCTGACTAAGACTTCCATATTTCCAGTATCTGGGGCACTGCAATTCATTGCTTCAGATGCAAAATGCGTTCTTCCCATTTCTTCTGCTAGATGTGCATATTCAAAATTGCTTAAATTCGGTCCATATTCACTATCAGGCAGAAAGAGATTCCACAAACCTCGTTTTTTTGCTTCTTTTTTTAATTCCTCTAATTCTGGATAAGGTTTCCATCTATCTTTTTCTGGTATTTCTTTTGTCAAAATTTCCATTTCGACAGGCATGACTACGTCCTTAATAAATTCTTTAACCTTTGGAAGGTAATGATCGATTTTTTCTGTTGTTTCAAATTTCATAATTTTTAAATATTAAAAAAGTTTCTAAAATACTATAAATGTTATTTATAATATTGGCCTACGTATAATAATTATAAGCTATTTATGAAATTAAATAATCTAGATTTAAACCTGCTAGTTATCCTTAANGCTATATATACAGAAGGAAGCTTAACAAAAGCTGGTGAGTTAGTAGGCATTACTCAACCTGCTGTAAGTAGTGCATTAGCAAACCTAAGAGAATATTTTGATGATCAGTTATTTATTAGAGTTGGGCAAGGTGTTAAGCCTACAGCAAAAACAGAAAATATCATTATTCATGTTCGAGATGCCTTATCAATACTACAGCGCAGCCTAGAGAAGCCAGATTCATTTGATCCTGCAGTTTCAAGTAGAAAATTTAGGCTTTCGTTAAATGATATTAGTGAAGGTAGAGTTCTTCCTATTTTGATGCAAAAAGTTCATGAACTTGCNCCTAATGTAAGATTATCTAGTTATTACACCAGTAGAGAAGATCTTAAACATGCGATGGCATCAAATGAGGTAAGTTTTGCAGTTGATCCCTTTCCTCCGTCAGACTCAGAGATAAAGAAAGAGCTAATTTTTGAAGATGTATTTGTTTGTGGTTTCAGAAAAGAACATAAATTAGCTAAAGAAAAAAATATTAGTGTAGAGCAATATTTAGATTTAGATCACATAAAAATATCAGGTAGAAGACAAGGCGCTGCCCTTGTTGATAATGCTCTGGCAAAACTTCAACTTGATAGAAAAGTTGTATTAAGAGCCCAACATTATCTTATTGCTCCCGAAATACTTAACACAACTGATATGGTTTTGACTTGTACAAAATCATTTGCAAACAAGCATGACTTAGCATATAAAACACTGCCTTTTGAAGTTGCTCCATCGCAATTCTTTTTAGCGTGGCATGAATTAAATGATAATGATCCAGGACATATCTGGTTAAAAAAACTAATTAAAGAATCTTTCGATCAAGCAAAATCTGAATAGTATAAAAATGGCTACTCAGCATTATTTTCAAGAATTAAAAAAACTAAAGTACGCANCAGAACATGATCTTGTAAGTAATCTAATAGANAAAAATGATTGGATTAATAATCCTGATATAAGTCAAAATGCTTCTTTAATAGTAGAAAATTGTCGTAAAGACAGAAATAAAACAAGGTTAGACAGCTTTTTTCTTGAATATGGTTTAAGCAATCAAGAGGGTGTTGCTCTAATGTGTCTTGCAGAATCTCTTTTAAGAATACCTGACAATCAAACATGTGATGAAATTATTGAAGAAAAAATTGGAGGCAAAAAATGGTTAGATCATTTTAATAAATCTCCTTCTATATTTGTTAATGCCACAACTTTTGGTCTGTTTTTGGCGGAACAGGTAGTTGAGCTCGATAAATCGATCAGTGCTAATCCAATAAGCTGGTTTCAAGGGCTAACTGCACGAATTGGAGACCCTGTTTTAAGGGAAGCTATAAAAAAAGGCATGGAAATACTCAGCGAGGAATTTGTTTCTGGAATTGATATTGATGATGCTCTGAATAAATTTGATTCGCCAAAAGTGCCTTGCTCATTTGATATGTTGGGTGAAGCTGCAAGAACACAATCAGATGTTGACTTCTTTTTTGATTCTTATGAAAACGCCATCAGAAAAGTAGGAGAAAAGAATGCTTTACTCTCCTCTTCTTTTCACGAAATATCGATTAAATTATCTGCTATTCATCAACGATANGAGGCCACTAAAAAAGATAGAGTNGTATCAGAACTTTTAGAAAGNGTTTATGAACTTTGTTTGCAATCTGCTCAACANGATATTGCNCTTACTATTGATGCTGAGGANCAAGATAGGCTTGAANTAAGTCTACACTTAATTAAAGAATTAGCTTCAAGAAAAAAAATACAAGATTGGGGTGGTCTTGGTTTAGCAATTCAAGCATATGGAAAAAGAGCTCCAATAATAGTTAATTTCATCGAAGAACTTGGTTCGCAAAGAAATGGAATGATGATGAGATTAGTTAAAGGTGCTTACTGGGATCAAGAAATTAAAATTCATCAAACTAAAGGTGCTCCAGATTTGCCAGTATTTACATCAAAATCATTCACAGATATAAATTATTTAGCAACTGCAAAAATTATTTCAGAAACAAAAAATATTAGACCTTACTTTGCTACTCATAATGCTCANACCATTGCAGGCATTATGGATCTCTATAAAGGGAGAGAGAACGAATTTGAATTCCAAAGAATATTTGGAATGGGTGATTTAACTTATAGAAATGCAAAAAAAGTATATGAAGATTTTCCTTTGACAAGAGTCTATGCTCCTGTTGGATCAAAAAAAGAACTCTTACCTTATCTTGTCAGAAGATTGCTTGAGAATGGAGCTAATAGTTCATTTGTAAATAAATATCTTTCTAAAGAAATACCTGTCAGTGATGTGGTAAAAAACCCAATAGAAATTGCTTCAGCTAATTTAAAAGAAGGTAANTTCCTTAAAATTGTTCCAAGACCGATGGATATATTTTCAAACAGAGATAATTCAATTGGCTTTGATTTTGGTGATTTAGAAGATATAAAAGAATTGGAGAACAATATGAAAGATTTTGATAATGATAAATTTAAAGCCTGTTCGATTATAAATGGCTTAGATGTGTCTGAAGAATATGAGATTAAGAAAACCCCTTTTGACAACAAGAAGNAAATAGGNGAAGTCTCATATCTATCTAAAAATAAATTAGANGATATTGAATTAGATGAATCTTGGATTGGGTTGGATCTGGAAGCGAGAATTAAAATTCTTAATAAAGTTGCAGTAGATATTCAGAATAATAGAGATAAGTTCTTTTATCTTTTAGCTAATGAAGCTGGTAAAACCTTAAAGGATTGTGATGCTGAGGTTAGAGAGTCTATAGATTTTATTAATTATTATTGCCACCAAGCTAAAGAATTGTTTACTAAAGAAGAATTGGAAGGTCCGACAGGAGAAAAAAATTATTTGTTGCATGCACCAAAAGGTAAATTTTTATGCATAAGTCCTTGGAACTTTCCAATGGCTATTTTTATAGGTCAAATTTCTGCAGCTCTAATTACTGGCAATAGTGTTATTGCAAAACCAGCAGAAGACACATCAATAATTGCGTATGAAATAATTAAATTATTTCATGAAGCTGGAGTTCCAGGATCAACATTGCAACTAATAATTGGTGGTAGAGAGATAGGAAATGAATTGACAAAAAATGATCANCTAAATGGAGTTGCTTTCACTGGTTCATCAGAAGCTGCAAAGAAAATTAATATTAATCTTGCTAACTCAAACGGCCCAATAAAAACATTGATTGCTGAAACAGGTGGCCAAAATGTGATGTTTGTTGATTCTTCATCTTTAAAGGAGCAAGTCATTGATGATGTAGTTAGATCCGCTTTTTTAAGTGCTGGCCAAAGATGTAGTGCATTAAGAGTAATTTATGTGCAAGAAGAAATAGCTGAAGAATATTGGGACTATTTGGATGAAGCTATGCAAGAATTAGAGCTAGGAGATCCTAATAAGCCAACAACAGATATTGGTCCAATAATAAATAAAACCTCTTTAGATAAACTTAATGCNCATATAGCCAAACTTAAAACTGACAAGGAATTTATTGAATNTGATAAGGATTGCTCAGAAGANGGATATTTTATAAAACCAATTNCTTTTAAGATTAATAACATTGCTGAAGTTAATGGAGAAAAGTTCGGGCCAATATTACACTTCATAAGTTATAAAAGTGAAGATTTAGATAAAATTCTAGANGAAGTTAATGCAACTGGTTTTGGTTTAACTATGGGCGTTCATTCAAGAATTACTGAGAAGGCAAATAAAATATTTGAAAAAGCTAAAATNGGCAATTTCTATCTAAATAGAGATATTGTTGGTGCAGTNGTAGGAGTTCAGCCNTTTGGAGGNCAAGGNCTTAGCGGAACTGGCCCTAAAGCTGGCGGACCAAATTACTTAAAAAGCTTTGTAACTGAGAAAACTTTTACTGACAATGTAATGGCAACCGGTGGTAATATAGACCTACTAAATAAAAATAATCAATGATGATAACTAGAATATTCCTTGTCATAACAGCAATAATTTATGGTGGTCTAGGTGGCTGGGCATTAATTGATCCAGTNTCTTTTGTGAATGAAGTTGGATTAACTATTAACTCTAGCTTAGGCTCATCAGAAATACGTTCTGTATATGGCGGTATAAATCTACTAATAGGACTATTTGCATTAGCTACAGTCTTTCAAAACAAGCATGAAGAACTCTTTATGAAANTACTAATATTTATAATAATAGGCATCTTGCTNGGAAGAGTTGTCTCTCTAATTTTTGGTGAATTAAATTCAGCTTTTTTATGGAGTTTTGTAGCTTTTGAATTGGTTTGGTTTGCAACGTTATACTTGCACCTAAATCAAATGAAAAAGAAAATTTTTTAAAATGTTAGATTGGATACCAGAAGGAATAATTTATGGCCTTATAGACAATGGGGTATTAGCTTTCTCGACTCTATTAGGAATAGATATTGATAAATATTTTAAGGGTTCTGGAGTTCATGGAGCGATCTATGGGGCTTTGTTTGGTAACAGTCTATCTGATTTCTTAGGTGCTATAGTTGATTTCCCATTAGAACTTGCAATAAATATAACTGCGGGTTGTCTGATAGTAATACCAGTAGTCTGGTTTATTCTTTTATTTAAGAAGCAGCCTTAAGACTAGATAGAATTTCTTCCATATGATTTAAATCGTATCCAGCATTATCAGATATTTTTAATATTTCTTTTATTTCCTTATTGGCAACTTCTGCACAAGCCCAAAGAGTAATACATCTAGTCCCTGTACGACAATAAGCCAATGTCTTTTTGTCTTCTTCTATTATTGCTTTGGTTTCTAATACACGTTCTAAATTTAAATCCCCTGGACTCAGTGGATAGTTATAAAATTTTATTCCTAATTTTGAACATTCTTCTTTGATAGATTCAAAATCTGGCTGATCTGGCTCTTCTCCATTAGGCCTGTTACAGATTATGAGCTCAAAACCTTGATCTTTAAGAGATTTAATATCAGAAGATTCTATTTGTGGAGATACAAAATAATGGTTAGTAACTTTTCTCATTTTATTTGATTTGATTGATCTTTAAATTTTATAAAAGCTTCATGCCTAACAGGACCATATCCTTTTACATTGCTCGATGCAGTTATAAGGTCTCTTAATTTTTTTGCTTTCTCACCGCTATTTAGTTTATTAATATCGGCAATCTTTTGTTTAAAAATTTTTTTGTGTCTTAGATCTCTTCTTCTATCAGAAGTAAGGTTTAAGGGATCGAATATTGTTCCTCTTAAAAAACTTAAAGAACGTAATAATTTAAACATTGGAATAGCTATATAACCTGGAACCTTAATTTTTCTTGGCCTTCCTGTTCGTTTATCTTTAATAAAAGACAGCATTGGAGGAGCCAAATAGAAACTTAAATTTTTCCAACTTTCAAACTGCCCATCTANCACATTAGATGTAGTTTCTAAATGCATCCTTGCAACTTCATATTCATCTTTAATTGCAAAAACCCTATANAATTCTTTAATTGCATCAATATTTAGTCTTTCTGAATCAACTTCTGTGGAGAGTAGATTGTCTATCTGTTCTTTTGTTTTTTGAAAATCTTTTGCAACTCTTCGATCATAATTTTCAATGCGACNAAGTCTCTCTTCAAAAAGNTCCTCGGAACTTAATTCCTTAATTTTATCTTTAGACAAGAANTCAAATAATTCATTTTTTGGATCGACTGCATATAATCTNCCAAGACTAAAATTATATATATTTCTCTCTATACCGACGCCATTAAGCTTTATAGCATTGACAATATTCTCTGCTTTTAAAGGAATGAGTCCATTTTGATATGCGGAACCCAACATAACCATATTTGTTCCTATAGCGTCGCCCGACAAAACTTCAGAAATTTTTATGGCAGGTACTGATGAAACTACCTTTTTAGTTGTTTTTGTTATCATCTCTAAAACTTCATTATCTTTAAAATCTAATTCCCTGTCGGTAACAAAGTCGGAGACTGGGATAGTGTTGTTGTTTATCACAGTTGTTGTTTTCTCACTTGATACAACTTCTTGTATTTCAGGTTTAGTTCCAACTACTGCATCACATGCTAAGAGCAAATCTGCAGAACCAGGTGAAATTTTCTGACTAAATGGTTTAGTGCCTTTTTCATAAATTTTGATATGAGACCAAACCGCTCCTCCTTTTTGTGCAAGTCCTGTCATATCCATCACCGATGAATCTTTATCTTCAAAATGAGCTGCATATGCCAAAATAGCAGAAATTGTAAGAACTCCAGTTCCTCCTATTCCAGTTAGCATTATATTTGATATTTCTTCATGTGAATTTCTTTCAGGTTCTGGTAAATCTCCAATTTCACGAAAAACTGTATTAGATTTTAGTTGAGCATCTACAGTGACAAAAGAAGGACAAAATCCCTTTATACATGTGTAATCTTTGTTGCAATTTGATTGGTTTATTTTTCTTTTTCTGCCAAGTGAGGTTTCTAGAGGTTCTATCGACACGCAGCTTGATTGAATTGAACAGTCGCCACAACCTTCACATACTTCTGGATTTATGACTACCCGCTTTGTAGGATCTTCCATCAGTCCTCTTTTTCTTTTTCTTCTTTTTTCAGCTGCACAAGTTTGGTCAAAAATTAAAACACTAACACCCTTATGGTTGCTTAGCTCCTCTTGCTCCACGATGATTGAATCTCTATGCAAACTTTTTACTTCTTTGCATACTAAATGCTTGTGCCTTGATGGGTCTTCAGAAAGGATAGAAACTTTTTTAACCCCTTCTGCAAGCATTTGTTTTACTGTTCCTTCAACGTTCCAGTTATCACCAATTTCTTGTCCTCCTGTCATAGCAACAGCATCGTTATAAAGTATTTTGTAGGTAATGTTTACATTTGCATCTAATGCTGCACGAATAGCTAAAATTCCAGAATGTTTGTAAGTTCCATCCCCTAGATTGGCAAAAATATGTTCTTCTTTAGAGAATGGTGCAATACCAATCCAAGGTGTACCCTCTCCTCCCATTTGAGTAAAGAACTCGGTTCCTTCAACAGATTCTACTGCCATATAATGACAACCAATACCACCTAACGCTCTCTTACCTTCAGGTAATTTTAAAGATGAATTATGCGGGCACCCAGAACAGAAAAAAGGTTTTCTTTGAATTGGAGCAATAGTTTGTTCTTGAAATTCATTTCTTCTTTTGAACCACTCTAAACGTTCCAATAACTCTGAATCCCCAGTAATTTTATGCAATCTTTTTGAAATAGCTTCTACTATAGTTTGAAGAGGAAGATCAT
>PBXH01000034.1 GCA_002727535.1 Gammaproteobacteria bacterium | reverse complement strand
GTGCTTCTAGTGCCGAAATGTGGACAAAATGGGATAACGTAAAAAAGGGAATTGGGTGGATGTTTAAGCAAGATGCCCCATTATTATTCAATCCAGTACCAAACTTTCTTGATTTAGCTGATACATATTCAAAATATATGTGGATGGCAAATTTCTTCTATACCTCTGTCTCAGGTAAATACAAAATTAATTCTCAGAATGCTTTTGAAATAGCCGTAAAGTCTAGAGAGTTATATTTTCAAATTGCAGAAGATGAAAATATAGATTTTGACCTAACAAGAAAAGGAGCAATACAGATTTTTGGTAATACTGCTGATTTTGAAAAAGCTAAATCAAAAAAAGATTGGATCGAAAATACAGGTTGCGAATGGAAAGAATTGTCAAAAGAAGAAGTTTTTGAGGTAGAGCCAGCTTTAAATAAAAATAAAGTAGTGGCAGGAGGTATTTATACAGAAGCAGACGCTTCTGGAGATATACATAAATATTGTGTAAATCTTGGAAATGTTTTGTCATCTAAGTATGGAGTTAAATTTAGATTCAATGAACAAGTAAAAGATATACACGGTCTAGATGCTCCAATAATTTCAACAGACAAAGAGGATATTGCCTTTGATAAAGTTATTATTTGTGCAGGAGTAAAAACTCAAGAATTTAGAAACAAATTCGGAGATAATTTTAGAATTTATCCTGTAAAAGGCTATTCAATTACCATAGATCTGGATGACGAAACCTCAAGAAACGCTGCTCCATATGTCTCTATTAAAGATGATAATAGTAAAATTGTTTCATCCAGATTAGGAAATCGCCTTAGAGTAGCTGGGACTGCAGAATTAGCAGGAGAAAATAAAGAAATAAGAAAAGAAAGAATAACACCATTAGTAGAATGGGTTAATGATTGTTTCCCTGAAATCAACACTGATAACTTCATTACTTGGGCAGGCTTAAGGCCAATGACATCAGATATGGTGCCAATAATGAAAGAATCCAAAAGAAAAAATGTATTTTATAATTCTGGTCATGGCCATTTAGGCTGGACTATGGCTGCTTTCGGAGCAAAGTTTATATCAGATCTTATAGAAGACTAATTCGTATTGTTGTTTTCAACAGTTTAAAATCTATGTTATGAATTTTGAGATAAAAGACCATCTTATTGGTTCTGCAGAATTTATTGAATCTCCAAATAATTCTGAGAGGAATTGTTCGATTGATTTAATAGTGATTCATTGTATAAGTTTGCCTGAAGGAGATTTCCTAAATTCAAATGTGATAGATCTTTTTCAAAATAAACTTGATTTCAATAAGCATTCAACATTTGAAACCTTAAAAGGGCTTAAAGTCTCTGCCCATCTTTTCATCAAAAGAGACGGAAAAATAATACAATTTGTGCCTTTTGATAAATGTGCATGGCATGCGGGCGAATCATCATTCAATAACAGGGAAGGATGCAATGATTTTTCTATTGGAATAGAGCTTGAAGGCACAGTCGATCAAGAATTTACTGATAAACAATATGAAACATTAAAACCTGTTATCTTAAAATTAAAAGAAGAATATGGAATAGCCGACATAGTAGGGCATAGCGATATAGCTCCAGATCGTAAGGTTGATCCAGGACCTCATTTTAACTGGGATAAATTAAATGATTAGCAAATTAAAAAATACACAGTTTAATTTTCTGTTTTTAGGTATTTCTGCTGCCATGCCAAGTTTTGCATTAGGTCTACCTTTTGGGCTTTGGTTATTATCAGCAGATGTAAGTAAAGAAACTTTAGGCTTAGTAACAGTGTCTTCTTTGATCGTAGCCTTGAATTTTTTGTGGTCCCCATTTGTCAACAAATTGAAAATACCAATTCTTTATAAGCTTCTTGGTTTAAGAAGGTCTTGGCTTCTTTTATCTCAGATTATTCTTGGATTTTTGCTTTTATCTTTATCTTTCATTAACCCAAAAGATCAACTTGTTCTGGTCGTGATTTTAGCTTGTTTAATATATTTCTTTTCTTCTGTTCAGGATATAGCTCTTGATGCATACAGAGTCGAATATGATAAATATTTTGATGCAGAAAATTTAGCAACTGTCTATCAAATTGGTTATAAGGTTGGAGCATTTCTAATAGGCGCTCAAGTCTACAATTTAATTGGTGCAGATAATTGGTCACTAATATATTTATATTTAGCATTTTTGATGTTTGCTTTACCTCTCATTACAATTCTTTCTCAAAGAGTTGATGAGCTGGAATCAAATCAAAGCACTTTCAGTCAATTTCTTGATGCATTTAGAGAGCTTTTGCAAAAAAAGAGCATTATTACACTCCTAGTACTTATTGGCATATATAAGATTTCAGATATTGTGCTTGGACCAATGGCAGCATCTTTGTATACAGAAGTAGGACTTAATAAACCAGATTTCTTGGCACAAAAAAGTTATTTTAATTTTGCAGCCACATTTGTTGGTTCTGGTTTAGCGCTTTGGAGTATAAAAAGACTAGAAATAAATTTTTCTATGTTTCTTGGCGCAATCATTGTGTTATGTAGTAATGTGCTTTTTTCTTTCTTGTTTCTATACCCAACTTTCACAAATTTCATTGCTATTAATTTTCTTGATACTATTGCTCAAGCCTTTACTGCTGTATGTTTTATCACTTTTCTTGTTGGTTTAGTTGATAGAAGATTCACCGCTATTCAATATGCATTTCTTGCTTCTCTTGTGATAATTCCAGGAACATTAATGAAAGGTTCTTCAGGCTTTATAGCTAGTGCATATGGTTTCTATAATTTTTTTATGATTATGGGTTTTCTTGGAATACCGGCAGTGTGCTTATCCTACCTTTTATACAAAGATCAATTAAGGTGGAATGCAAATAACGGTTTTAAAGTTCTATCTATAGCTTTAGCATTAATTATTTCTTTGCTTTCGTTAATAGATCCGGGCGAAACTTCTTCCCAGATGAATGACAAATTAATTCATTTTTCAGTGTATGCGATTCTTACTTACATCACTTTAGTAGCAAGCAAAAATACAAATACTATCTATTTATTAATGATAATTTTAACTCTTGGAATTTCTTTAGAATTTACCCAATCTATTACAGGTTTGAGGAATTTTGAGTATATGGATATAATAGCCAATTCTTTAGGAGTATTTGCGGGATTTGCTTTTCATTTTCTAATGGATAGAAACTTGAAAAAATCTGCATAGATACTATATAAAGCATGTTATTGGAGGATAACAACTTATGAAAATTAGACCATTACAAGATAGAGTTGTCGTAAAAAGACAAGATGAAGAAACTACATCAGCAGGAGGAATAGTTCTTCCTGGTTCAGCTACTGAGAAACCACAGCAAGGAGAAGTAGTTGCTGTTGGTCCTGGAAAAAAATCTCAAGATGGAAAAGTAACTCCAGTTGATCTAAAAGTAGGTGATCATGTGATATTTGGACAATATGGTGGAAACACCGTAAAGATAGATGGAGAAGAGCTTCTCATTCTAAATGAGAGTGAAATCTATGGAGTCGTTAAATAGGAGGAAATATGGCAGCAAAAGATGTTAAATTTAGCGAAGATGCAAGAGCAAAATTACTCGAAGGTGTTAATACACTTGCAGATGCAGTGAAAGTTACATTAGGCCCTAAGGGCAGAAATGTGATTCTAGATAAATCATTTGGCGCACCATCAGTTACAAAAGATGGTGTTTCTGTAGCAAAAGAAATCGAATTAGAGGATAAATTTGAGAATATGGGAGCTCAGATGGTTAAAGAAGTAGCTTCTCAAACAAATGATCAAGCAGGAGACGGAACAACGACAGCAACTGTTCTAGCTCAAGCAATTGTAAATGAAGGACTAAAATCAGTTTCAGCTGGATTAAACCCAATGGATCTTAAAAGAGGAATTGATAAAGCTATAGCGGCTGCTGTTAAGGAAGTTGAAAAACTATCAACACCTTGCAAGGATAACTCAGCAATTGCTCAAGTTGGATCAATATCAGCTAATGGAGATACTGATGTAGGGGAAATAATAGCTGAAGCTATGGACAAGGTTGGCAAAGAGGGTGTTATTACTGTTGAAGATGGTAGTGGTATTGATAACGAACTAGATGTTGTAGAAGGCATGCAATTTGATCGTGGATATCTTTCTCCATATTTCATTAACAATCAGGAAAAGATGAATGTTGCATTGGAAGATCCATTTATTCTTCTCTTTGATAAAAAAATATCAAATATAAAAGATTTAATTCCATTACTAGAAGCTGTGGCTAAATCAGGAAAAGCTCTTTTGATTATTGCTGAAGATGTTGAAGGCGAAGCTCTTGCAACATTAGTGGTAAATAATATGAGAGGTGTTGTTAAAGTTGCAGCATGTAAGGCTCCTGGTTTCGGTGACAGAAGAAAAGCTATGCTCGAAGATATTGCAGTATTAACAGGTGGAAAAGTGATATCTGAAGAAGTTGGATTATCTCTTGAAACAACAACAGTTGAAGATTTAGGTACAGCAAAAAAAGTTGTCTTAGATAAAGAGAATACAACTATTGTTAATGGTGCTGGAGCTAAATCAACAATAGATGGAAGAGTACAACAAATAAGAACTCAAATTGAAGATACCACATCTGATTATGATAGAGAGAAGCTACAAGAAAGAGTTGCAAAACTCGCTGGTGGAGTTGCTGTTATAAAAGTTGGTGGCGGATCAGAAGTTGAAATGAAAGAGAAAAAAGCAAGAGTTGAGGATGCGCTACATTCAACTAGAGCTGCAGTTGAAGAAGGTGTAGTTCCAGGTGGTGGCGTAGCTCTTATAAGAGTTTTAGAAAAAATTGGAAAACTTAAAGGCGACAATCAAGACCAGCAAGAAGGTATAAACATCGCATTAAGAGCTTTTGAATATCCACTAAAAACTATCGCTAGTAATGCTGGAGAAGAATCATCTGTAGTAGCTGAGGCTGTAAAAAAAGCTAAAGGAAACAATGGTTTCAATGCAGCTACAGGAGAATATGGCGATATGCTTAAAATGGGCATATTAGATCCTGCAAAAGTTACAAGAACAGCATTGCAAGCTGCTGGTTCTCTTGGTGGAATGATGATAACTACTGAATGTATGGTATCTGAAATTCCATCTAAAGACCCTATGCCAGGAGGTATGCCTCCAGGCGGTATGCCAGATATGGGCGGCATGATGTAATTTTTTAAGTTCGATAAAAAAAGGGAGCAATAGCTCCCTTTTTTTTTATCATGAATTACAATGTTAAAAACGGGGGTTGCATTATGTTGGAATTTTTATCTCAAATCGATCGATTTTTACATGTTTTGTTTGGAATAACATGGATAGGATTACTTTATTACTTTAACTTTGTTGGGGCTGGTTATCTGAAAGAAGCTACTCCTGAAGGAAAAAAAGATGTCTTACAAAAATTACAACCAAATGCTCTTTGGTATTTTAGATGGGCAGCATTATTTACATTTTTAACAGGTGTTTATCTCCTATGGTATATAGGGACTGGATATAGCGTAGGAATGTCTTTAGGAGCATTAATGGCAACAATAATGTTTCTAAATGTATGGCTGATTATTTGGCCAAATCAGAAAAAAGTTATAGCTGGCACTGATGATGCAGCAGAAGCAGGGGCAAAAGCAGCTTTAGCCTCTAGAACTAATACCTTGTTTTCTTTTCCAATGCTTTATTTCATGATTTACTCAGCACATATAAGCGTGGGCAAAAATTACTTTTATGAAATTCCAGGCGTAGCTATATCAGGATGGGAAACACCATCATTATGGATTGGAACAGCATTAATTCTAGCAATAGAAGCAAATGCAATATTCGGAAAGATGAGAAATTGGCTTGAGTCAGTGAAAGCCGTTATTCATTCTGGCTTGATTCTAACTTTATTTTTTGGATTGCTGGTTTATTACTACTAGTTTATTTTACTGACAGTAACTTTACGTACGACGTTATTTTCAATTTGAGTAGTTTCGATCTTGTATTGATCTAAAGTTATACAAATATTTCCAGCAGGTATTTCATCTAGATGGTCAACAATTAAACCACTCAATGTTTTTGCGCTTTCTTCAGGAAGGTTCCAAGACATATGTTTATTTAAATCTCTAATACTGACAGAACCATCAACTAAAACAGATAAATCATCATTTATAACAAACCCAAGATCATCTTCTTCATTTAATCGTCCAACAATTTGTTCTATCAGATCTTCGAGCGTAATAAGACCAGTTGTTTCACCATACTCATCAACTACAAGTGCCACTTCAGTTCCATTTTTTTGAAAGCTCTTCAGTTGAGAAAATAATTGTGTGCTTTCAGGGACATAATATGGATCAATAAGAAAATCATTAGAATTCATCTTAAAGTCTTCAAGTTGCTCGATTTCTTTGGAATGTATAAAACCCAATACTTCTGAATTTGCCTTTTCACGTACAGGATAAAACCTATCCCTCTCATCATTTTCAAAAGAATCAATCTCATCTAAATTTAAGTTAATAACTTCATTAATAGGTATAAGAATATCTTGTACAGTTAATTCTTTTAGCTCTAATAGAGATTTCATTGCTTCCATCTCTTCTTTATCAACCTCTTCAGTTTCTTTGGCTAAGACAGACTTAAGTTCATCTCTATTAAGGTTTTGTCCAAAATAATTATCATCATTTTTTACCCCAGTAACTTTAGAACTGAAGAAATTAAGAATTTTTGAGAGCCATCCAAAAGTATTTGTAAGAAATTCAAGAATAATGCTTGCTGGATATGCTATTGCTTCAGGTTTTTTTGCAGCAAAATTCTTTGGTGCAATCTCAGCAAAAACAATTATTAAAATTGTAAGCAATAATGTTCCAACCCAGACATATTGGTCTCCAAACTCTTTTATAACGAAGTATGTCAGTAATGCTGAAGCAGAAATATTTACTAAATTATTCCCGATAAGAATAACTCCTAAAACTTCATCAACTCTTTTCCTCAAGGAATTAACTCTTTTAGCTGATTTTTGGCCTTTTTCAGATGCACTATCAAGCTTTATTTGATTTATTGCCATGATGGAAGTTTCTGAACCAGAGAAGAAAGCAGAAACTATTATCAGAAGAATTAAAACAATTATTAGTACGAAACCGAAACTATCCATTTAAATAAATATAAAAATTAATCAAGAAAATAAGAAATAAGTTGTGAATCTTGTATAGAAAAGGTGTAAAATTCCATTTTCAAAATATTATACAGTAAAAGATGGTAGTTATAAGACTTTCAAGAGCAGGGGCGAAAAAACGTCCTTTTTATCATATATGTGTCTCAGACCGTAGAAAGAAAAGAGATGGAAGCTTTATTGAGAGAATAGGCTTCTACAATCCAATAGCAAAAGGTGGCGAAGAAAAAATTAAATTAGATCATGAAAGGTTTGAGTATTGGAAATCAGTTGGAGCCATTCCAAGCGATACAGTCAAAATGTTATTTGAAAGATCTAAGATGTCAGAAGAAGAGTTAGCAGAATTAGAACAGAAAAAAACAGAACAAAAACAAAAAAGAAAAGAGAAAGCTATCCTAGAAAAACAAAAAGCAGCAGAAGAGGAAGCTCCAGCTGAAGAAGCAGTACCAGCAGATGGAGATGAAGCTGTAGAAGCAAATACTGAGGAAGCACCTGCTNNANNAGAAGANGNAGCACCTGCTGAAGAAGCAGCTCCAGTAGAAGAGGAAGCNCCNGNNGAAGANGNAGCNCCNGCTGAAGAAGCAGCACCTGCTGAAACAGAAGAAGCAGCTCCAGTAGAAGAGGAAGCACCTGCTGAAGAAGCAGCACCTGCTGAAACAGAAGAAGCAGCTCCAGTAGAAGAGCAAGCTCCAGTAGAAGAGGAAGCTCCAGTAGANGAGGAAGCTCCAGCTGAATCAAAATCAGATACAGAAGAAAATAAAAATCAATAGTACGTCTTTAGTTCCAATTGGTAAATTTGGAAAAACGCATGGTCTAAAAGGAGAAATAAGACTTATCTCTTTCTGTCATCCAGCTGAAAATATTCAAAGTTTTAAAAATTTTTTTATTGATGGTGAAAAAGTTGAAATAAGCTTCAGCACGCAAAGTTCAAATCACATATTGGTAAAGATAAATAATATTACTTCCATTGATGAGATAAAAAAATATGTCAATAAAGAGGTTAGTACACCAAGAGAAGATTTCCCAGAAACAGATGATGGATCAATTTACTGGAATGACCTCATAGGTTCTGAAGTTAAAAATACAGATGAGAAGATTCTTGGAACAGTAACTAAGATTGAAAATCACGGCGCTTCAGATCTTTTATTCATTCAAGGATCTGATGAGGAGATTATTATTCCAATTGAAGAAAATTTTTTTAAAAAATTTGATAATGAAATTAAATTAATTGTTGTTGAGTGGGAACAAGAATGAATATAAATGTAATATCTGTTTTTCCAGAAATTATAGAAGCTTCTATGCACGGATTAACAGGAAAAGCTTTTAAAGCTAAAAAAGCTAAACTTGAATTATTTGATCTAAAAAAATTCTCAAAAACAGAATATGGTAGTGTTGATGACTCTCCTTATGGCGGTGGAGAAGGTATGGTCATATCTGCTGAGCCTTTAGCTGATTGCATTAAAGAAATTGATACACCTGGACATGTAATTTATCTCACTCCTCAAGGTGAAAGTTTTAATCAAAAAAAATCTTTGGAACTATCAAAACATAAAGATATAACTTTTGTTTGTGGAAGATATGAGGGTATTGATCAAAGATTTATTAATAAATATGTGAATGAAGAATTATCTATTGGCGATTATGTTCTAAGTGGTGGCGAAATAGCAGCATGCGTAGTAATAGATTCAATTCTTAGAAACATTGAAGGAGTAATAGGAAATAAGGAATCTGTTTCTAAAGATAGTTTTTCAGATGGAAAGTTAAAAGGTCATGTATACACCAGACCAAAAGAATTTGAAGGGAGTCACGTTCCAGAAATACTGCTTTCTGGGGATCATAAGAAAATTGAAGAGTGGAAGCTAGCTAATAGTCTTTGGGTGACTAAACAAAAACGGCCAGATTTATTTAAACAAATACAACTTTCTGAAAAAGAAATGATATTATTACGGCAGTACGAAGAGCAATTTAACAAAAAATAAATAAAAATGACTGAAAACGTAATTGAAAAAATAGAACAGGAACAGCTTCAAGATCATCCTGAATTTAGAACAGGAGATACAGTTGAGGTTAAGGTTAAGGTTACAGAAGGCCAAAGGACTCGTCTTCAAGCTTTTGAAGGTCTTGTGATAAGCAAAAAGAACAGAGGTATAAACTCTTCTTTTATCGTCAGGAAGATATCAAATGGTGTGGGCGTTGAAAGAACATTTCAGACACATAGTCCTTTAATTGGTTCAATTAAAGTCAAGAGAAAGGGTTTAGTCAAAAAATCTAAGTTGTACTACATTCGTGAAAGATCTGGAAAATCTGCTAGGATTAAAGAAAAAATTACCTAGTGCAATCAGAATCTAAACTATTAATTGAAACCTTTATTGACTCTCTCTGGTTAGAGAAGAATCTCTCTCAAAATACATTAGATTCATATAAAAATGACCTAAATAAGTTCAGATCATTTGTTGAAAAGAATGAAAAATCAGTGCTAAGAGCAGATCACTTATTAATTCTATCGTATCTAAGTCATTTGCTAGATAAAGGATTTTCATCAAAAACTATATCTAGAAATATTTCTTCACTAAAAGGATTCTATAAATATTTAATTTCTACAAATCAAATATCTAGCAATCCAACTACCAATATAGATGCCCCAAAAGCAGGCTTTTTCTTGCCTACAACTTTAACAGTAGAAGAGGCTCAAAAAATTCTAGATGCTCCAGATGAGACTAGACATATTGAATTGAGAGATAAAGCTATGCTTTATACTTTGTACGCAACAGGAATGAGAATAAGTGAATTGGTAGGCCTAGGAATACATAATGTAGATTTAACAAGAGGATCTGTTCAAGTAATGGGCAAGGGAGGCAAAGAAAGGCTTATTCCCTTAACAGATCAAGCAGTAGAGATGATTAAGCTATATCTTTCAGATTCAAGAGATAAATTAAGTAAAGGCAAAGATCAGACAAATATATTTGTATCTACACATGGAAAACAAATTACGAGACATAGCTTTTGGCATAGAATTAAGATTTACATTGAACGAGTTGAAATAAAAAAAGATGTTCATCCGCATACTTTGAGACATGCTTTTGCAACACATATGCTGAATAATGGAGCAGACTTAAGGTCGGTTCAGCTACTTTTGGGCCATTCTGATTTAGCAACAACACAAATTTATACACATGTTGCACAAGATGAAGTTCAAAGCATGCATAAGAAACATCATCCAAGGGGGTAGTTATGCGTAGATTTATAAAATATTTATTTTTGGTTAGCGCTATTCTTTTTTCTGAAGAAGACGTGGAAAAAAATATTCAGAAGATACTTCCTTCTGGTTTTGAAATTAATTTTATTGAGGAATCTGAATTACCAAATTTTTATGCAGTTAATGTATTAAATAATCAAATAATTTATGTCTCGCATGACTATAAGTTTGTTTTTGCTGGAGATTTAATAGGCATTAGAGATGATGGCGTGGTTAGCATTAACAACAAATATAAAACAATGTTTACTCAAAAGATTGTGTCAACAATTAAACCTGAAGAATCAATAGATTTTGTAGCAAAAAATGAAAAACATAGAATAAAAGTATTTACTGATATTTCTTGTGCTTACTGTCGATTATTTCATAGCGAAATTGAAAAATACTTGGATGAAGGTATTACAGTTCAATATTTAGGATTTCCACGAGATGGCCTAGAAAGTGAGGTATTTAATAATATGCAAAGTGCTTGGTGTAGTAATAATAGAAAAGAATCATTAACTAAATTAAAGCTTGGAGAAGAAATTAAAAAAGAATTATGTCAAAATCCGATAAAAGAACACTTTAGAATAGGAAGTTTAATTGGAATTACTGGCACTCCGACTATTGTATTGAATGATGGCAGAAAATTTTCAGGCTATATACCAGCAAAAGAATTGATTGAACTTATAGATAATGGATAAATCCGAAATAATTTTAATTTTAAATAAGACATCTGAGAAAGTAGATAGTCTTAGGGGGTTCCTTTGACCCTGAAAAACTTCAATCAGAATTAGATAGACTAGAAACTCAATTGCAAGATCCAGAAATCTGGAAAGATCATAAAAAACTAAATTCTCTGAATAAAGAAAAATCAGCAGTAGAGTCAAAATTAAATGAATTTAAGTCTCTCGATGAAAAGTTTAATGAAATAAAAGATCTAATTAATATTTCAATAGAACTAAACGAAGAAGAGGAGCTTGAGTCTCAATACACTTCATTAGTAAATATAGATGCAGAAATCGATTCATTAGAAACTAAGAAATATTTTTCTAAGAAACACGACTTAAATAATGCTTTTATTGATATTCAGTCAGGCTCAGGAGGCACTGAAGCACAGGATTGGGCTGAAATGCTTTTTAGAATGTATTCTAGATGGGCTGAGGATATGNATTTTACTGTAAAGATTGAAGAATACTCGGTTGGTGATNTTGCTGGAATAAAAAGCGCTAGCATGCATATAAGTGGAAATTATTCCTATGGCTGGCTAAGAACAGANACAGGAATTCATAGATTGGTAAGAAAATCTCCTTTTGATTCTGGTAATAGAAGACATACTTCTTTTGCGGCAGTTTTTGTTTCTCCAGAATTAGAAGATGACGTTGAAATAGAACTAGATATGTCCAAAGTAAGAATAGATACATATAGAGCTTCAGGCGCTGGGGGTCAGCATGTAAATAAAACAGATTCAGCAGTTCGCCTTACTCATATTCCCACAGGTTTGGTCGTTCAGTGCCAATCTCAGAGATCGCAGCATCAAAATAAAGACAGAGCAATAAAACAACTAAAATCAAAATTATATGAACTTGAAATGCAGAAAAAAGAGGAAGAAATTAAGAAAATTGAAGACGCAAAAACTGATATTGGTTGGGGTAACCAGATAAGATCTTATGTGCTTGACCAATCAAGGATTAAAGATATTAGAACCAAACATGAGGAAACAAATACGCAAGCAGTATTAGATGGTAAAATTAATAACTTCATCAAAGAAAGTTTAAAAAATGGATACTAAAGAATTAACAAAAGTTCAGAAAGATAGGGAAGAGAAATTAAAAAAACTCAGATCAGAGGGTTTTAATTTCCCAAATGATTTTGAAAAGAAAGATCAAATTGGCGAACTAGTCGAAAAATACAATCCTTTATCCAAAGAAAAGGTTGAATCAAAAAAAATTACAGTCAAAACAGCAGGCAGAATAATACTTAAAAGAGTTATGGGTAATGCTGCTTTTATGACTTTTGAGGATTCTACAGGCAGAATCCAGACTTATTTTTCTAAAGATAATTTAGCTGAAGAACTCGATTCAGTTAAAGAATTAGATATGGGAGACATAATTGGAGTTGAGGGNACTTTATTTAGAACAAAAACGGATGAGCTTACCATNGAAGTTAAAAAGATTAGATTNCTAACGAAATCATTAAAACCTATGCCTGAAAAGCATAAAGGCTTAACTGACATTGAGACAATATACAGACAAAGATACGTAGATTTGATGAGCAATCCTGAATCTAGAGAACTTTTTGTGAAAAGAAATAAGATTATTCAATCATTAAGAGAAAATTTAGAAAAAGAGGGATTTTTAGAGGTTGAGACTCCGATGATGCATCCTATTCCGGGAGGCGCTAATGCAAGACCATTTGAAACACATCACAATGCATTAGATAAACAACTATTTTTAAGAGTAGCTCCAGAACTTTATTTGAAGAGATTATTGGTTGGAGGCTACGAGAAAGTATTTGAGATTAATAGAAATTTTAGGAATGAAGGGATTTCAACGATTCATAATCCTGAGTTCACAATGTTGGAGTTCTATGAAGCTTATGGCGATCTAAACAGAACAGCTAAATTAATACAAAAGCTTGTACAAGATAGCGTGTTAGCAGTTAATGATTCGCTAGATATAACTTATGAAGATAAGCCTTTAAATTTAAAAGGAGACTTTAGAGTTGTTGCACTTAAAGATTTAGTTAAAGAGAAGTTAAAACTATCAAGCCTTGATACTGAAGATGAAATTTTTAATACGGCAAAAGAAAACAAATTAAAATTGCAGAAGAGNTGGGGGTGGGGCAAAGTATTACTTGAACTATTTGAAGCTTTTGTAGAAAAAGATCTATGGGAGCCAACTTTTGTCAAAGATTATCCATATGAAGTTTCTCCACTGTCCAGAAGAAAGGATGATAATGAAGACTACACTGATAGGATGGAACTTTTTATTGCAGGTAGAGAATTTTCAAATTTTTTCTGTGAATTAAATGACCCACATGACCAAGAGCAAAGATTTATTGATCAAGTAGAGCAAAAGAAAGCTGGCGATAATGAAGCCATGTTCTTTGATGATGACTATATAAATGCTTTGCAACATGGAATGCCTCCAGCTGTAGGTGTAGGCATTGGTATTGATAGATTAATCATGCTNGCAACTGATAGACGTTCAATTCGAGATGTGGTTTTTTTTCCAACTCTAAAATAAATTGAACAGGCTCTATATTTTTCTAGCTTTAGTTTTTGTAACTGCTTGTGGAGGTGGAGGAGGATATTCAGCTCCAGAACCAGTTCCAACACCAGCACCCACACCAGCACCCACACCAGAACCAACACCAGAACCAACACCAGCTCCAACAGGCATCTTTGAAATGGATTCAAATTGTCCAACACACATTCAAGAAGCATTCTTAGATGTAAGTGAAGCTCCTGGCCCTGGAGAAAGTTANGACATGATGCCAAGACTTCAGGTTACTTGCGTTGATGNCGAATTAATTGTTAATACTAATTCAGTTCCACACTATAACTTCATTCCTATGACGCCAAATGATTTAGTAGAGAAAGATGAAGAATGGAGAGTTCCATTAGAGCCCATAATAGATCCAAATGGACCAACTAACATAGGATATACAGGTTCTGTTGTATTAGGGTATATGGGTTTTACTAATACAGGTCTTTATGTTTTTGGTCCTACAGAAGCAGCGCAACCACCAAACCAAGCATATGGCGATCCTGTATACAACAACATACTAGATGATTGTGGTGGTCACACAGCCTTTGCTTACCATAACCACTATTTAAATATTCGTTGTTTTAATCCTAATGGACTTACAGCCAANCCAGGAACTGATCCACAACCTGAAATTATTCATTATTCAATTATCTTAGGGTTTGGTCCTGATGGTTTTCCTATCTTAGGTCCTGATGAATATGCAAATAACGATGGTGTGAANACGGTTAGACCCGAAAGCAGTTATCAATTAATTTCTGGTCAGAATCCTCAGATGCATGTGTGGGATGCATATGAATACGTTGAACAAAATAATCCAGATATTTATTTAGATGAATGTAATGGTCATAGCCATGAAAATCCACATGGTTACGAATACCATTACCATACAACAGAAGATTTTCCATACATATATGGATGTATTAAAGGAGATCCTACCAAACTAGGAGGCAATTAGATCAGTGAAAAAACTAGCTCTATTTTTAATAATTTCGTTAGGTCTCAATGGAGAATTAATTGAGACTTTCTATAAAACAGGCGAACTAAAAGAACGTTACAACTTAAAAAATGGAATTAGAGATGGTATTTATACAAAGTGGTATTTAAATGGACAAATTGGCAGACAGGCAAACTATAAGGCAGGGATTATGGATGGAGAACTCAAAACTTGGTATCCAAATGGGGTTGTTAAAGCAACTTATCCTATTGTCTCAGGAAAAATTGAAGGCACTGCAAAGTATTATGATGATCAAGGTAATTTAAGTTGGCAGATTTATAACGGAAATAGACCAAATTCAGAAAATAATCTAGATTTTAGTAATTGGTGTTTAAATTAGATCTTTAACAAGATCCCTTTCTTCTAGAAGTTCATTCGCAGTGATTGTAATTTTTGATTTTGCAAATTCACTTAAATTGTAATCTCTAACAATCTCTATGTTTCCACNACCATCAGATAGTAATGGAAAGCCAGAAAATATACCTGTTGGGACACCATAACTTCCATCGCTTATGATAGCAGCATTAAAAACATCACCTGATCTAGTTGGATGTTCTACTGCTTTAACCGTATCGCATGCTGCTCTGGCTGCAGATGAGGCAGAGGATGCGCCTCTTGCTCCAATAATTTCTGCACCTCTTTGTTGTATTTTTGGCAAGAACTCTTTTTCTACCCAAGAATGATCATCAATAGATTCATAAGCATTTTTTCCATTAACAATAGTATTTTCTAAATCTGGAAACATGGTCGGACTATGGTTNCCAAATACTGCTAAACGATAAATATCATCTACATGACAATTTAATTTAATTGATAATTGAGCTTTTGCTCTTAGAGCATCAAGCATTGTCATAGCCATCCAGGTTTGATTAGCATTATTTGCATTATGATAGCCAATAAGAGCATTGGTATTTGCAGGGTTGCCTACCACTAAAATTTTACAGTTATCTTTAGCTTTTGAGCCTATAGCTTTACCTTGTTCTGTAAAAATTCCACCATTTATCTGTAGAAGATCAGATCTTTCTTTAATTTCTTTGCCTTGAAAAATAATTCCACGAGGAATTGAGCCAACCAATAAACACCAATCAGCATTTTCTACAGCTGCATCAATATTGTCGTGNGTAACAATAGAATTAACAGTTGAATAAGCTGAATCCTCTAATTCTTTAACAAAACCATCTAATCTTTCCATTGCTGGNGGAATTTCAACTAAATGCAAGTCTATTTTTTCTTCTGATTGAAATATTCCTCTTTCACAGAGGAAGGGAACAAGCGAATAAGCAATTTGTCCAGCGGCTCCAGTTATGACTATCTTCATAGAATTAAAATTATCTCTATTCTATGTTTACTTGTGTTTGATTTCCATTAGAATCTACACTCTAATAGATTTTTTTAAGGAGTCAGAAAATGTCACTAAATTTTGAAGGAAAAGTTGCCATAGTTACCGGTTCAGGTGGCGGTATTGGTAAAGGTTATGCATTAGAGCTCGCAAAGAGAGGCGCAAAGGTCNTAGTTAATGATCTAGGAGGCGCTGTAGACGGTTCAGGAGGCTCTCTAACGGCAGCAGAAACTGTTGTGCAAGAGATAGAAGCTAATGGCGGTGAAGCTATGGCTAACGGAGCTAACGTTTGTTCACAAGAAGATGTTAAAGCCATGGTTGATGCTGCTATGGAAAAATGGGGCAGAGTAGATATTTTAATAAACAATGCTGGAATTTTGAGAGATAAATCTTTTGCAAAAATGGACTGGGAAGATTTTGTCACAGTTGTTAATGTNCATTTATTAGGTTCAGCNCTTTGCGCACATACTGTTTTTCCAATAATGAAAGAACAAGAATACGGAAGAATAATTATGACTTCATCTTCTTCTGGTTTNTTTGGTAATTTTGGCCAAACAAATTATGGAGCAGCTAAGATGGGNGTTGTTGGNCTTATGAANACTCTTAAGCTCGAAGGAGTAAAATATAATATTCATACAAANTCTGTTGCACCTACTGCCACAACCAGAATGACTGAGCATTTATTTCCGCCTGAGTTTGCCGAGAAACTAGATCCTAAATTAATCATTCCTGGTGTAATCTTCCTTGCAAGTGAAAAAGCTCCTAACGGTGAAATTCTTGAAGTAGGCGGAGGTGTTGTAGCTAACACCTATGTTATGGAAACAATGGGCAAGTATTTTGGCACAGATGAAAATTTTACAGCTGAAGCAGTTGCAGAACATTGGGCAGAAGTAACAGATACAACAGATGCTAAACGACCTAATTCAGGTGGTGATGTAGCCATTAAACACTTTGAGACTATAGGCAAATCACAGTCTTAAAGCTAAGTTGTGATAATTAAGACACCAAAGGATTTTATTTGGGGCACTGCTACTGCCGCACATCAAGTAGAAGGCAATAACACCAATTCTGATTACTGGTTATTAGAGAATACAAAAGACACAATTTTTGTAGAACCATCAGGCATAGCTTGCGATCAATGGAATAGATACAGAGAAGATATTGATATTATGGCTGAACATTNAATTCAATCTTATCGCATGTCTATTGAATGGGCTCGAATAGAAACTGCTGAAGGCGAGTANTCTCAAGAAGCAATTGATCATTACAAAAAGGTTCTAGATTATTGTCATGAGAAGGGCTTAAAAACATGTGTGACATATCAACATTTCACTTCTCCTCTTTGGTTCACAGCGAGGGGAGGCTGGGAGAANCTAGAAAACGCAGATCTATTTGTAAGGTATTCAGAAAAAATCACCAAAGAATTAGGAGATTACGCAGATATAATCTGCACTATCAATGAAGCAAACCTTACTTCATGTTTTGCTCATAGTTTTCCCAACTATCCTCCAGAAGGAATCAAAACATTTCTACCATTTGTAGATGAAGCTGCTAAATCTTGCGGCTCAGATGTAGATAGTTTTGGACCATTCTTATTTGGTCACCCTTATAAGATTCGTGATTGTATGCTGGAAGCTCACAGAAAATCTTTTCCGGTTATAAAAGAAAATCTTAACAACAATCAGCCAGTAGGAATTACCTTATCGATAATGGACTATCAGTGCATCGAGGGAGGAGAACAAGAAAGAGATAAAGCANATGCCGAATCAGTTGATATATGTCTTGATCAANTCAAAGATGATGATTTTTTAGGCGTTCAGATGTACACACGTCACACTTTTGGNCCAGACGGCATCATTATGCCCGATATAAATACTGCTGATATGTTGGTGATGGGCTATGAATATTATCCTGAATCTGTAGAGAATGTTCTTAGGTATGTTGCTCCAAAAATTAATTGCCCAATGATTGTTACAGAAAATGGTATAGGCACCGATGATGATCAACAGAGAATAAATTACATTACTACTGCATTAGAAGGTCTTCAGAGGTGTCTTGATGATGGTTTAGATATCAGAGGATACTTCTATTGGTCCTTTCTTGATAATTTTGAATGGTTGTTTGGTTATAAACCAAGGTTTGGTTTAGTGGACGTTAACAGAAACACCCTTGAAAGAAAGGGGAAAGAAAGCCTAAATTTCTACAAATCTATAATTGAAAACGCACAAAGCAATCCTTAAATTAGCCTATTCATGAAAAAAGAAAATCTTCCTTCAAAGGTTTGCCCTGTATGTGCTAAGCCTTTCAATTGGCGAAAAAAGTGGAAAAAAGACTGGCAAAACGTAATTTATTGCAGCGAAAGGTGCAGAAGATCCAAATAATGAGCCAATCTTACACAATTTTTAATAAAACTTTACTATTTTTATTAAAAACTTTTTAAGAAAAGACTAGATCTTTGGTATTTTTCTCAGAGCACCGCCATAGTTGCAGACCTACAGCAGCGCAAACTCATTAATCGTCAAATTGGAGTGATCCACCAACTTGGTATTCAATAACCCTGGTTTCAAAGAAATTCTTTTCTTTTCTTAGATCCATAATCTCT